>CAKUJB010000051.1 GCA_934661165.1 uncultured Microbacteriaceae bacterium | reverse complement strand
CCGCGGAAGTCGGCGACGGCCTCGCCGATCATCCGCAGGTACAGGTCGAAGCCGACGCCCGCGATGTGCCCGGACTGCTCCGCCCCGAGGATGTTGCCCGCGCCGCGCAGCTCGAGGTCCTTCAGCGCGATCTGCATCCCGGCGCCGAGCTCGTTCGCCGCGGCGATCGTGCGCAGCCGCTCCTCGGCGTGCTCCGTGAGCGGCTTGTCCGGGTCGTAGAGGAAGTACGCGTAGGCGCGCTCCCGGCCGCGGCCGACCCGGCCGCGCAGCTGGTGGAGCTGGCTGAGCCCGTACTTGTCGGCCCGGTCGATGATGAGCGTGTTCGCATTCGGGATGTCGAGGCCGGTCTCGATGATCGTCGTGGCGACGAGGACATCGGCCCGTCGCTCCCAGAAGTCGAGCATGACCCGCTCGAGCGCCTCCTCGCTCAGCTGCCCGTGCGCGACGGCGATGCGGGCCTCGGGCACGAGCTCGGCGAGTCGGGCCGCGGTCGCCTGGATGGAGGCGACCCGGTTGTGGACGAAGAACACCTGGCCCTCGCGGAGCAGCTCGCGGTGGATCGCCGCGGCGATCTGCTTGTCGGAGCTCGGGCCGACGAAGGTGAGGATCGGATGCCGGTCCTCGGGCGGCGTCGCCAGGGTCGACATCTCGCGGATGCCGGTGACCGCGAGCTCGAGGGTCCGCGGGATCGGGGTCGCGGTCATCGCGAGCACGTCGACATTCGTCTTGAGCTTCTTGAGCGCGTCCTTGTGCTCGACGCCGAAGCGCTGCTCCTCGTCGATGATGACGAGGCCGAGGTCCTTGAACGCGATCCCGGTGCTGAGCAGCCGGTGGGTCCCGATGACGATGTCAACGGTGCCATCGGCGAGGCCGTCGATCGTCTCGCGCGACTCCTTCTCGGTCTGGAATCGGCTCAGTGAGCGCAGCTGCACGGGGAAGCCGGCGAATCGCTCCGCGAAGGTCTCCGCGTGCTGCTTGACGAGGAGGGTGGTCGGCACGATCATCGCGACCTGCTTGCCGCCCTGGATCGCCTTGAACGCGGCTCGGACGGCGACCTCGGTCTTGCCGAAGCCGACGTCCCCCGACAGCAGGCGGTCCATCGGGATGGGCCGCTCCATGTCGGCCTTCACCTCGTCGATCGTCGTGAGCTGATCGGGCGTCTCAGCGAAGGGGAACGCGTCCTCGAGCTCCCCCTGCCACGGGCTGTCGGGGGCGAATGCGTGACCCTTCGACGCCATCCGTGCGGCGTAGAGCTTCACGAGCTCGACGGCGATGTCTCGGACCGCCTTCCGGGCCCTCCCCTTCGCCGCCGACCAGTCGCTGCCACCCATCTTCGACAGCGTCGGCGCCTCGCCGCCCACGTATCGGGTGAGCAGGTCGAGCTGGTCGGTGGGCACGTAGAGCCGGTCGCGCGGGCCGCCTCGCTTCGACGGCGCGTACTCAAGGACGAGGAATTCGCGAGTCGTCTTCACCGCGCCACGACCGCCCGTCGACACCTCGCGCTCGACGAGCTCGACGAACTGCCCGATGCCGTGCGTCTGGTGGACGACGTGATCGCCGGCCTTGAGCTGCAGCGGGTCGACGACGTTCCGGCGCCGACTGGCGAGCCGACGCGGTGCGCCCTGTCGGTAGGCGGCGGCGCGGCCGAAGAACTCGCTCTCGGCGATGACCGCGAGCTTCGCGCCCTTGAGCTCGAGCCCGGCCTCGACCTGGCCCCGCACGAGGTAGGCGACGCCCGCCTCGGGATCAGGGGGGAGGTCGTCGGCGTGCCGCGCGGCGAGCTCGCGGTCGGCGAGGAGCGAGGCGGCGCGGTCGAGGAGGCCCGTGCCCTCGGCGACGATCGCGAGCGACCAGCCGTCGCGGAGCCGGTCGCCGACATGGTCGATCGCGGCGTCGGCGTGGCCGGTGAAGACGGGCACCTGGCCCGCGGCGAGCCGCACCGCATCCTCGTCGCCGTCGTCGAAGGCGCTCACCGTCCACCAGGTGCGGCCCCCGGATCGCTCCCGGAGCTGTGCGACGGTGAGGAACTCCCCCGCCCCGAGGCGGTGCCGGAGGTCGGCGCTCAGGTCGATGGGCGCCTCGCCGCCCGCCGTCGCCGCGGTCCAGGCCGCGGCGAGGAACTCGCGGTTCGTCTCGACGAGGTGCACGGCGCGGGTCGCGACGCGCTCCGGCCCGAGGATCGCGATCGCGCCGTCCTCCGGCAGCAGCCGCGGCAGCGGCTCGAAGCCGTCGACGAGCGCGGGGGCGAGCGACTCCATGCCCTCGACGGGGATGCCCTCGGCGAGCTTCGCGAGCATGCCGTCGAGCGCAGGGAACTCGCCGTGCATCTCGCGCGCCCGCTGCCGGACGGCGTCGGTGATGAGGAACTCGCGGGCCGGCGGCAGCTCGATCGCCGCGCCGGCCGCGAGCGGCTCGCCCGCGCTGCGCTGGTCGGCGACGCCGAACTCGCGCGCGGTCTCGAGCTCGTCGCCGAAGAACTCGAGCCGGAGCGGGTGCTCCGACTGCGGGGGGAAGACGTCGAGGATGCCGCCGCGGACCGCGAACTCGCCCCGGCGGGTCACGAGGTCGACGCGGGCATACGCGAGGGCGACGAGCTCGGCCGCGAGCGCCGAGAGGTCGTGGCCGCGGCCGCCGACGGTCAGCGCGATCGGCTCGAGGCCGGCGACGCCGGGCAGCAGCGGCTGCAGCGCCGCGCGGACAGCGGCGACGAGGACGAATGGGCGGGTCCGGTCCCCCTCGCGCCACCGGCGCAGCGCGCGGAGCGCCGCGAGCCGACGGCCGACGGTGTCGGCGGACGGGCTGAGCCGCTCATGGGGCAGCGTCTCCCAGGAGGGCAGCTCGGCGACCTCCGCCTCGGGGAGGTACGCGCGGAACGCCTCGCCGACTCCCTCCGCCTCCCGGCTCGTCGCGACGACCGCGAGCAGCGCGCGCGGGCCGTCGGGCTCGCGCAGCAGCCGTGCGAGGAGGGGGATGCGGGCGCCCTCGACGCAGGAGAAGTCGGCGTCGGCGCGGACATCGGCGAGGACCGGGTCGAGCGCGGGGTCGGCGCCGATCGCGGCAGGCACTCCCGTCAGACTCACCGCAGAAGTGTAGTCCGCGGGGCATGGGGGTAGCGTGGCGGACATGAGCGGTTACGAGGTTCTCGAGCTCGGCGCACCCGATGAGTGGCTGAGCCGAGGCAAGCAGTTCGTCGACAAGCAGCTGGCCACGCAGTTCATCGGGCTCAGCGTCAACGCCCTCGCCCCCGGCGGGCAGTCCCCCTTCTGGCACCGGCACGCGCGGCTCGAGGAGATCTATCTCTTCCTCGACGGCCAGGGCCGCATGGCGCTCGACGACGAGGTCATCGACGTGCAGTGGGGCACCGCGGTGCGCGTCGGCCAGGATGTGTGGCGCCACCTCCAGGCGCTGCCGGACTCGCCGAGCGAGCTGCGCTGGGTGTGCATCCGCGCGGGCGGCGGCGAGCTGCAGGCGATCACCCCGGACAGCGAGAAGGACGCCGAGCGACCCACCCCCTGGTGAGCCGGCTCAGCCGCGCTGGTTGACGACGCCCTGCGCGGCGAGGAGGCCGTCGGCGGCGATGCGCTCGACCGCGTCCGCGGCGTCCTCGAGGAGGATCGGCAGGGTCCGGCGCTCCTCGGCGCCGAAATCGCGGAGCACATAGTCGGCGGGATCCTGCCGACCCGGTGGCCGCCCGATGCCGACTCGCACCCGGACGAAGTCCTGCGTCCCGAGGCGCGCGATGATGTCGCGGAGGCCGTTGTGGCCGCCGTGGCCGCCGCCGGACTTGATCCGGACGGTGTCGTAGTCGAGGTCGAGCTCGTCGTGGACGACGACGACCCGCGGTGCCTCGATCTTGAAGAACCGCGCGAGGCCGGCGACCGGGCCGCCCGACAGGTTCATGTACGTGCCAGGCTTCGCGAGCAGCAGCTTCGGGCCGCCGGGGCGCAGCCGTCCCTCGGCAACGAGGGCACCGGCCTTGTGCGACTTGAAGCCCGCCGCGGCGCGGGCCGCGAGCACGTCGACGACCATCTGGCCGACGTTGTGCCGGTTGCCCGCGTACTGGGGCCCCGGGTTGCCGAGGCCGACGACGAGCAGCTGGTCGTCCACTTACTCCGCGGGGGCGTCCTCGGCCGACGCGGCCTCGTCCCCGCCCGCCGCGGCAGCGGCCTCCGCCGCCTCCTCGGCCTCGATCTCGGCGGCTGACGCCTTGCCCGAGATGGTCACCATGAGGAGGTCCGGGTCGTCGAGCAGGATCGCGCCCGCCGGGACCGGGAGGTCGCCCGCGGTGATGTGCGTGCCGGCCTCGAGCCCCGTGATGTCGATGATGACGCGCTCGGGGATGTGCGTCGCCTCGACGTCGAGGCGCAGCGTCACGGCGTCCTGCAGGACGGTCGTCGACGGCGCCGGGATGCCCTCGATATGCGCGGGCACCTCGACGTGGACGCGCTCGCCCTTCTTGACGACGATGAGGTCGATGTGCTCGATGATCTGGCGCACCGGGTCGCGCTGCACGTCCTTGACGAGCGCGAGCGCCTCGTCGCCCTCGATCGCGAGCTCGAGCACCTGGTTCGCCTTGCGCAGCAGCAGCGTGACCTGGTGGCCAGGCAGCGTGACGTGGCGGGGGGCCGTGCCGTGGCCGTAGATGACGGCCGGGATCTTGCCGGCGGCGCGGATGCGGCGCGCCGCACCCTTGCCGAAGGAGGCACGGGCCTCGGCCTCGATGCGGTTGCTCAGCTCAGCGTTCATGACGAAGTCTCTCTTTCCTTGTCGATCACGGCGCATCCCGATCGGTCGCGCCCTCGCCTTGGTCGGTCGCCGAGTCTAGCAGTCACTTGCGGGGGATCCGCCGGTCGTGGATCGTCGGGTAGCGCAGGCCGAGCATGCTCACGAGGGCGACCGCCTGGAGGCCGAGCATGAGCCAGAGCGCCGAGGTCCACTCGCCGGTCGCGCTGTGGAGCCAGCCGAAGAGGATCGGCCCGAGGGTCGCGACGCTGAAGCCGATCGCCTGGACGAATCCCGCGAGCGCGACCGTCTCGCCCTCGTCCTTCGCGCGCTCGCCGAAGAGGATGAGGCTCACCTGCTGGAGGAACGGCCCGAGCCCGAGCAGCGCGACCCAGAGCACGATCGCCGTGTCCGGCGCGAGGAGGAGGCCGAGGGTGCCGATCGACTGGGTCGTGACACCGGCGATCGTGAAGCCGATCGTCGCGTGGCGCATCCAGCCGAAGATGACGGTCGCGACGTTGATGACGATGCCCATGAGGCCGTAGAACGTGAGGAGCAGGCCCGCCTCCTCGATCCCGACGCCGGAGCGCTCCTGGAGGATCTGCGGCAGCCAGGCGAAGATCGCATAGACCGAGAAGGTCCCCGTGCCCATGATCCCCGCGATCCCCCACGCGAGCGGGGAGCGCACGAGCACCGCGAGGGACGGCTTCGGGCCGGGCGGGTCGAGTTCCTCGGCGGCGACCGCCCGCCCGCGACGGCGCTGCAGCGTGATCGCGACGGGGAGCCAGGTGAGGATCGAGACGATCGCGAGCAGTGCCCAGCTGCCGAGGGCGATCCGCCAGCCGAGCTGGGCCGCGAGCACCTGGGTCACGCCGCTGCCCATGCCGACGCTCGTCGCGTACATCGCGCCCATGACGGCGGTCATGAGCGGGATGTGGCGCGGGAACCAGCGCTTGACGAGCCCGGGCAGCACGACGTTGCCGATGCCGCACGCGGCGAGCCCGATGAAGCTCGCGGCGATGAGCATCGGCGCGGTGTCGGCGGCGCCGCGCAGCACGTGGCTGATCGCGAGGACGCCGAGCGCGATGATGCCGCTCCAGTCGAGGCCGAGGCGCCGGATGAGCATGGGCGCGAGCAGCCCGAAGACCGCGAAGCACGCGGGCGCGAGCGAACCGAGCACGGCGAGGTCGGCGACTGTGAGCTCGATGTCGACGGCGACCCAGTCGACGATCGGCGAGAGGGCCGAGATGAGGACACGGAGGTTGAGCGTCAGCAGCGAGATGATGAGGACGCCCCCGATGATGACCGGGAGGGAGCGACGCACCGACCAAGTCTGCCTCACCCCCGCGGCCCCACCGGCCAGCCGCCGTTGCCGCTGCGCCGCGCGCTGGGATTCTGGCCGGGTGCTGGGATTCTCGGCCCCTGCACCCGCACCCGGCAGGAATCCCAGCACGAGCACGGTGAGCGCGGGAGCGCGCCTCTAGGCTGGTGCCCGTGATGCAGGCGAATATCGGTGTGGTCGGTCTCGCGGTGATGGGCTCGAACCTCGCCCGCAATCTCGCCTCGCGCGAGGGCAACACGGTCGCGATCTACAACCGCACGCCGACCCGCACCGCGGAGCTCGTAGCCGAGCACCCCGAGGCGGGCTTCATCCCGACGGCGGACTACGCCGAGTTCGCCGCGGCCCTCTCGCGGCCGCGCACCGCGATCATCATGGTGAAGGCGGGCGCGGGGACGGACGCCGTCATCGACGCGCTCGTCGAAGTCTTCGAGCCTGGCGACATCATCGTCGACGGCGGGAATGCGCTGTTCACCGACACGATCCGCCGCGAGGCCGCGGTGCGGGCGACCGGCATCCACTTCGTCGGTGCGGGCATCTCCGGCGGCGAGGAGGGCGCCCTCAACGGGCCGAGCATCATGCCGGGCGGCACGGCGGAGTCCTGGCAGACCCTCGGGCCCATCCTGCGCTCGATCGCGGCGGTCGCCGACGGCGAGCCGTGCGTCACGCACGTCGGCACCGACGGCGCCGGCCACTTCGTCAAGATGGTCCACAACGGCATCGAGTACGCGGACATGCAGCTCATCGCCGAGGCGTACGACCTCATCCGGCGGCTGACCGGGCGGCGGCCGGCCGAGATCGCCGACATCTTCGCCGAGTGGAATCGCGGCGAGCTCGAGTCGTACCTCATCGAGATCACCGCCGAGGTGCTCCGCCAGGTCGACGCCGACACCGGCGCGCCGCTCGTCGACGTCATCCTCGACCAGGCCGGGGCCAAGGGCACCGGTGCGTGGACCGTGCAGAACGCCGCGGCGCTCGGCGTCCCCCTCGCGGGCATCGCCGAGGCCCTCTTCGCGCGCTCGCTGTCGGCGCAGTCCGCGCAGCGGGCCGCGGCCTCGACACTGCCGGGTCGGCGCGCGACGGACGTCGAGGTGCTCCCGGCGGCGGAGCAGGCGGCGGCGATCGAGGACATCCGCCAGGCGCTCTACGCCTCGAAGATCGTCGCGTACTCGCAGGGCTTCGACCTCATCCGCGCCGGCGCCGCCGAGTACGGCTGGGACATCGAGCTCGGGGCGATGGCCAGGATCTGGCGCGCGGGCTGCATCATCCGGGCGCGGTTCCTCGACCGCATCACCGAGGCGTACGCCGCCGAGCCGACGCTGCCGCTGCTGCTCGCGGCCCCGTACTTCCGCGCGGCGCTCGGCGAGACGGAGACGGCCTGGCGGCGGGTCGTGCGCCGCGCATTCGACAGTGCCGTGCCCGTGCCCGCCTTCGCGGCGAGCCTCGCCTACTACGACGGCCTGCGCGCAGACCGGCTGCCGGCCGCGCTCGTGCAGGGGCAGCGCGACTTCTTCGGCGCGCACACCTACCGGCGCGTCGACCGCGACGGCACCTTCCACACCCTGTGGTCCGGTGACCGCAGCGAGGTCGAGGCGACCGACTCGCACTGAGCCGGGGATCGGGAGGAATGCGCATTCCTCCCGATGTCAGCCCTTGGCCTCCAGGTCGAGCCGGACCTGGCGCCGCAGCACCTTGCCGAGGATGTTGCGCGGCAGCTCGTCGATCGCAATGATCCGCTTCGGGACCTTGTACGGGGTGAGGCGCTCGCGCGCCCACGCCCGGATCGCCGCCTCGTCGAGCTCGGCGACCTCGTCGAGCACGACCGCGGCGACGACGGCCTCCCCCGAGCTCGGGTCCGGCAGCCCGACGACCGCGAGGTCCTCGATCGACGGGTGCTCGCGGAGGGCCTGCTCGACCTCGCTCGGGGCGACGTTGAAGCCGCCCGTGATGACGAGCTCCTTGATCCGGTCGACGACGCGGACGAAGCCGTGCTCGTCCATGACCCCGATGTCGCCCGTGCGGAACCAGTCGGCGCCGCCGTCGTCGGCGCGCACGAACGTCGCCGCCGTCTCCTCCGGCCTGCCCCAGTAGCCCTGGTAGACCTGCGGGCCGCGGCCGACGATCTCGCCCTGCTCCCCCAGCGGCACCTCGCGCGTCGGCTCCTCCGGGTCGACGACGCGGACGTCCGTCGAGGAGATCGGCACGCCGATCCAGCCTACGCGGCGCAGCTCCGAGATCGGGTTCGCGATGAGGGCCGGGGAGGTCTCCGACAGCCCGTACGCCTCGACGAGCATGCCGCCCGTCATCTCCTCCCACGGGGCCGCGATGTCGAGCGGCAGCGGCATCGCGCCCGAGACGCCGAGCCCGATGCCCTGCAGTGAGACGCCGCGCTCCCGTGCCCGGGCGATGACCTTCTGGTAGATCGGCGGGGCGCCGGCGAAGAGGTCGGCCGGCTCGCGTCGCACCGCGTCGAGGACCATGTCGGGGTCGAAGCGGGGGAAGAGCACGAGCTTCGCGCCGATGCTCATCGCGTACGTGAGGCCGAGCGAGAGCCCGTACGCGTGGAACATCGGCATGACGCCGTAGACGACCGCGCCCGGCGCCGACACGGTCGGGGTCCACGCGACGATCTGCTGCGCATTCGTGATGAGGTTCGCGTGGCTAAGCATCGCGCCCTTGGGGGCCCCGGTCGTGCCGGAGGTGTAGAGCAGCAGGGCCGTGTCCTCCGGCGCGGGGCCGGGTATGGCGGGGTCGATCGGCGAGTCGGCGAGCAGGAGCGGCCAGCCGATCGTGCCGACGACCTCCTCCGTGAGCGCCGCCCGCGCCTCCCGCGCCTTCCGGATCGGCAGCCGGAGCATGAGCCGCATCCTCGGCGGGAGCGCCGCGACGAGGTCGACGTCGATGATCGTGTCGGGCCGCACGTCGGCGGGCAGCTGCTGCAGCGCAGGGACGACCTTGCGCCAGGCGATCGCGACCTTGGCGCCGTGGTCGCGGAAGTTCCGCTCGAGCTCCGCCGCCGTGTAGAGCGGGTTGTGCTCGACGACGATCGCGCCGAGGCGGAGAATCGCGTAGAAGGCGGCGATGTGCTGCGGGCAGTTCGGCAGGTTGATCGCGACGCGGTCGCCGGGCCGTACGCCGAGCAGTCGCAGCCCCTCCGCCGCGCGATCGATCTCGGACTGCAGCTCGTGGTAGGTCGTCCGACGGCCGAAGAACTCGAGGGCCGGGGCGTTCGGGTGCCGCGCGGCGGAGTCGGCGAAGAACTCGTGCAGCGAGACCGTGACCGGCGGCACCTCGTGGGGGACGCCGGGCGCGTATGCCGCGAGCCAGGGCTTGGACGATGACGTCGTTGTCATGCCCCCAGGCTAGGCGCTCCGCGGTGAGGTCGGCACCACGTGATCAGGGGACAGCCTCCCCCGAGGCTCACTGCTGCGCGAGCAGCGCCTCCCGCACCTGCTTGCGCAGCACCTTGCCGATGAGCGAGCGCGGCAGCTCGTCGATGACGGTGAGCCGCTTCGGCACCTTGTAGGCGGCAAGGACGCCACGCGCGAACTCGCGGACCTCCTCCTCGTCGTACGCCTCGCCCGGCTCGAGGACGACCGCGCCGACGACCCGCTCGCCCTGCGCGTCGTCCGGGAGGCCGACGACCGCGATGTCCGCGATCGCGGGGTGGCGGCGGATCGCGTCCTCGACCTCGCTCGGTGCGACGTTGAAGCCACCGGTGATGATGAGCTCCTTGATCCGGTCGACGATGCGGATGAAGCCGTCGGCGTCCATCACCGCGATGTCGCCCGTGCGGAACCAGGGATCCCCGCCATCGGTCGCCTCGACGAAGACCTTCGCCGTCTCGGCCGGGTTGTTGAAGTACCCCTGGAAGACCTGCGGGCCGCGGGCGACGAGCTCGCCCTCCTGACCGTACGGGACCTCGACGGAGGGGTCGGCCCGGTCGACGACCCGGATCTCGGTCGACGGCAGCGGGAGGCCGATCGTGCCGACGCGGCGATTGTCCGCGACGGGGTTCGCCGTGAGCACGGGCGAGCACTCGCTCAGCCCGTAGCCCTCGACGAGGTAGCCGCCCGTGAGCGCCTCCCACGGCTCGACGACGTCGGTCGGCAGCGGCATCGCGCCGGAGATGCCGATGAGGGTGCCCTGGAGCGAGACGCCCTGCTCCTTCGCCGCGGCCATCGTCTTCGCGTAGATCGGCGGCACGGCGGGGAAGAGCGTCGCGGGCCGCTTCTTCAGCACCTTGAGCACGAGGTCCGGGTCGAACTTCGGGAAGAGCACGAGGCGGGCGCCGATCGACATCGCGAGCGTGAGGCAGAGCGTCAGGCCGTAGGCGTGGAACAT
>CAKUJB010000050.1 GCA_934661165.1 uncultured Microbacteriaceae bacterium | reverse complement strand
TGGTCGATGATGCCGACGACGAGGAAGAGCGCGGCCTTCGACAGCGCGTGCGCGAGCAGCATCGCGAGTCCCGCGAGCCCCGCCGCCTGCGTGCCGACCGCGAGCACGGTGACGAGGAGGCCGAGCTGGCTCACGGTGCCGTACGCGAGCACGAGCTTGAGGTCGGTCTGCCGCATCGAGATGACCCCGCCGAGCAGGAGGGTCACGATGCCGAGCCCGATGAGGCTCTCGCGGAATCCGGGGAGCTCCGCGAAGCCGGGCGCGAGCCGAGCGACGAGGTAGATGCCCGCCTTGACCATCGCCGCGGCGTGCAGGTAGGCGCTCACCGGCGTCGGCGCCGCCATCGCCCCCGGCAGCCAGAAGTGGAACGGGAAGAGCGCGGACTTCGACAGCGCCCCGACGAGCACGAGCATGACCGCGACGATGGCGAGCGGCCCGTCCGGTGCGGCCTCGACAATGCCCGTCAGCGTCGTGCGCCCCGTCTGGACGACGAGCATGACGAGCCCGACGAGCATCGACAGGCCGCCGAGCGTCGTGACGAGCAGCGCCTCGAGCGCGGCGCCACGGCTCGCCTTCAGCGTGAACCGGTGCGAGATGAGCAGATACGACAGGACGCTCGTCGCCTCCCAGAAGACGAGGAGGAGGAAGACGTCGTCGGCGAGCACGAGTCCGTACATCGCGCCCGCGAAGGCGGTGAGGACCGCGGCGAAGCGCCCCAGCCCGGGCTCGCTCGGGCTGAAGTAGCGCGCGCAGTACACGAGCACGAGCGCGCCGACGACGGTCGCGATCATCGCGAGGAGCCAGGACAGCCCGTCCATCCGGAGCTCGAGCGCGACCCCGAGCTGCGGGATCCACTCGATCCGCTCGACGAGCGGCGCGCCGGCGAGGACGGGGCCGGCGACGACGACCGCGTGGACCGCACCTGCCGCCGGCCCGAGCGCGAGCACCGGGAACGCCGCGGGACCGAACCGTCGGACGAGGGGCGGGGCGAGGAGGGCGAGTGCGGCGAACGCCAGGACGACGATGAACAGGGGCGGTCCTCCCAGCGTCGGTCGGTCGTGGCGATGCGGCGGTGCGCGGCGTCGGTCGATTCTACCGAGCGGCTCCCACGCCGCCGCCCCGCGGCGACGCCGAGGCCGACCTGTGCGCCCTGGTGGAATGCAGGTAGCGTGATGGCATGCGCCGATTCATCTTCAACACGGCCGTGCTCAGCGCCGTCGCGGGGGCGTGGGGGCCGATCCAGGCATCGCGGCACGGGCCGCGGGACTGGCGGCTCGCGCTCATGTGGGTCGGCTGGGGCATCAGCGTCGCGATCGCCGTCGGCACGGTCGTCGAGGAGACGAAGGCGGTCCGGGCGCTCGAGTCCGGCGAGAACTGAGTCCCGCGATCACTCCTCGAGGACGATGACCCGCGTCGGCGGGATGCCGTTGAACCGCGTCGCGAGCTCGAGCGTGTAGGCGCCCATGAGCGGTGAGACGAGCAGGTCGCCGATCTCGAGCCGCGGCAGCACGAGGTCCCGCGCGATGACGTCCGAGGAGTCGCACGTCGGCCCGCCGAGCGTCTGCGGCCTCGGCTCGCGGTCGCCCGGCACCATCGCGTGGATCGGCGGCATGACGTGGTCGGTCAGCACATTCGTGTAGCCGCCGAAGAGCCCGTCGTCGACGAAGACCCAGTCGGTCCCGTCCCCCGGCCGATGCGCCGTCGACACGACGCTCGTCACCAGGTGCAGCGCCCCCGCGGCGAGGAGCCGTCCGGGCTCCGCGAGGAAGCGGATGTCGGGACGGCCGGCCATGATCGGCGCGAGCACCGCGGCGATCTCGTCGAGGCTCGGCACCGGCGCGGTGTAGCGCACGGGGAATCCGCCGCCGATGTCGACGACGTCCGCGGGGTGCCCTGCGGCACGGGCCGCGTCGAGCCGGTCGATCGCCGCGCGGAGCGAGTCCCGGGCGATGCCGAGGTCGGCGTTCTGCGAGCCGACGTGGTAGCTGAACCCGACGATGCGCACGCCGAGCCCGGCCGCGTACTCGAGGAAGCCGTCGACCTCGACCGGGTACAGCCCGAACTTCGACGAGAGATCGATGAGTGCATGCTCGTTCTGGAATGCGAGCCGCGCGAGGACCTCGACGCCGGGTGCGTGCTCGGCGAGCTTCCGGAGCTCGGCATCCGAGTCGGCGACGAATGCGCGGGCGCCGCGAGCGATCGCGTCCTGGATGTCGCGCGGCTTCTTATGCGGATGCGTGTGGATGATCCGCTCGGGCGGGACACCGGCTGCGAGCACCGCGTCGAGCTCCGCGGTCGTCGCGACGTCGAAGCCCGCACCCTCCTCGGCGAGCACCCGGAGCACCTCGGGATGGGACAGCGCCTTCACCGCGTAGTGGTGCTCGACCTGCGGCAGCGCGGCGCGCAGCGCGCGGTAGGCGCGGCGGACCGCGGCGCGCTCGAGCACGAAGAACGGGGTGCCCGCCCCGCGCAGCGCCGCCTGCACCTCGGGCCGGGCGATGAGCTCCGCGGCCTCCATGGGCCAACGCTAGTGGTCGGAGCGCGCCGAGTGCGAGGATGGGGCATGTCCTGGCGCATGCCCGCGGAGACCACGCCGCACGAGCGGACCTGGATGGCCTTCCCGGTCGCGGGGGCCACGGCGGGCGCCACCGAGACGGACCGCGAGGCGTGCTTCGCCGCGTGGGCCGCGGTCGCCGCCGCCATCGCCGAGTTCGAGCCCGTGACGATGCTCGTCGACCCGAGTGAGCTGGCCCGCGCGCGCCGGATGCTCGGCGGGGCCGTCGAGCTGCTCGAGGCTCCCATCGACGAGTACTGGCTGCGCGACAGCGGCCCGACCTTCGTCCTCGACGACGATCGCCCTGGCGTGCTCGGCGCCGTCGACTGGCGATTCAACGGCTGGGGGGATCGGCCATGGGCCGACTGGACGCTCGCCGCCGAGCACGGCCGCCTCGTCGCGGCCGCCGCCGGCGCCGAGCTCGTGAGCTCGCTGCTCGTCGCCGAGGGCGGCGGCCTCCACGTCGACGGCGAGGGCACCGTGCTGCTCACCGAGACCGTGCAGCTCGACCCGAGGCGCAACCCCTACGCGGACCGGGCGAGCGTCGAGGCCGAGCTCGCGCGCACGATCGGGGGCCGCGCATTCATCTGGCTCCCGCGGGGGCTGCACCGCGACTACGCGGACTTCGGCACGAACGGCCACATCGACATCGTCGCGACGATGCCGACGCCCGGACGCGTGCTCCTCCACGCCCAGCGGGACGCGGGGCACCCCGACCACGCGCTCGGCGTCGAGCTCGCGGCGGTCCTCCGGGAGGCGACGGATGCCGCCGGGCGTCGACTGGAGATCGTCGAGCTCCCGGCCCCGGCGACGCTGCGGGACGCCGAGGGCTTCGTCGACTGGAGCTACGTCAACCACGTCGTCGTCGATCGCGGGGTCATCGCGTGCGGCTTCGGCGAGCCCGCGGCCGACGCGCGGGCTCGGGCGATCCTTGCCGAGGCCTACCCGGGGCGACGCGTCGTGACGGTCGACGCACGGGAGCTCTTCGCCCGCGGCGGCGGCATCCACTGCATCACGCAGCAGCAGCCGGCGCTGCCCGCCGCGACCGGGGCGGCCGCGTGATCGAGGTCGCCGAGGCGACGATCGCCGAGTTCCGCGGCGCCCTCGAGGACGGCCGCGTCACGGCGGTGGAGCTCGTCGAGGCGCATCTCGCGCGCATTGCCGCCTACGACGCGCCCGGGACGGCGACGGCGCTCAACTCGGTCGTCGTCCAGAACCCCGCGGCGCTCGCCGAGGCCGCGGCATCCGACGCGCGCCGATCGCGGGGCGACGTGCGCGGCCCGCTCGACGGCATCCCGTACACCGCGAAGGACAGCTACCTCGTCCGTGGACTTACGGCCGCCGCGGGCAGCCCGGCCTTCGCCGAGCTCGTCGCGCAGCGCGACGCCTGGGTCATCGACCGGCTCCGGGACGGCGGCGCGATCTGCCTCGGACTCACGAACATGCCGCCGATGGCCAACGGCGGCATGCAGCGCGGGCTGTACGGCCGCGCCGAGAGCCCGTACCAGGCCGCGTACCTCACCGCGCCCTTCGCCTCCGGCTCGTCGAGCGGCTCCGGCACCGCGACGGCCGCGAGCCTCGCCGCCTTCGGCCTCGGCGGCGAGACGTGGTCGAGCGGCCGGGGCCCCGCCTCGCACAACGCGCTCTGCGCGTACACGCCGTCCCGCGGCGTCGTCTCGACCCGCGGCACCTGGCCGCTCGTCCCGACGATGGACGTGCTCGTCCCCCACACCCGTTCGATGGCCGACCTCTTCGAGGTGCTCGCCGTCATCGCCGTCGCCGACCCGGAGACCCGGGGCGACTTCTGGCGCGCGCAGCCGTGGGTCGCGCTGCCGGATGCCGCGCGCACGCGCGACGCGGTGGCCGGGCTCGCGAGCGCGAGGAATGCGGGAGGCGAGCCCGGCGCGAGCGGCGGCCGCGCATTCGCCCGCCGTCGCATCGGGGTGCCCCGCATGTATCTCGGGACCGACCCGCTCGCGGGGACCGGGCCGCGGCCGGGCATCGGCGGTCCGACCGGGCAGCGCATCGTCCCGCGGCCGAGCGTCCTCGAGCTGTGGGCTCGCGCTCGCGCGGACCTCGAGGCCGCCGGCGCGGTGGTCGTCGAGGTCGACCTCCCCGTCGTGACGAACTACGAGGGCGACCGGGCCGGCGCCCCGACGATCGCGACGCGCGGACTCGTCCCGCCCGCGTACCTGCACCGCGAGATCCGCGACCTCAGCGCCTGGGCATGGGACGACTTCCTCGCGGCCAACGGCGATCCCGCGCTCGCCGGGCTCGCGGGGATCGACGGCGCCCGGATCTTCCCGCCACCGCCGGGGGCGCTGCCCGACCGCTACACGGGCTTCGACGACGACATCGCCGCCTACCCCGAATGGGTGCGCGCGCATCCCGGGACGCGGCTCGAGGACTTCGCCGACCTGGCGACCGGGCTCCGCGGGCTCGAGGCGACGCGGCGCATCGACCTCGAGGACTGGATGGATGCGGCGGAGCTCGACGCGCTCGTCTGGCCCGCGGTCGCCGACGTCGCGCCGGCCGACATGGACGTCGACGCCGCGAGCGCGGAGCTCGGCTGGCGCAACGGCGTCTGGGTCGCCAACGGCAACCTCGTCGTCCGGCACCTCGGCATCCCGACCGTGACGGTGCCGATGGGGCTGCTCGCCGACCTCGGGATGCCGGTCGGGCTCACCTTCGCGGGGCGCGCCTACGACGATGCCGCGCTGCTGCGCCTCGGCGCGGCGTTCGAGGCGCTGCGACCCAGACGGGCGGCGCCGCCGCGGACGCCGCCGCTCGGGCGACGAGGACTCGGGGCCGACGAGAACGGGCCCGGTCGTCGACCAGGCCCGCTGTCAGTACACCCCCCGGGACTCGAACCCGGAACCCACTGATTAAGAGTCAGTTGCTCTGCCATTGAGCTAGAGGTGCATGATCCGCCGGACTTCGTGAGATCCCCGTCGGACCGAGGAGCAAGTCTACCATCCCGGCGGGCCGCGCTTCCAGTCGAGGCGCCCCATAGGGTGGATCGGTGATGCAGACCGAGCACCCCGCCCCGCCCCGCCTCGCCCCCGGCGACACTGCGCCCGAGTTCGCGCTGCCGGACCAGACGGGACGCACGGTGCGGCTCGCCGATTATCGGGGCCGCCGCGTCGTGCTCTTCGCCTACCCGCAGGCGATGACGCCGGGCTGCTCGCTCGAGGCCTGCGACTTCCGGGACTCGGAGGCCGCGCTCGCCGGCGCCGGCGTCGCCGTGCTCGGCATCTCCCCCGACGATGTCGACAAGCAGGCCCGCTTCGCCGACCGCGACACGCTCGGCTACCCGCTCCTGTCGGACCCCGAGCATGAGGTGCTCGCCGACTACGGGGCCTGGGGGCCCAAGCAGAACTACGGCAGATGGTACGAGGGTGTCATCCGCTCGACGTTCGTCATCGACGCCGAAGGTCGTATCGAGCACGCCCTTTACAACGTCAAGGCGACCGGTCACGTCGGCCGCGTCCGCCGTCTGCTGGGGGTCTGACCCGGGTCAGTGGCCCTTCGGCTCGCCGCCGTACACGGCGACGACCGGTCGCGACAGGCACAGCACGACACCGCCGATCGCGGGGACGAGGAGGGCCCAGCCGAGCCATTCCGGACCGAGCCAGCCCTGGAAGCCGAGGATCGAGCAGCCGAGCTGGAGCACCTGCCAGGTGAGCACGCCGCCGAGCATGCGCCGACGCCGCCGGACGAGTCCCATGCCGAGGAATGCGACCCCGAGCGTCACGAGCGCGCCCGTCACGACGAGCGCGATCGTCAACGGCGTGAACCGGGACTCGAAGCCGCCGATGACGATGAGGATCGTGCCGGCGGCGACCATGGCCGCCTCGAGGAAGAGGATGGCGATGAGCGTCCTCACCGCGGGGTGCCCGGGATCGGGTGTCACCGCTTCGTGTGCCGTCACAAACCCATCCCGTCCGACGCGTGCTGAGAAAGTCCTGATGAGGTCGAAAGAAGTGGTTGACCGAAATCCACCACCGTGAGATTCTAGATGACGCAAGATTTTCCGGCTCCCGACGAAGTGAGCGGTCTCAGGAAGTCATCCCGACCCGGCCCGGTTTTCCGCGCCCGGTCGAGCACCGCAACACTGAATGGAGTAGTACCCGATGGATTGGCGTGACAAGGCTGCGTGCCTCACCGCAGACCCCGAGCTCTTCTTCCCGATCGGCAACACCGGCCCCGCCGTCGACCAGATCGAGAAGGCGAAGGCCGTCTGCGCGACCTGCCCGGTCACCGAGATGTGCCTGCAGTACGCCCTGGACACCTCCCAGGACTCCGGCGTGTGGGGCGGCCTCTCGGAGGACGAGCGCCGCGCGCTCAAGCGCCGCGCGGCTCGCGCGCGCCGCGCCTCCTGAGCCGCCGCGTCTGAGGCGCGCCCGACGCGGCGCGAGGTCTCGCTGGCTCAGTCTCGGCGCTTGCGCCGCAGCCAGGTGAGCGGGACCTCGATCGTCACCTCGGTGCCGCTGCCGACGAGCGTGTGCCAGTCGATCGAGCCGGAGAGCTCGCCCTGGATGAGCGTGCGCACGATCTGCGTGCCGAGCCCCGCGCCGACCTTGCCCTCCCCGAGGCCGACCCCGTTGTCGCGGACCTTCACCGTGAGCAGCTCGCTCGTGCGCTCCGCGATGATGAGCACCTCGCCATCGGTGCGTCCGGCGAGCCCGTGCTCCACCGCATTCGTCACGAGCTCGGTGAGGGCGAGCGCGAGCGGGGTCGCGTACTCGCTCGGCAGCTCGCCGAAGGTGCCCTTGAGCTTCGGCTGGACGCGGGTGCCGCCGCCCGCCGCGACCTCCGCGACGAGCAGCAGGACGCGCTCGAAGACGACGTCGAAGTCGACGTTCTGGCTGAGGCCCTCGGAGAGCGTGTCGTGCACGACGGCGATCGCCGAGACCCGCCGCATCGCCTGATTGAGCGCATCCCGCGCCTCGTCGCTGTGGGTGCGCCGCGCCTGGATCCGCAGCAGCGAGGCGACCGTCTGCAGGTTGTTCTTGACCCGGTGGTGGATCTCCCGGATCGTCGCATCCTTCGTGAGCAGCTCGCGCTCCTGCCGCCGCACCTCCGTGACGTCACGGACGAGGATGACCGCGCCGGCGCGTTCGAGCTCCTTCTTGATCGGGATCGCCCGGAGCGCGATGACGACGCCGCGCGCCTCGACGTCGGCACGCCACGGCGCGCGCCCCGTGACGACGAGCGGGAGCGTTTCGTCGACGACGGCGCGGGAGCCGATGAGCTCCGTCGTCACCTCCGGCAGTGACTGCCCCTCGAGCTCGCCGTCGAAGCCGAGGCGGTTGAAGGCGCTCAGCGCATTCGGGCTCGCGAAGGCGACATCGCCGTCGACGTCGACGCGGATGAGGCCGTCCGAGGCCCGCGGGGCGAATCGCCGCGGGACGCTCGGCGCGTCCCGATCGGGGAACGTGCCGGCGGCGATCATGTCGAAGAGCTCGTTCGCGCACTGGTTGAACGTGAGCTCCTGGCGGCTCGGCGTCCTCGTGTCGGAGAGGTTCGAGTGCCGCGTCACGACCGCGATCGGCTCGGGCGAGACCTCGGGACCGTCGCCGGAGCCGAGGCGACGGAAGACCGGCACGGCGCGGACGTGCGTCGCCGCCTCCCCGTACCAGTCGGGGGCGTCCGTGTCGACGATGCGCCGCGTACGGTAGGCCTCCTCGACCTGGCGGCGCCACATCGGCTTGATCCGCTGCCCGACGACATCGCGGTAGAACAGGGTCGCCGCGCCGGACGGCCGCGCGAGCGCCGCGGCGATGAAGTCGTCGTCGCGCGTCGGCACCCAGAGCACGATGTCGGCGAAGGCGAGGTCGGCGAGGAGCTGCGAGTCGGCGAGGAGCAGGTGCAGCCACTCGATGTCGACGGCGCTGGCGCGGCCATGCGCCTCGACGAGATCGCTCAAGGTCGACACCGCATCAGGCTAGTCGACACCGGCCGCGGAGTTATCCACAGCGCGAGCGCGATCTCTCCGATATACCGAATGCGCGTGGTTGCATGACAGTGCGGTCGCCACCGTGGCCGCCCGCACCGACCTCGTGCAAGGGGGACCGATGTCATTGCCTGCCGTTCATCGCTCGGCCACTGCTCGCAGCGAGCTGCGCATCGTCGACGACGACCCGGAGGACCCACGCCGCCGTGCCGCGTCGATGCCCGACCCGGCACCGCTCGTGCAGAACCTCACGCGGTGCGTCTTCGAGATCATCATCGGCGCGCGTGACATCGAGCAGGTCGCGCGTTGGGTCGAGCCGGAGGTGCTCGCCAAGATGGAGCGGCGTCTCACGCTCGAGCGCCGCGCGAGGGGGATCACCGGGCGCACGACGATCTGGCCGCGCGTCGCATTCGGCTCGAGCCACATCGAGCGGCCCGCCTGCGATGTCGTCGAATGCGTGACCGTCATCCGCACGCCCGCGCGGTCGCGCGCGCTCGCGATGCGGCTCGTCGCCATCGAGGGTCGCTGGCGCGCGACCGAGATCGCCCTGCTCTGAGACCGGAGCTCGGTCAGGTGCGCCGGGCTATGACTTCCCGCGCGACTGCTTCCGGCGCTGCTGCCGGTTGAGCGGGGCCGCATCCGCGGCGGGCTCCTCGACGGCCTGTCCGAAGGCGCCGCGCGCCTTCGGCTCGGCCTGGTTCCGCACCTGCGGCGCCTGCGCCTGCCGCGCCTGGACGAGCTGGGCGCGAGCCGTCGCACTCCGATCGACCTGACCGCCCGCCCGCCGGACCTCGACGCCGCCGTCGGCATCCTCGCTCGGGGCGGAGAACTGCAGCTGCGCCGCAGGCGTCGCGGGCGCCTCGAGGCCGGCGGCCTGCACCTGCGGGTGCTGCGCGTCGGTGCCGGACTGCACCGAGACCTCGAGGTTGAAGAGGAAACCGATCGTCTCCTCGCGGATCTGCCCCATCATCGTCTGGAACATCGCGTAGCCCTCACGCTGGTACTCGACGAGCGGGTCGCGCTGCGCCATCGCCCGGAGGCCGATGCCGTCCTTGAGGTAGTCCATCTCGTAGAGGTGGTCGCGCCAGCGACGGTCGATGACCGAGAGCACGACGCGCCGCTCGAGCTCGCGCATCGCGGTCTCCCCGAGGGAGGCCTCGCGGCGCTGGTAGGCGAGCTGCGCGTCGGCGAGGAGCTCCTGCTCGAGGACCTTCGCAGTCACCTTCGGGCCGGCCTCCTCGCGGATGTCGTCGGGTGTGATCGAGACGGGGAACAGCGTGCGCAGCTCGGTCCAGAGCGACTCGAGGTCCCAGCCGTCGGAGCCGCCCTCGGCGGTCTGCGCGGCGACGACATCGGTGATGACCTCCTCGAGGAAGGTCTGCACGCGGTCCTGCAGGTCATCGCCCTCGAGGATGTGCCGCCGGTCACCGTAGATGGCCTCGCGCTGCCGGTTGAGCACGTCGTCGTACTTCAGGACGTTCTTGCGGATCTCGGCGTTGCGCGACTCGACCTGCGACTGCGCCGAGCGGATGGCCCGGCTGACGACGCCGGACTCGATCGCGACGTCGTCCGGGGCGTTCTTCATGAGCGCCGCCGCCGCGCCGGCATTGAACAGGCGCATGAGGTCGTCCTCGAGCGAGAGGTAGAACCGGCTCTCGCCCGGGTCGCCCTGGCGGCCGGAGCGACCGCGGAGCTGGTTGTCGATGCGCCGCGACTCGTGGCGCTCGGTGCCGACGACGTAGAGGCCGCCCGCCGCGCGCACCTTCTCGGCCTCGGCCTCGGTCTCGGCGCGCACGGACTCGAAGACCGCGTCCCAGGCGGCCTCGTACTCCTCCGGCGTCTCGACGGGCGAGAGGCCCTTCTCGTGCATCCGCTCGACCGCCATGAACTCGGCGTTGCCGCCGAGCATGATGTCGGTGCCGCGGCCGGCCATGTTCGTCGCGACGGTCACCGAGCCGAGCCGACCCGCCTGGGCGACGATCTTCGCCTCGCGCGCGTGGTTCTTCGCGTTGAGGACCTCGTGCTTGATGCCCTTCTTCGCGAGCAGGCGGGACAGCCGCTCCGACTTCTCGACCGATGTCGTGCCCGCGAGGACCGGCTGACCCTGCTCGTGCCGGGCGGCGATGTCCTCGACGACCATCGCGAACTTCGCGTCCTCGTTCTTGTAGACGAGGTCGGCCTGGTCCTTGCGGATCATCGGCTTGTAGGTCGGGATCGGCACGACGCCGAGCCGGT
>CAKUJB010000049.1 GCA_934661165.1 uncultured Microbacteriaceae bacterium | reverse complement strand
GCATCCTGACGTAGGTGAGCACCCAGTCCCAGCCCGAGGCGCGCCTCCTCGTCGTCGAGGACGAGCCGAACATCCGTGAACTCCTGGCCACCTCGCTGCGTTACGCCGGCTTCGAGGTCTTCACCGCCGCCGACGGCTCCGCCGCGATCGAGGTCGCCGAGAAGGAACACCCCGACCTCGTCGTCCTCGACGTGATGCTGCCCGACATGGACGGCTTCACGGTGACGCGCCGCCTGCGCGAGACCGGCCGGCTCATGCCGATCGTCTTCGTCACCGCCCGCGACTCCGTCGAGGACAAAGTCAAGGGCCTCACGGTCGGCGGCGACGACTACGTGACCAAGCCCTTCAGCCTCGAGGAGGTCGTCGCCCGCATCCGCGCCGTGCTGCGCCGCACCCGCGGCGACATCACCGAGGACGCGATCCTGCGCTTCCACGACCTGGAGCTCAACGAGGACTCGCACGAGGTGCGCCGCGGCCGCCGCGTCATCGACGTCTCCCCCACCGAGTTCAAGCTCCTGCGGTACCTGTTGCTCAACCCGAACCGGGTGCTGAGCAAGACCCAGATCCTCGACCACGTGTGGGACTACGACTTCCGCGGCGAGGCCGGGATCGTCGAGTCCTACATCTCCTACCTGCGGCGCAAGATCGACATCGACGACCCGCCGCTCATCCACACCCGCCGGGGGGTCGGGTACGTGCTCCGGCTGCCGCCGGAGACCACGTGACCGCTCCGGTGACCGCCGGCGCCACGGCCCCGTCTGCGGGACCCGAGCCCGGGGACGACCCGGCGCACGACAGGGGCCGCGGGCACCGGCTGCGTCACGAGGTCGCGGAGCGGATCGCCACGCCGCTGCGCCGCCAGACGCTCACCTGGCGGCTCGTCGCCGTCCTCGTCGTGCTCCTGCTCGTGGCCCTCACCCTGTCGAATGTCGCGACCGGCGTCCTCATGCGGCGCTACCTCGTCGACCGCGCGGCGACCGAGCTGACCGTCGCCTCGCTCTCGATCCGCGAGACCGCCGCGGCCTCGCCGAACAACACGGCGATCGCCTTCCCGAGCACGTACGCCGTCGTCTTCATGGACGCCGGGCACGGCACCCCGACCGGTGAGATCGCGCCGACCGACTCTCGCTATCGGCCCGACATCCCGCAGCTGACCGGTTCCGATCCGCGCCTGGACGGCAAGCCCTTCGTCGTGCCCTCGCGCGGCACGGACAGCGGACCGCAGTGGCTCGTCGTCGCCCGCGCTCTGCCCAACGGGTCGAGCACATATGCGGTGGCGTCCTCCCTCGCGGGGATCAACCAGACCGTGAGCCGGATGCTCGCGATCTCGACCTTCCTCGGGCTCTTCGTCAGCGGGGCCTGTGTGCTCATCGGGTGGCTCGGCTTCCGCCGCGCCTTCCGACCGCTGCGCTCGATCGAGGACACCGCCGCGGCGATCGCGGCCGGCGACCTGACGCGCCGGATCCCGCCGCGCGCCGCGAACGACGAGGTCGCGAGCCTCGCGCGCTCGCTCAACGCGATGCTCGCCCAGGTCGAGTCCTCCTTCGCGATGCGCGAGACCTCCGAGGCGCGGATGCGCCAGTTCGTCACCGACGCCTCGCACGAGCTGCGGACCCCACTGGCCACCGTGCGCGGATACGCCGAGCTCTACCGGCAGGGCGCGGCCTCCTCCCCCGAGGCGACGGCGAGCGCGATGCGCCGGATCGAGGACGAGGCGACGCGCATGTCGGGGCTCGTCGAGGACCTGCTCACCCTGGCGCGGATGGACAATCGCCGCCCCATGGAGCTGACGAGCGTCGACCTCACGGTGCTGGCCGGCGACTCGGTGCAGGACGCGCGCGCCCGCGAGGGCGCCCGCACGATCCGCCTCTCCGGGCTCGACGGCGGCCCGATCGTACCGGCAGTGCTGCGCGGCGACGAGGCACGCCTGCGCCAGGTCGTGACGAACCTGCTGGCCAACGCCCTGACGCACACCCCCCACGGCACGGCGGTCGACGTCGCTGTCGGCCCGGTCGGGGAGCGCGTCCGGCTGCAGATCCGCGACCATGGCCCCGGCATCCCGGCCGCGGACCGCCCGCGCGTCTTCGAGCGCTTCTTCCGCAAGGATCCCGCCCGCGGCCGACCGGCCCAGGGCGGCAACGGGCTCGGCCTGGCGATCGTCGCGGCCATCGTCGAAGCGCACGGTGGCCGGGTCGGGGTCGACGAGACCGACGGCGGCGGCGCGACCTTCATCGTCGACCTGCCGCGATCGGTGCCCGGGATCCGCTCGATCGGCATCTCGACCCCTACCCCGACCACCGGCGCGATGCCCGGCGCGGCCCCCGAGCCGGACCGCCCAGCGCCGCGCACTTCGTGATGAACTTGGCGTGACCGTGCTCCCAGGCGAAGCACCGTCGCCCCGACGACACGCCGGACGACCGACCACCCGCCCCACTCGCCGCCCGAGGAGTCAGCGCCCATGAACGACCAGCGCCACGAGGCCGACCAGCCGTCCCAGCCCACCGGTCCCCTGTGGCACGGCGCCCCGCCGCAGACCCCGGCCTACGGCACGCCGCCGGTGGGCGCATCTGGCTCCGCCGCCCCCGCGGCGCCGCCGAAGCGCCGGACCTCACGGACGCCCCTGCTCGTCGGCGGCCTCGCGGCGCTTCTGCTCATCGGCGGCGGCGCCGGGGCGCTCCTGCTCAATCCCACGGGCTCCTCCTCGCAACCGAACACTGCACCCCAGGCGGAGCAGCGCTTCCCCGTCGCGCCTGCGCCGGTCCAGCAGGCCAGCGCCTCGGCGCCGGACTGGGTCGCCACGGCGGCTGCGGTCGCCCCGAGTGTCGTCGCGATCACGGTGAGCGCCGGAAGTCAGGGCGGGGGCCAGGGCTCGGGGGTCATCCTCGACAAGGAGGGCCACATCGTGACGAACCACCACGTCGTCGCCGCCGGCGCGGGTGCCTCCAGCGGCGCGACGATCCTCGTCACCCTGGCCGACAAGCGCGCCTATCGGGCCACGATCGTGGGCACCGATCCCGCGACCGATCTCGCGGTGCTCGAGCTGACCGACGGACCCAAGGACCTCACGCCGGTCGCGATCGGCGACGACACGACTCTCAAGGTCGGCACGCCCGTCATGGCGGTCGGCAATCCGCTCGGCCTCGCGGGCACCGTGACGACCGGCATCGTCAGCGCCCTCAACCGGCCCGTCACGACCCGTCAGCAGTCGCCGGACTCGGCCTTCGGCGGCGGTGGTGAGTATGTCGTGACGAACGCGATCCAGACCTCGGCAGCGATCAACCCCGGCAACAGCGGTGGGGCCCTCGTCAACGCCTCTGGCCAGCTCGTCGGCATCAACTCCTCGATCGCCCAGACCTCGCAGGACGGCGGCAACATCGGCATCGGCTTCGCCATCCCCGTCAACTCGGTGCGGGCGGTGACCGACCAGATCCTGCGCGACGGCAGGGTCAAGCACTCCTACATCGGGGTCACGGGCGACAGCGGCTACGTCCGCGAAGGCGGCGCGCAGCGGGCCGCGGCGATCGTCTCCCAGGTCACGGCCGGCAGCCCGGCCGCCGACGCGGGACTGCGCGCCGGCGATGCGGTCATCGACATCGACGACGAGATCGTCGACAGCTGGGAATCGCTCGTCGCCCAGGTGCGCGAGCGCGCGGTGGGCAGCGCGACGACGTTGACGATCGTGCGCGACGGCAAGCGCAGCGACGTCACGGTGACCCTCGCCGAACGCCCGACGACGCTGCAGTGACGTGAGGACGCTCCACTGATGAACCGGCCATGACCCGGGGGTTGCCGCCCCCGGGTCATTGCTTGGGCACCGCCGCTCCCACGCGATCGGACATCGACGGTCACACTCGGAATGCGAGTTCCCGGGAATGCTGTCCACTGCGAAAAAGATCGATGAACTCCGGGTGAACTGGATCACATCACTGCAGGTGGGGGCGATTTAGTCCGGGTAGTGCGCAAAGGCGGGACCTCGGTCGGTTCTGAGCTGCCCACGCTGCCCCCATGATTGACCCCGTGGACGTACAACTCATCCTCCTCATCCTCGTGGTCGGCACCGCTCTGGCGTTCGACTTCACCAACGGATTTCACGACACCGCGAACGCGATGGCCACGTCCATCGCCACGGGCGCACTCAAGCCCAAGGCCGCCGTCACCCTCTCGGCGATCCTCAACCTCATCGGCGCCTTCCTGTCCGTCGAGGTCGCCCTCACCGTGACCAATGCCGTCGTCACGATCCAGGACAAGTCCGGCGCCCCGCGCCCGGAGTTCCTCGACAACGGCGGCCACCTCCTCATGCTCATCGTGTTCGCCGGCCTCATCGGCGGCATCGTGTGGAACCTGCTCACCTGGCTCCTGGGGCTCCCCTCGAGCTCCTCGCACGCCCTCTTCGGCGGCCTCATCGGCTCGGCGATCGCGGCCCTGGGCTTCGGTGGCGTCAACTGGATGGGCGACGGCACCAAGCTCGACGGCGTCGTCGGCAAGGTGATCCTGCCCGCGCTGGCCTCGCCCTTCATCGCCGGGTTCATCTCGATGATCGGCACGTGGCTCGTCTACCGGATCACCCGCAAGGTGGCCGAGGGCTACAAGGAGCGCGGCTTCCGCTGGGGCCAGATCGGCACCGCCTCGCTCGTCTCGCTCGCGCACGGCATGAACGACGCGCAGAAGACGATGGGTGTCATCACCCTCGCCCTCATCGCCTACGGCACGTGGACCGACACGACCTCGATCCCGCTCTGGGTCAAGGTGAGCTGCGCCTTCGCGATCGCTCTGGGCACCTACCTCGGTGGCTGGCGGATCATCCGCACGCTGGGCAAGGGCCTCGTCGAGATCACCTCGCCGCAGGGCATGGCTGCTGAGAGCGCCGCCGCCGCGGTCATCCTCACCTCGAGCCACTTCGGCTTCCCGCTGTCGACGACGCACGTCGCGACCGGCTCGATCATGGGCACCGGTATCGGCAAGGGCGCCGAGGTGCGCTGGGGCGTCGCCGGCCGCATGGCCGTCGCCTGGTGCATCACGCTCCCGGCCGCCGCCCTCATCGGCGGGCTCATGTTCCTCCTCGGGCACTACCTCGGTGAGCTGCCCGGCACGATCGTCATCTTCGGCATCCTGCTCGGGCTGTCCTACTACATGTACCGCCACGCCCAGAAGACGCCGATCGACGCGGACAACGTCAACGAGGAGTGGGACGGCGGCCTCGCGCCCACCGCGCGCACCTCCGGCGCGACCGCTGCCGTCGAGGTCACCGAGGTCGGCGAGTCCACGACCCAGACGACCCAGACCATCACGAAGGAGCGCTGACTCATGCTGAGCCTGTTCTTCACCGACATCATGGACGTCATCGTCATCGGCCTCCTCGTCGGCGCGGGCCTGCCCGCGATCTTCTCCCTCGGGATGGCCTCCTACGCCTACGGCTCGGGCGGCGACGCCGAGACCGACCACGCACCGGGCCATCCGCTCTGGCGGGGTGTCGGCGTCGTCTGCTTCGGGATCGTGCTCGCGTGCATCGCGCTCGGCATCTCGATCATCGTCGCCAAGGGCTTCGGCTACCACGTGACGTTCGAGAACTTCCTGCCGCACTTCGAGCCGAAGTAGGAGGGGCCGACGATGACCGAACACCGCAATGTCCTCGGGCGCATCCTCGACTGGCTGCGCGGCGGATACCCCGACGGTGTCCCGCAGCAGGACTACGTCGCGCTCTTCGGGGTGCTGAGCCGCTCGTGCACGCCGGAGGAGATCGAGAAGATCGCCCTCGAGCTGCGCCACGAAGGGCTGCTGTCCAGCGCCGAGCCCGAGGCCGAGATCCGCACCCGGATCGAGCACTACCTGCACGAGAAGCCGCGGGAGGAGGACGTCCGCCGCGTCGCGGCCCGTCTCGCCGCGGGTGGCTGGCCCCTCGAGAAGGACGCGATCGCGCTGAGCGAGCCCGACTCGACACCGTCGTCTGCCGCCGCGCCGACCGCGCCCTGACGGGCGCGGACGAATCGGGCATTAGATACTGGCTGGGCTGCGGACCCCAGATCCGCAACCCTGTCGTGAAGGAGACGACATGCACCCGGCATTGCAACGCGTCGCCGCCTGGCTCCGCGCCGGATACCCGCAGGGCATCCCCGACGCCGACTACGTGCCCCTGCTGGCCATCCTGCGGCGTCGTCTCTCCGAGGAGGAGACCCGCGAGCTCGGCGATCAACTCGTGCGCGACGGGATCGTCCCGGCCGACCGCATCGACGTCGGCGTGGGATTCCTGAAGATCACCGACGAGCTGGCCAGCGAATCCGAGGTGAAGCGGGTGTCGCAGATCCTCAGCGACGCCGGCTGGCACATCCTCGACGAGCCGAGCGGTTCGACCGGCCCCGGCGGGTCGGCCGGACCGGGCAGTTCGAACGGACCGGGTGGCTCGACCGACCCGGACACCTCGAACGGACCAGGCACCTCGAACGGACCGGGCACCTCGAACGGACCAGGGCAGTCACCATCGGCATGAACGACCTTGCGGCGGCGGTCGCGTCCGATCTGGGCGCGGCCGCCGCCGACGTGCTCCTGGCCCGCTACGACGAGGGGCAACGGCACTATCACACCCGCACGCACCTGTCGGAGGCCTTCGTCGCCCTCACGCGGCTCGGGCACGCCGGCGACGAGGACGCCCGGCTCGCCCTCTGGTTCCACGACGCCGTCTACGACCCGCGTCGGGCCGACAATGAGGAGCAGAGCGCGCGGCTCGCCGAGGCCCACCTCCGGTCCGGCAGTCGTGAGGGTCGTGACGCGCGTGACCCAGCGCTCGTCGAGCGCGTCACCTCGCTCATCCGCGCGACGGCCACGCATCGGGCTGCTGCGGACGACCCCGTGGGAGTCGCCCTCCTCGACGCCGATCTGTGGATCTTGGCGTCCCCGCCCGAGCGATTCGACGAGTACTGCGCGCAGGTCCGCGCCGAGTACGGCTTCGTCGACGCGGCCACCTATGCGCAGGCACGCTCGGCGATCCTGCGCGATCTCATCGACCGTCCGTCGATCTACGGCACGCCCGAGGCCGACGCCGCGTGGACCCCGGCCGCCCGTGCGAACGTCGAGCGAGAGCTCGCACGCCTGACCTGACCGAACCTGACCGCGCGAGTACGCCCGCGCCGGAGCGCGGTTGGCCCCCTCGTCGCAGGTGGGCGGCCCCCTGGACTCAGCCGAAGAGGTGACGGTCGAGCAGCGGCCACCACGCGGCCTCGGCACAGCGATCGCGAACCCCGTCAGGGGCGAGCCAGACGATCGGCTGGCCCTCCGGGCCGACCCCGTCCTCCCCTACCGTGTCCAGGCGCGCGCCGTAGACGGCGACATGGCTGATCGGGTGGAGACGCGGATCCGGCACGGCCCCGGCGAAGCGGATCCGCTCGTAGCCGACGGCTGTCAGCGCGTCGGGGGCGAGCGCGACCCAGGTCTCCTCGGCGACCTCGCGGACGGCACCCTCCCGGGGGCTCTCCCCCGGCTCGCGCCACCCGCCGGGGCACTCCCAGCCACCGCGCTTGGGGCTGGCGACGAGCAGGATCCGGTCGCGGGCGTCGGCGACGACGGTCACGGCCGCGAAGGTCGACGCCGGCGGTGGCTCGAAGGGCGAACGCAGGATCTCGAGCCGATGCGGCGCCCCGAGGAAGGGCAGACCGTCGGTGATGCTCGCGAGCGGCCGCTCCCCCCGCCGCTTGCGGAACCGCAGCCCGGCGCGCTGGATCGCCGCGAGCAGCTCGCGATTGGTCACCGGCACGGCGCCCGCGGCGACGACCTCGTCGTAGCGCGAGGCCGGCACGTCGTAGTGGTCCCCGTCGTAGGAGCGCGGGTGCAGCGCGACCGCCACGGCGAAGTCGTGCAGCTCCTCGATCGAGGTGTCGCTCGCGAGGTGGCTGAAGAGCTGCCCGCGGAAAGGCCAGACCGCCGGATCGACGAGGATCGTCATGCCGTCGCCTCGGTTCGCCTCACGCTCGCCAGGGTAGGCGAGGCTCGAGGCCTTCACCTATGCCGATCGCGGCGAACTGCGCCGCTCGAGGGGCACAGTCGAGCTCGACCGGCCTAGTCCAGGATGCGGACTCCAACAGCAAGCCTGACCTCGCCTCACACCCGCGCAGCGCGCCCCCGGTGTGGGTGGCGCTGTCGATCAGGTCGGCGACGGTGCCGGTGAACTGCACGCGGCCGCCGTCGTGCCCGCCGTCGGGGCCGAGGTCGATGACGTGGTCGGCGGCGCGGATGACCGCGAGATCGTGCTCGATGACGACGACGGTGCGCCCGGCGTCGACCATCGCGTGGAGCAGATCGAGGAGTCGTCGGGTGTCGGCCAGGTGGAGGCCGGTCGTCGGCTCGTCGAGGACGATGACAGCGGCCGATCCGGTGAGCTCGCGGGCCAGCTTGAGGCGCTGCCGCTCGCCGCCGGACAGCGTCGTCAGGGTCTGTCCGAGGGTGAGGTAGCCCAGGCCCACGTCGATGGCGCGGTCGAGGAGCGCGACGAGCTTGGTGTCGGTGAAGACGCTGCGTGCCTGGTCCATCGTGAGGTCGAAGACGTCGGCGATGTTCAGCCCGTCGACGGTGTACGTCAGCACTCCGGGCCGGAACCGGCGCCCCTGGCACGTCTCGCAGGGAGTCGTCACGGCATCGGTGAAGCCGAGGTCGACGTAGCGGACGCCGGTGCCTTCGCAGTCGCGGCAGCCGCCGTCGGAGTTCGGCGAGAAGCTGCCGGCGGGCTGTCCGCTGCGGCGCGCGAAGATGCGCCGGATCTCATCGAGCATCCCGGTCCACGACGCGGGCGTCGACCGGCGGGAGCCGCGGATCGGTGCCTGGTCGATGAGCACGGCCTCGATGCCCGCCGCCCCTGCCGCGGCCGGGAGATGGCCGTGGATGAGGCTCGACTTGCCGGAGCCCGCGACGCCGGTGACGACCGTGAGGCCGCCCAGGGGCACGTCGACCGTGACGTCCTTGAGGTTGTGGGTGTGCGCGTGGGCGAGGCGGATCGCGCCGGTCGGGGTGCGCATCGGCCGCTCGCGGACGGCCGGCGGCGCGGCAAGGGCCCGTCCGGTCACCGTGTCGGCACCGCGTAGCCCCTCGAACGAGCCGTCGTAGAGGAGTCGCCCGCCGTCGCGGCCTGCCCCGGGGCCGATCTCGACGATCCGGTCGGCGATCGCCATGACGGCGGGGTCGTGCTCGACGACGAGCACCGTGTTGCCCTGGTCGCGCAGGGTCGTGAGCATGCGCGCGAGGCGTTCGACGTCGCGGGCGTGCAGCCCGGTCGTCGGCTCGTCGAAGACGTAGAGCATGTCGTTGAGGGTGCTGCCGAGGTGGCGGACCATCTTGACGCGCTGCGCCTCGCCGCCCGAGAGCGTTGCGGTGTCGCGGGCCAGGTGCAGGTAGCCCAGACCGAGGTCGACGAGGCGCCGCAACTGCGTGACGACGTCCGCGCGTAAGGGCTCCAACGCGCCGAGGTCCCAGCCGTCGACGAGCCGCGCCAGGTCGTCGACCTGGAGCGCGTAGGCCTGCTGCAGCGTCAGCCCGCACACGGTCGCCGCGCGGGCTGCGGCGTTGAGTCGGGCGCCGTCGCACTCGCTGCACGGCCCCGTCGTGACGAGCCGCTCGTGCGCGGCCTTCGCCTCGCCCTTCAACCCGGCGGGATCCTTGGTGAGCTCGATCCGCCGGAAGCGCACGAGCGCCCCCTCGAAGTGCCCGGGCAGCGCGTGTTCTCCGGTGGGGGTCACCTCCCCCGGCTCTGCCTCGAGGAGGAGGCGCCGCTCGCGGCGGTTGTACTGCTCGATCGGTACATCCAGGTCGAAGAGCCCGCTGTCGGCGAACCGCCGCCACCGCCGTAGGTCGAAGGCTTGCCTCGGGAGGCCGATGTCGTTGATGTCATTCGTTCGCCACCGCGTGTCGGCGGACCGGCACCCAGCGGACGGCCATTGTCCGCCGGGCGCGCACGATGAGGGGCATGAGCGGTCCGGTCGGTCACCACCATCGACAGTCCGTGTCGCGATGCTCGACCCTGCGCAGGATCGACGGTCACCCGTGGGGCACCGCAGGTCACGCCCGCCCGGTGGCCTCGCGGGCGGCGGCGAGTCGCGACGGGGCAGGGCCAGGGCCGACGACGAGGGCAGCGAGCAGGCACCACAACGGGTACACGGCGAAGATCATCGCGAAGAAGACGGTGAGGAAGGCCCCGACGAGCACGCCGGTCAGATCCGCCGAGCCGCCCGTGGCCAGCTCGTAGAGGGACACGAGCGAGACATTGACGACGAGGCTCACGAAGCCGACGAGGCTCGCAAAGCCGCCGAACTCCCACCAGTTCATGGCCCGCTGCCACCAGGGCTGCGCCGCCGTGACCCGCCGGGCGAGGGGGCCACGAGGGTGACGGTGATGGGGTTCGCCAGCGACGACTGCAGGAGCACGGAGCCGACCGAGCGCGACGCACCGTCACCCGTCCACAACGAGAGCAGCACCCCCGCCCCGAGCCACACGATGACGCCGACCGCGGCGCATCTCAGCAGCCACCCCACGACTGATCGGATCGCGCATGTCTTCCCCCTCCTGCGGCCACTCACCTCTGCCGATGCCGGTCGAGCGACGCCGCTCCACCACGGCCGCCGACCTCGGCCCGGCATGGTCCAGCATGCGCCACCCCACACGAAACGGGCCGCACCCCCGAGGGAGTGCGGCCCGCCGCGTTTCAGGAACGGGTCAGGCTCAGAGTTGTCGCTGAGCCTCCTCGACTCCGCTCCGGGCGGGTGCCTCGCTGGCGCTC
>CAKUJB010000048.1 GCA_934661165.1 uncultured Microbacteriaceae bacterium | reverse complement strand
CCGGCGGGTCGCGGCGCCGTCCCTGGCCCCGGCCCCGCGCGCACCGCTCTCGAGCGCGATCGCGACGAGGTGCTCGCCGTCCTCCCCCGGGTCGGCGAGCTCCGTCGGCACCCGGGTCCAGGCCGCGACCATGGGCGCGAAGCCGCCGAGCCGGGCGCCGCCGCCCGTCAGCACGATGCGGCTGATCCGGGTCCCGCGGTTGTCGACGAAGTACGCGATGGTGTCGCGGATCGACGTCATGAGGTCGCTCGTGCGCGTCACCATGAGCTCCACGACCGGGCGGTACCGGGGCTCGACGCCCTCCGCGGAGAGTCCGACGGTGCGCTTGACCTGCTCAGCCTGCTCGCGCGTGAGCTGCCCGAGGTCGATGAGCGATCGAGTGACCTCCTCGCCGCCGATGGGCACGATGCGGCAGAAGACGGGGGTGTCGGACTCGGCGATCGAGATGCTCGTCGTCGTCGCGCCGACATCGACGTAGGCGACCGTCTCCCCCGAGTCCGGGTCGGCGAGGCGGCGCACGAGGGCGAACGGGATCATGTCGATGCCGACGACCTCGAGACCGGCCTGCTGGGCGGCCCGCGCATTCGTCATCGCGATGTCTTTGAGCGCGACGATGAGGATCCCGGCGATCATCTCGACGCCCTGCGCGTCGGTGAACTCGCGGACGGGGTAGAAGTCGAGCACGGCCTGCTCGAGCGGCATCGGGAGCAGGTCGGCGACGAGGAACGGCAGCTGCTCACGGATCTGCTGCGGCGGCCGCTTCGGGACGTCGAGGTCGCGGGCGAGCACGCGCGCGTTGCCGAGCCCGAGCACGACCCGGCGGGTCTTGAACCCGGCCTGCTGCCAGAGCTGCTTGAGTGCCGCGGCGACCGCGGCGACGTCGCGCACCTCGCCGCTGACGACGGCACCGGGCTCGAGGGCGACGGCCCCCCGCCGGAGCACGCGCTCGCGTCGGGTCCCCGGCTCCTCGACCTCGGCGGCGCGAATGAGGTCGTGCCCGAAGTCGATCCCGACGACGCGATGTGCCATCACTGCTCCTTCATGCCAATCCTAGGATGCCGCCGTACCACCGCCAGGCGGCCGGACCGGCGAGGATGCCGACCCATGCCCCCGCAAGCATCCACGGTCCGAATGGGATCGCGGTGCGCCGGTCGCCGCGGCGCGCGACGATGACGCCGAGGCCGACGAGCGCGCCGAGGAGGAATGCGCTGAGCAGCCCGAGCACCGCCGCCGACCATCCGACCCACCCCGTCGCGAGGCCGACGAGCACCGCGAGCCGCACGTCGCCGAGGCCCATGCCGTCGGGCCGGATGAGGACGATGAGGAGATAGAGCGCGCCCATCGCGAGTCCCGCGAGGATCGCGGTGAGGATCGACGAGACGTCTCCGCGGATCGCCGCGGCGGCCACGAGGAGCAGGACGACGAGCGACGCCGCGGTCCACACGATCGACGTCGGCAACCGGCGCAGCTCGAGATCGATCGCGGTGAGTGCGATGCCGGCGGCGGTGAGGACGAGGTAGGCGGCGAGGACGAGCCACTGGGCGCCGTCGTCGAGGCGGGCCGGGGCCGGGAGCATTCCTGCCGGCGCGAGGCCGAGCGCGACGAGCGCGAAGGCGACCCCGGTGCCGAGCTCGACGAGCGGGTAGCGGACCGGGATCGCCGCCCGACAGTGCCGGCAGCGACCGCGCAGCAGCAGCCAGGAGACGAGCGGGACATTGTCGTGCCAGCGGATCCGCGCACCGCACGCGGGACAGGCGCTCGGCGGCGCGAGGATCGACCGGCCCGCCGGCACCCGGTGGATGACGACGTTGAGGAACGAGCCGACGAGCAGGCCGAGGACGCCCGCGAGGACGGTGGTCGTCAGGAGCATCTCAGCCGGCGACCCGCCGCACGTACTGCATGGGGCTGAGGACGCCGGGGGTCTCCTCGGGCGAGCCGCCCCCGAGGTCCGTGCCGGGGATGCCGGTCGGCACGTAGACGAGGCCCTCGCCGAGGGACAGCGACAGCGTGTTCGAGTAGAGCTGTCCTCGCCACTGCGTCTGGCTGTTGATCTGGATCGTGCACGGCGTGTACGCCATGAGCTGGATCTCGTCCTCGAAGTACGTGCGCGCGCCCGCGCCGACGACGATGTTGCCGCAGCCGCCGGCCGGATTCTGCGGTCCCGCGGTGCCGGGCGCGCCGTCCTCGACCATGAGCCAGATGCGGTGCGGCTGGCCGTCGCCCGACTTGAAGGTGATGCCGGGGACGTGGAACGTGCGCCCGACGATCATGATGTCGGCGTAGAGGGCGACGTCGGTCGCGGCCCCGTTGCCGAATCTGACCTCGCTGCACGCCCTCGCGTCGTAGACCGTCCCGACCGTCTGGCTCAGCGCATAGCGCAGCCCCGGCGCGGTCCCCGAGCTCGCGTAGATCGCGCCGCAGGCCGGACTGCCGCTCGGCACGGTGATGACGTTCGTCAGCCCCGCCTCGGTCCAGTCGGCCTGGTCGTAGTGCCAGTCGACCCACGTCGGCGCCGGGGGCGTCGCGGGGATCGACGGCGCCGTCGGGACGGGCAGCCCGCTGATGCCGGCCTCGACGACCTTGCCCGACTCGCGCGCGGCGATGCCGGTGTCCTTCACGTTCTGCAGCGCGGACTTCGAGCCGGACCAGCTCGTCAGGCAGGCGTAGCCGCTCACGTCGGTGCAGCCCCAGCCGCTGAACGCGCCTCGCACCCGGAGGTCGCCGAGCACCCGCGTCGACGGCGGGACCTGGATCGTGCCGGTGCCGCTCGCGGAGATGGCGTCGCCGGCGACGAATGCCTCGCCGAGCGTCGGGATGTGCCCACCGGACCACAGGTCGCCGCCGACCCAGGCGCGGTAGATGTTGCTGATGCCGCCGACGGCGATGACGTCACCGTCGACCTTGCCCTGGAAGCCCTGGATGCTGCCGCCGACGACCCAGTCGCCGTGGATGCGCACGGTCGTGTTGCTCATCGAGTTCGTGAGCCCGGCGCCCGCCGCGTACACGCTGCCCCGCTGCACGGGACCCTCGGCGGGTGACGTGTTGCCGACGACGACGTTCGCCGAGAACTGCACGCGCCCGGCGGCGTAGACGTCGCCGAAGACCTTCACGTTGTTCGTCAGTGAGACGTCGCTCGTGAGCGAGACGACGTCGCCACCGACCTTGATGCTGCTGTTGAGCGCGATCGCGCCCGACGCGTAGACGTCGCCGGCGACGTTGCACGTGTTCGTGAGCTGGACGCTCCCGTTCGCGACGTAGACGCTGCCCTGGATCCTGCTCGCGTTGTTGCAGTTGAGGCTGCCCTCGGCGATCTGCAGATCGCCGGAGACCGTCTGGCCCTCGGCGACGGTGACGGAGAAGCTGCCGAGACTGCCGCCCGAGCCGATGAACACCGCGGAGCCGGTGCCGAAGGAGGACGAGATGACGAAGCCCGCCTCGAGCTCGTACTCGCCGCCGAGCGGGGAGTCGCTCGGCTGCTGCGCGACGCCGACCGCGCGGACGACGATCTCGCCCGAGCCGTCCGGGCACCCCGAGACGCCGCCCGTGAAGATCTCGTAGCGGTACTCCGGCAGCGTCCCGGGGGCGCTCGCGATCTCGCCGTCGACGCACGTCCCGGTCCGCAGCGCGAGGACGGCCTCGGCGAGCCCCGCCTCGGCGGCGGCGCGGGCCTCGACCATCGCCTTGCCGCCCGTCGTCACGGAGACGACGGTCATCGAGGAGATGAGGATGACGACGGCGAGGATCGAGCAGATGACGATGACGGCGAGCACCGTGACGAGGGCCGCGCCGCGGTCCTCGCCGCGCGCCGTCTCGAGCCGATGCCTCAGGGCGCGCACGTCGCACCCCCCTGGCTCTGGCTCCGCGCGATGATCGCGGTCCCGAAGGCGGGCGCGCCGAGGTCGCCCGCGTCGAGGCGGAACGCGACGTCGAGCGCGCCCGTGTCGGCCTCGTAGCCCGGGCCGGGGTCGCGGTCCCGGAGCGCGAAGACCTCGCCGGACTCGGGCGGCAGCATCCCGCTGACGACGAGCGCCCAGCCCGCGAGACCGGCGGCGTCGGGCGTCGCGACGCGCGCGGCCGGCGTCCCGCCGGAGCCCGAGTTGCGCCGCATGCGCAGTTCGCCCTGTGCCGCGTCGAAGTAGTACGCGACGCAGTCCCACGCGACGGGCCCGCTGTCGGCGCTCGCGACCTTTGCGCGGAGGACGAGGTCGCCGGTCGCGAGGCCGGCGCCGATCGCCATGGGCGCCGCGGCCGAGTGGAGCGTCGTGCGCATCGCGTCGAGTGCGAGCTCGCCACGGGCGGTCGCGTCGTTGAGTCCGCGCACCTGGCGGTCGGCCTGCAGCGAGCTCACGAGGAACGAGCCGATCATGGCGAGGACGAGCCCGCCGACGATGACGGTGACGAGGAGCTCGGTGAGCGTGAACCCCGCGTCGTCACGGACGAATGCGCGTGGCCGCGTCATCGGCATCGCTCAGCTCCCCTGCACCAGGACGAGGGTCTCGGCACGCGCCGCGGCATCCCCGCCGGTCACGGCGACGGCGACGTGCACGGTCGCGGGGAACGTCGTCGGGCAGGTGCCGATGACGACGTCGACGTCGAGGTGGGCGCCGGCGGCGTCGACGCCGCCCGACCAGTCGTTCGCACGGGTCGCGATCGCCGTGCAGGTCGTCTCCACGACGACGGCGTCGATGATCTCGCCGGCCGTCTGGTTCGCGGCGACCTGGACGGCGCTGCGCTGGGCGAGGACGAGGCCCTGGAGGATGACGGGCGCGAAGGCCGCGGCGAACAGCGCGAAGATCGTCAGCGCGACGAGCACCTCGACGAGCGTCATGCCGCCGTCGGGCGATGCGGGACCGTCCGCTCGGATACCGCGCATCGCATTCACCCCCTCAGTATCGCCCGGGCGCGAGGCCGCGGAGATGGCGCGATGCCCGGGAGCGGAGACTCCCGGGCATCGCGATGCGCGCTGACGTGATCAACGCGTCTTGTTCGTCGCGACTACGAGCAGGTCAGCCCTTCCTGGGGCGAACCGTCCTGTTCGTCGGCGTGGAAGCCGCTGGTGCTGCCGGCCGCCTGGGCGACGACACAGAAGGTCGTCGTGGTTCCCGTGTACGTGACCGCGATCTCCGACGCGTTCGGCGCCCGGAAGTCCGTGTCGGCCTCGAAGTCGGCCTGGCTGGTCGGGTACTCGCCCTCAGCGATGAAATGTGCCTGCAGCGCGGTGATCGCCTGCGTGATCGTCGCCTTCGCGGTCTCGTCCTTCGCGGTATTCACCGTCGAGAGGTAGACGGGGATCGCGATGGCGGCGAGGACGCCGATGATGAGGACGACGATGAGGAGCTCGATGAGGGTGAAGCCCCCGTCCCTCCGCTCGCCGTTGAGGACGGCGTCGCGGCGCGCCGTGATCGCCTTGTGCACCTTGAGCATGCTGGTTGGTCTCCCGTTCGATGGACTGATGTTGCGGTGTCGGGGACCGAGATGATGCTGCCCCCGCCGGAGAGTCTGCATCACGCCGGGGCCGTCGGCAATGAACGTTGGTATCGATGTGGATGGCGTGTCGCGGCCCGCGCCGACCGTGTGTTCAGCCGCCGATCTCGCCGATGAGGCTGAACATCGGCAGATAGAGTGCGACGACCATGCCGCCGACGATGACGCCGAGCAGCGAGATCATGATCGGCTCGATCGAGGTCGTGAGCTGCTCCGTCTGCGCCTCGACCTCGGCGTCGTAGAAGTCCGCGATCTTGTCGAGCATCGTCTCCATCGCGCCCGCGTTCTCGCCGACCGCGATCATCTGCGTCACCATCGACGGGAAGACGTCAGAGGCGATGAGCGGCGCGGCGACCGTGCCGCCGGATCGCACGGAGGCGGCGACCTGGTCCATCGCCTGCTCGATGACGTAGTTGCCGGAGGTCTCCCCGACGATCTGCAGGGCGCGGAGGATCGGCACGCCAGAGGCGAGCATCGCCGCGAAGTTCCGGGAGAAGCGCGCGATCGCGATGCGGGTCGACAGCGGGCCGAAGACGGGGAGCTTCAGCCGAATCGGGTCGATGACCGCGCGGACGCCCGGCTTGCGGCCGTTGAACCGCCACCAGACCGCGACCCCGATCGCGAGGAGGATGACGACCGGGAGGATGATCGGCATCGCCCCCGAGATCCCGACGAGGATCTGGGTCGGCAGCGGCAGCTCGGAGCCGATCTGCTCGAACATGGCGGCGAAGGTCGGCACGATGAAGATGAGCATCGCCGCGACCGCGAGCACCGCGATGACGAGCACGATCGCGGGCATCGTCAGGGCGGATCGGATCGAGCCGGCGAGCTTCACCTCCTTCTCGAAGTTGACGGCGACGGACTCGAGCGAGCGCTCGAGGAAGCCGCCGGTCTCGCCCGCGCGGATGAGGTTGACCATGAGCGGCGGGAAGACCCGGTCGTGGCGCAGGAGCGCGTCCGAGAGGCTGCGGCCCTGCTCGATGTCGGTGCGCACGGTCTCGAGCGCCTCGCGCAGCGCCGGGTGGGCGGTCTGCTCGGCGAGCACGCCGAGGACCGTGACGAGGGAGAGGCCCGCCCCGATCATCGTCGCCATCTGGCGGCTCATGACCGCGAGGTCCTTCTTGCCGACCGGCTTCGTGAGGCCCGGAATGCGGATCTCCATCTGGAGTCCGGAGCGCGTGACCTCGGTGACCTCGATCGGGGCGACGCCGAGGGCCGTCACCTTCTGGATCGCCGCCGACTGCGACATCGCGTCGACGCGGCCCTTGACGATCCGGCCGCTCGGATTGCGTGCGCGGTAGCGGAACGGGATAGTCGTCGTCATCGCGCGCCCGGGATCGCCGTGCCGAAGCCGCCGGCGTCGGTGGGCGAGCCGACGCGGGCGTCGGCGGCGAGGCGCTCGAAGACTTCGCGGTCCTGGACCTGCTCGAGCGCGGTCGCCCGCGTGATCGTGCCGGCGAGGACGAGCCGCGCGAGGTGCTGGTCGAGCGTCTGCATCCCGAGCTCGCCGCCGGCCTGGATCGCGGTCGGCAGCTGGTGGACCTTGCCCTCCCGGATGAGGTTCGCGACCGCGGGGGTCGAGACCATGACCTCGGCGGCGAGCACCCGTCCAGCGCCGTCGGCGGTGCGCACGAGGGTCTGGCAGACGACGCCCTGCAGCGTACCGGCGAGCTGCGCCCGGATCTGCTCCTGCTGGTGCGGCGGGAAGACGCCGATGACGCGGTCGATCGTCTGCGGCGCCGACTGCGTGTGGAGGGTCGCGAAGACGAGGTGCCCGGTCTCCGCCGCGGTGAGGGCGACCTCGATCGTCTCGAGGTCCCGGAGCTCGCCGACGAGGATGACGTCGGGGTCCTGCCGCAGCACGTGCTTGAGCGCCGCGGCGAAGGAGTGCGTGTCCTCGCCGACCTCGCGCTGGTTGATGAGCGCGCGCTTGTTGCGGTGCACGAACTCGATAGGGTCCTCGACCGTCATGATGTGGCCGGCCCGGCTCGAGTTGACGAGGTCGATGAGCGAGGCGAGCGTCGTCGACTTCCCCGAGCCCGTCGGGCCCGTGACGAGGACGAGCCCGCGGACGAGCGAGGCGAAACGACTGACCGAACTCGGCAGCCCGAGCGTCTCGAGCGGCCGGATGTCGACGGGGATGATGCGGAAGGCGGCGCCGATCGTGCCGCGCTGGAGGTAGTAGTTCGCCCGGAAGCGGACCTCCGGCGTGAGCTGGAACGACCAGTCGAGCTCGCGAGCGGCGAGGAATGCGTCGCGCCGCTCCGGCGTGAGGAGGGACCGGAGCGCTCGGGCCACCCGCGCGCCCGACCACGCCTCGCCCTGCGGCTCGAGGCCGCCGTGCACGCGGATCATCGGGGGCGCGTCGGCGGACAGGTGCAGATCCGAGCCGCCGAGCGCCGCGACCTCGGCGAGCTGGTCGAGCAGGTCGGGGTCGGCGCCGAGGGGGAGGGTGGAGGGCGATGGCGCTTCGTCTCGCTCACGCTCGCTCAGCGACCGGGGTGCGGGTGGCGCTTCGTCTCGCTGCGCTCGCTCAGCGACCGGGGGCGCCGCCGGGGGCGGGGCTGCGGCAGCGCGCTCGGCGACCGAGGGGGGCGCCGCGGCGGCGAGCGCGGCGAGCGCCGCGTCGAGGTCGTGGATCCGCTCGTCCGTCATCAGGCCACCACCCGCATCACTTCCTCGACCGAGGTCAGCCCCATCTGGGCCTTGATCCAGCCATCCTGGCGCAGCGGGATCATGCCGTGCGCGAGCGCGACCTTCTCGATCTCCGCGGAGGACGCGCGCGCGACGGCGAGCCGCTCGATGTCCTCGTCGACCTCCATGACCTCGTGGAGCGCGAGCCGACCCCGATAGCCGGTGTTCGAGCACGAGGAGCAGCCCTTCGGCCGGTAGAGCACCGGGATGTCCCCGGCCGGCGGCGCGAAGCGCATCGCCGCGAGCTCCTCCGCGGTCGGCCGGAACTCCTCCTTGCACCGCTCGCAGAGCCGCCGCGCGAGCCGCTGCGCGACGACGCAGTCGATCGCGGAGCCGACGAGGAAGGGCTCGATCTCCATCTCGATGAGCCGCGTGATCGCGCTCGGCGCGTCATTCGTATGAAGGGTCGAGAGCACGAGGTGGCCGGTGAGCGCCGCCTCGGTCGCGATGCGCGCCGTCTCGCCGTCGCGGATCTCGCCGATGAGGACGACATCCGGGTCGGAGCGGAGGATCGAGCGCAGCGCGCCGGCGAACGTGAGGCCGGCCTTGACGTTGACCTGCACCTGGTTGATGCCGGGGATGCGTCGCTCGACGGGATCCTCGACCGTGATGACGTTGATCTCGGGGCGCGCGACGGTGTCGAGCGTCGTGTAGAGCGTCGTCGATTTGCCGGAGCCGGTCGGCCCGCACACGACGATCATCCCGTAGGGCTTCGAGAAGTTCCGCTGGTACCGCTCGAGGTTGTGCGGCGTCATCCCGAGCTCCTGGATGTCGCGCTTCGTCGTCGACGTGTCGAGGATGCGCAGCACGATCTTCTCGCCCCACACGGTCGGCAGCACCGCCATCCGGAGGTCGGCGCGGCTGCCGTGATGCTGGACGGTGAGTCGGCCGTCCTGCGGCCGGCGGCGCTCGGCGATGTCGAGCTCCGCCATGATCTTGAGCCGCGAGGTGACGCCGTTCTGGATGTTCTTCGGCGCCCGCTGCATCTCGTGGAGCACGCCGTCGATGCGGTAGCGCACGAGCAGCTCGTGCTCCCCCGGCTCGATGTGGATGTCGGAGGCCTTGTCCTGGATCGCCTGGGCGATGATGAGGTTGACGAATCGGACGATCGGCGCGTCGTCCTCCGCCGCCTCCTCCTCCGCCTGGCCGGGCACGGCCGCCTGCTGCTCCTGGATCTCGGTCGACAGCGAGGAGAGCTCGGTGTCCGCGCGATACAGGCGGTCGATCGCATTCCTCAGGTCCGTCTGCTCGGCGACCGCGAGGCGGACCTGCCGCTTGGCGATGGAGCGGACGTCGTCGACGGCGACGACGTTGCCCGGGTCGGCCATCGCCACAAGGAGGCTGTCGCCGACGAACTGCAGCGGCAGGAGGTCGTAGCGTCGCGCGATGCCCGCCGGCACGATCGCGACGGCATGCGGATCGACGGGGAAGTCGGCGAGCTCGACGAATGGGAGGCCCGCCTGCGCGGCCCGCGCGCTCGCGAGCTGGGCCGGCGTGAGCGTGCCCTCCTCGACCATGGCCCGGACGATCCGCTCCTCGTCCTGCGGCGTCGCCCCCGGTCGCAGCGCCTCGACGGGCATGAGTCCCCGCAGGATGAGGACTTCGGTGATCGAGGTCATCGCGATGGGGCTCCCGGGGTCGGCTGGACCCCACTGTAGCGGCCGGAGCGCGTGGCTCGACGCCGCGGGGCGGCCATCCGCGTGGGATGACCGCCCCGTCGAGCGTGTGCGTCTCGCGTCAGCTGTACGAGCTGCCGCTGCCGCTGTCGAGGCTCTCCGCGCCGAAGGCGTCGGCCTGGAAGTCCTCGAACTCGACGAACGAGTAGTCCGCGTCGCTGAACGCGCCGTCCTCGGCGAAGAGCCGGTTCGGGTAGCGCTCGGCGCGCGCCTCGTCGGTGGCCCGGACCTCGACCTGACGGTAGAGGGGCAGCCCGGTGCCGGCGGGGATGAGCTTGCCGATGATGACGTTCTCCTTGAGCCCCATGAGCGGGTCGGACTTGCCCTCCATCGCCGCCTGCGTGAGGACGCGGGTCGTCTCCTGGAAGGACGCGGCCGAGAGCCACGACTCCGTCGCGAGCGACGCCTTCGTGATGCCCATGACCTCCTGGCGGGCCGACGCCGTGCGCTTGCCCTCCGCGACCGTGCCGCGGTTGATCTCGCGGTAGCGCTGGCTGTCGACGAGCTCGCCAGGCAGCAGGTCGGTGTCGCCGTGATCGACGACGGTGACCTTGCGGAGCATCTGGCGGACGATGACCTCGATGTGCTTGTCGTGGATCGGCACGCCCTGCGAGCGGTAGACGCCCTGGACCCCGTCGACGAGGTGCTGCTGCACCGCGCGGATGCCGCGGACGCGGAGCACCTCCTTCGGGTCGAGGTTGCCGACGTGCAGCTGCTGCCCGAGCTCGACGTGCTGGCCGTCCTCGATGAGGAGCGCCGCACGACGCAGCACCGGGTAGGTGACCTGCTCGTCGCCGTTGTCGGGCGTGAGGATGATCTTCCGGCCGCGCGGGTCGCTGTCGTCGATCGTCACGACGCCGGCCGCCTCGGCGATCGGCGAGCTCGACTTCGGCGTGCGGGCCTCGAAGAGCTCGGTGACGCGCGGCAGACCCTGGGTGATGTCGTCCGCGGAGGCGACACCGCCGGTGTGGAAGGTGCGCATCGTGAGCTGGGTGCCCGGCTCGCCGATGGACTGCGCCGCGATGATGCCGACCGCCTCGCCGATGTCGACGAGGTGGCCCGTCGCGAGCGAGCGGCCGTAGCAGCTCGCGCACACGCCGACGACGGACTCGCAGGTGAGGACCGAGCGGACCTTGACCTCTTCGATGCCCGCCTCGATGAGCGTCGCGATGAGGACGTCGCCGATGTCGGCGCCCGCCTCGGCGATGACCGTGCCCTTCGCGTCGATCGCGTCCTCGGCGAGGTTGCGCGAGTACACCGAGTTCTCGACGTTCTCGTCGCGGATGAGCGTGCCGTCGAGGTCGCGGGCGATGACGATGTCGAGGCCCTTCGTCGTGCCGCAGTCGGTCTCACGGATGATGACGTCCTGCGACACGTCGACGAGACGACGGGTCAGGTACCCGGAGTCCGCCGTGCGCAGCGCGGTGTCCGCGAGGCCCTTGCGGGCGCCGTGCGTCGAGATGAAGTACTCGGCGACGGTGAGGCCCTCCTTGTAGGAGTGGACGATCGGCCGCGGGATGATGTCACCCTTCGGGTTCGACACCAGGCCACGCATACCGGCGATCTGGCGGACCTGCATCCAGTTGCCTCGCGCACCGGAGGACACCATGCGGTTGATGTTGTTGTCCGCCGGGA
>CAKUJB010000047.1 GCA_934661165.1 uncultured Microbacteriaceae bacterium | reverse complement strand
TCTGGATCCTGCACGGACCCTCGGTATCGCGATCCCACAGGAAGTACGAAATCCCACCGCGAATCTTGACTCCGGGGAATCCGTCGTACAACTTCGGAAAGTCCACGATGGTCCGAAGTCGACGAGAGCTCAGCATGCGGTCGCGAAAGCGATCAAGTCCGCGTCCCCCTGCAAACCATCGAGAGGGCGTCACCATGGTGACGAAGCGTGGTTCCAACTCGAACGCCGTCTCCACGAATCGCTGATAGATCGGCGCCGCAGAGTTGTTGTGGCCTCCGTCATCCAGTTGGTAGGGCGGGTTCCCGATGATCACGTCGAACTGCACGTCGGCTCCAAACATCTTTGCGAGGCGAGACTTAATGTCCTTCGCGTGGACGAACGCGTACGCGTGCGTCTCGAGCAGTTCGCCCCGGTCGAACTGGGACTTCGAAGCCCCGCAGTACCCACACCTGTCCCCCACCCACGTGTGCTCGGTGCGCTCGAACCACACGTTCCCCCAGTCGCGGTCGAAGGACTTGGCGATCGAGTGCTTGCCGGTAGCGTCCTTCGAGCAGTAGACGCTCCGCCGGGCGAGCAGCGAAGTGAGTCGCGTGATACCGATCCCGTAGACCTGCTTCGTCAGGATGTGGTCGACCCGCTCCTGCAGGTCAGGGATCTCGCCGGCGAGTCCCTCCGTCAGTCGCCGAGTGATCTCGCGGAGGAAGACGCCCGACTTCGCGACTGGATCGAGGAACGTGACGGTCGGGTCCGCCCAGATGCTCGCGCCATCGTGATCCTCGGACCAGGCCTGCTCGATCATGTCGAGCATCTGATTCGCGAACTCCGGCGGGGTGAAGACCTCATCGTTCGACAGATTGGCGATGCACGTGAGGACGTCAGGGTTGTGCCCCCGCAACGAGAGCCCCCTGGGCTGCTGCTCCGCGACCAGACTCATGCGTCCCCCTTGCTCGTCGGCTGCGCCCCCGCGCATTCCTCACCGCCGTCGGCGATCTGCCGTGCCGTCATGACCGGGTACGACCGCACCGGCGTGAAGATCTCGTGCTCCTCGAAGTGGGCGAAGAGGCCGACCGAGGCGGAGGCGCGCTGCGTGAGGCTGTCGTAGCGAAAGTCGCGGCGCTGGTAGCGTCCGCGCCCGAGGTAGCCCCACTCAGGGAAGACGATCGGCTCGCCGCCGGGCATCGTCATCTCAAGGGCGTCGCCCTGCACGATGTTCGCCGCAAGGACCGCCCGGGCGGCGCGAGCCCAGACAGGATCGGCGGACCCGATGAAGCGCACGAACGTCTCGGCGAGATTGTCCCGGCACTCCGCGGCGTTGTCCGCGAGCAGCTCGATGCCGTAGATGCACATGAGCCCGAAGAGCGCATAGTGCTGCCGCTCGAAGTCGCTGCGCCCGTGACGCGCCTGGACCGCCTTGAGCTTGCGCTCGAGCACCGGGACGAGGAAGTTGCCTGACCCGCAGGCCGGCTCGAGGAAGCGCGAATCGATGCGCTCGGTCTCGGACTTGACCAGGTCGAGCATGTCGTCGACGAGCCAGCGCGGCGTGAAGACCTCGCCGTGGTCGGCGACGCGCTGCCGCGACTTGACCAGCCGCTCGCCCCCCGCATTCGTGCCCACATCCGACAGGGTACTTCTACCCGGGTACGTTCACTCTGTCGAAGGCACCCGGGGTCGCGGATGGTGGTTCGGTGCCCAGAGTCGCCTCCGCTGCCGCTGCCCGGATCGGGTCACGTATCGCGGCGGCGCGGCAGGAGGCAGGCCTCACGCAGGACGAGATCGCGGTGCGCGCCGCGATCGATTCCGCGAACGTCCGCTCCTACGAGAGCGGTCGCGCGATGCCCTCGGTGCACACGCTCATGCGCCTCGCCTGGGCGCTCGACGTCCCGCCGGGCGAGCTGCTCGACGGCCTGACGGCGGAGCACTTCACGAGGGCCGGTGCGGAGGACCGGCGCCGAACAGGCTGAAGGGCGCTTCGCACACGGCGCACGTCAGCCTCCCTCGTGTCGTCGCCGAGCGGTAGGGTCGGGGCCATGCCGCCGACCGTCCTGCTCATCGCGTCGATCAGTCAAGCTGCGGCTGACGTCGGGGCTGCTGGCGGGTTTGACTGGTGGCTGCTGCTCTGGATCCCACTCGGCATCATCGGGGGGCTTCTCCTCCTCGCCCTCATCCTCGCGGGGACTGTCCTGCTGCTCGTCGGAGCGGGCGCGAGCGCTGGTGCGAAGGGTCTCATCGGCGGGCTGCAATCCTTGGGGATCAGGAAGAAGGCAAGGAAGCGACTCGATGAAGCGAGCCAGAAGCACGAGCTCGCGCACGCCGAAGCGCAGGAGCGCGTCGATGAATTCAACTTAGAAAAGATCCGGATCGTCACCGCGACAATCGGTGGGTTCGCCGACTGGATGCAGCGCAATCGGCTCAATGTGAACCTGCTCGCGCACGAGCCCGCGGATATCGAGCTCATCAACGCGATCCAGGTCCTTCCGGATTCCAAGATGACCGTCGACGAGATCTCCGAGGTCGTGCTCAAGGCCGGCAGTGGGACCGCGTCCGCGGTCATCGTCGCGGCCGGCGCCAATGCTGCGGTGATGGCCACGGCCTCGGCAATCGGCACGGCGAGCACTGGTGCGGCAATCAGCTCGCTCAGCGGCGCGGCCGCACAGAACGCGAGTCTCGCTTGGCTCGGCGGAGGTGCCGTTGCAGCAGGCGGCGGGGGCATGGCTGTGGGTGGCGTGGTGCTCATGGTGATCACTGCGGCGCCAGCGGTCGCCATCGGCGGCTTCACGCTTGGCATCCTCGGGACGAAGGCGAGAACTCGGAGCAGGCAGTATGCGGCTGAGGTCGATGTTGCGTGTGCCCAGATCGAAACGATCATCAAGCTGCGAGAAGCCTGCACCCGCCGAATCGACGAACTCTCTATGGTGATGCGTAGCCTGGCCGAGCGACTGCATGCCGCGACCAAGCGGTTGGACGCCCTGGACTTCGACCCCGGTCTCCATGCCGACCAGTTCCGACAGGCGCTGCTCCTCGTCCGGTCGATTCGCGAGGTGACTACGATCCAAGTGCTCGACCCGGTGACAGGCGAGCTGACAGAAATGTCCACACAGCTGATCAGCAGGTACCGATGACGGGAGTCTCCACATGAGTCAGAAGGGCGTCGTCAAGGCGGTCACCTCAGTGGGCAAGAGCGTTGATCCACTGCAGCTCCTCAATACCGTCATCAGTTACGGGCGAGACTGGATGATCGCGGAACAGCAGGGACGGACCGAACGCAAGGCGATCGATAGCTGGCGGGAGGTGCAGCTCAGCCGGATCCGCCGCCAACAGCAGCTGCTCCTCAGGGCCCTAGAGCTCACCTTCGACGAACGGCGAGCGAGCTTCAGCAGCATGTTCGACGCTCTTGACGCCGCAATCGCCGCCGGCAATACCGACCTCGCCGCGTCGATCCTCGAGTCGATCACGGATCTCGCCAAGACCAGCCCCTTCAAGGACCTCCAGAATCTCGAGCTCGTCATGGACGACCTGAAGCGTCCAGACAAGGTCTGGGACCTCTAGTCCCGCAGCTCCATCGGCGTCCAGCGCGGCCAGGTCGCCTGACCGACCGGCACGCCATGCTCGAACGCTGCGCAGAGGCGGAAGGGCTCGGTCGCGCGACTGTTGTCGAGCACGTGCGTCACGTCCGCGATCTGGATCGCCGCGGCGACGTGCGCCCACAGGCGCTCGTAGCGATCGCGGATCTTCTGCTCTGGCACGACGCGGCCGCCGCGGCGCACGCGCTCGAGGACCCGCTGCACGGTGAGCTCGAGCGGCACGATGATCACGTGAAGGTGGACGAGGTAGCTCGCGGCTTGCGCATCCGCGACGAGTTGCAGCTTGCTCTCGTGGGAGAACACGGTCTCCGAGATGAACGATGCGCCCGCCGCGATCCGCTCCTGACGCTGCGCTTCGGCGATGCGGGCCGCCTCATACCCGTGCTCGGCCTGGGCGTCCGGCCAGCGCTCGGCGGCGATGTCATCCGCATTGATGACCGGCAGGTGCATGGCCGGCACCAGGACGTCCTGCGAATAGCTCGACTTTCCGGCGCCGTTCGGTCCGGCGAGCAGATGCAGCAGGGGCATCAGCCTCGGGCGGGGTGGACGACGAGGTTGCCGTCCTCATCCGCCTCGGAGTACGAATCGCCGGCAGCCGAGAACCGCGTCGCGTAGTCGAGCTGGGTGCGCAGCTCCGCCAAGCGCTCCGACCATGCCTTCCGGACGATGGCCTGCTCGTGCTCGTCGAGTTCGTCGTAGGAGGCCAGCCCAGCGAGGACACGGGCGACCTGCCGATGATTCACCGCCGGCGACAGTTCGAGCTCGCGCCCGATGCGGGCCCAGTGCGCGATCTGCTGCGGCACCGTGCGGGACGTGATCGCGCTCGCCGCGACCGCGGAGTCGTACACATCCGCGGGAAGCCGTGTCGGCTGGCTCGTCCTGGACATGTTCAGATGGTAGCACCGTGCTACTGGAGGTGGCTCCTCGCTCTGGGCTGGGTGAGCCGGGGCGCCGCCACCTCGGCGCGCAGCAAGCGCGCCAGCTGGACCGCACGCGGCTCACGTGCGCCTCGCGCCATCGGCGCCTACGGGCGCCTCGCACTGCGCACATCGCAAAGCCTCAGTCGCCCCACAGCCATCCGCAACTGATTGAGGAGGGGACGACCGGCTCGGGAAGGCGAGGCATGCGCATTCATCCTCCCGAGTGCCCGTTCCCCTCCCGAATCGAGCGCATCGCCGGGGCGGGGCCCGCTCGAGCTTCGGGACTCCCGTTCAGTGCACACGCGCAGCCGAGTGACGCGTCGCGCAGACCTCGGTCTCAGCGAGCTCCTCGACGCGGCCGGCAAGCGGGCGGATCCTGCCGGTGTACAGCGTCGTCATCGCGCAAGTCTGGCAGAGGTGCTGCGTGGCGGTGGGCTCTTGAGGAGAGGCAGGCAGATGTCGTCGATGATCCGGTCGATCACGCGGTCTCGTAACAGCGCAGTATCGAGACTTCCGGTGAAGAAGAGTTCATTTCGCATCAGGACGATGGGCAGTTCGGCAACATGCTCCGACAATGCCTCACTGCTGATCTCGCCTCGTTCACGCGCTACGGCGAGAACTCCGGGGAGGGCGTCACGGCCCCAGGAAGTGGCAACTCGCCCAGGATCCCCCGCAATGTCTCGGTCGCGCAGTGGTCTGCCCCGAGTGGACCCTGCCGGAATCGAACCGGCGACCTCCTGCTTGCAAAGCAGGCGCTCTACCAATTGAGCTAAGGGCCCGTGCCCCCACAGCGTATCCGGCTGCGGGTCGTGACACAGGTGCAGTCAGGCTGCGGGTGGTGGGGCTACGAGGACTTGAACCTCGGACCTCTTCGTTATCAGCGAAGCGCTCTAACCGCCTGAGCTATAGCCCCGAGAACCGATGGAAAAGCCTAGCAGACCGACAGGGCACGAATGCGCGCCCGCGGCCCCGCCGGCCCCCCTCGGATCAGGAGTTGGTGAAGCCGACGTGCAGGCCGCCGGTGATCTTCACCATCATGTTGTACAGCACGGCGAGGATCGCGCCGAGCACCGTGAAGACGATGACGTTGAGCAGCCCGATGATCGCCGCGAACGTCATGACCCGCGCGAACGAGAAGTCCTTCGCGAGCGACACCGGCTCGTTGAAGATGTCGGTGAGGATGCCGTCGACGTCGATGAGGATGCCCGTCGAGTTGAGGACGATCCACAGCAGACCGGTCACGACGACCTGGACGATGCCGATCGCGAGCGCGACGAAGAAGGACAGCTTGAGTGCCGACCAGAAGTCGATGTACACCAGCTTGAGGCGGACCTGCTTCGCGGCCGGCTTGCGGGCCGGCTTCTTCTGCAGGCGTTCGGCGACGCTCGTCATGCTTCCTGCGTGTCCTTCCCGGAGTCCTCGCCCTCGGTGACCGCTGCGGCCTCGTCGAGGTGACGCTCGCCGTTCTTCGCGATGGCGAGAATGCGGTCGTCATCCTCGAAGCGGGCGAAGATGACTCCCATGCTGTCGCGCCCGGTCGGCTTGACCTCGGCGACGGATGAGCGTACCACCTTGCCACTGGCAAGAACCACGAGGACCTCGTCCTCCGTCCCGACGATGAGGGCGCCGGCGAGATCGCCCCGATCCTCGCGGAGCTTGGCGACCTTGATGCCGAGTCCGCCGCGGCCCTGCGTCCGGTATTCGTCGACGTGCGTCGACTTCGCATAGCCGCGCTCGGTCGCGACGAAGACGTACGCCGGCTCGCCGTCGGCCGACGCCGACAGCACGTTCGCCGACAGCAGCCCGTCGTCGCCGCGGAAGCTCATGCCCTTGACGCCGCTCGTCGCCCGGCCCATCGGCCGCAGCGCGGAGTCGTCGGCGGTGAAGCGCAGCGACATGCCCTTGCGGGACACGAGCAGGATGTCGTCCCCCGCATTCGCGAGCATCGCCGAGACGAGCTCGTCGCCCTCCCGGAGGTTGATCGCGATGATGCCGCCCGTGCGGTTCGTGTCGTACTCGTGCAGCGCCGTCTTCTTGACGAGCCCGTCCGCGGTCGCGAGCACGAGATGCTCGGCGTGCTCGTAGTCGGGGATGTCGAGGATCTGGGCGATCTCCTCGTCCGGCTGCAGGGCAAGGAGGTTCGCGACGTGCTGCCCCTTCGCGTCTCGGCCGCCCTCCGGCAGCTCCCACGCCTTCGTCCGGTACACCCGGCCCTTGTTCGTGAAGAACAGCAGCCAGTGGTGCGTCGTCGTCACGAAGAAGTGGGACACGATGTCGTCGGCGCGCAGCGCCGCGCCCTTGACGCCCTTGCCGCCGCGGTGCTGCGAGCGGTAGTTATCGCTGCGCGTGCGCTTGACGTAGCCGCCGCGCGTCACCGTGACGACCATCTCCTCCTCGGGGATGAGGTCCTCGATCGACACGTCGCCGTCGTAGCCGAGCAGGATGTGCGTCCGGCGCTCGTCGCCGTACTTCTCGGCGATCTCGGCGAGCTCCTCCGAGATGATCGCGCGCTGCCGCTCCGGCTTCGCGAGGATGTCGGTGAGGTCGGCGATCTTCGCCTCGATCGCGTCGGCCTCCTCGATGATCTTCTGCCGCTCGAGCGCGGCGAGGCGCCGCAGCTGGAGCTCGAGGATCGCATTCGCCTGGATCTCGTCGATGTCGAGGAGCTCCTGGAGCCCGGTGCGCGCCTCGTCGACCGTCGGCGAGCGCCGGATGAGCGCGATGACCTCGTCGAGCGCGTCGAGCGCCTTGAGATAGGCGCGGAGAATGTGCGCCCGCTTCTCCGCCTCGGTGAGCCGGTACTGCGTGCGACGGACGATGACGTCGACCTGGTGCGCGATCCACAGCACGATGAACTGCTCGATCGGCAGCGTGCGCGGCACGCCGTCGACGATCGCGAGCATGTTCGCGCCGAACGTCGTCTGCAGCTGCGTGTGCTTGTAGAGGTTGTTGAGCACGACCTTCGCGACGGCGTCGCGCTTGAGCACGATGACGAGCCGCTGGCCCGTACGGCCCGAGGTCTCGTCGCGGAGGTCGGCGATGCCGGCGAGCTTGCCCTCCTTCACCATCTCCGCGATCTTCGCCGCGAGCTGGTCGGGGTTCACCTGGTACGGCAGCTCCGTGACGACGAGGCAGGTGCGGCCTTGGATCTCCTCGACGTTGACGACGGCCCGCATGATGATCGAGCCGCGGCCGGTCCGGTACGCGTCGGCGATGCCGCGGGTGCCGAGGATCGTCGCGCCGGTCGGGAAGTCCGGGCCCTTGATCCGCTGCGTCACGGCGGCGGCGAGCTCCTCGGGGCCGGCCTCCGGGTTCGCGAGCGCCCAGAGGGCGGCGTCGGCGACCTCGCGGAGGTTATGCGGCGGGATCTTCGTCGCCATGCCGACCGCGATGCCCTCGGAGCCGTTCGCGAGCAGCGCGGGGAATCGCGCGGGCAGCACGACCGGCTCCTGTGTCCGGCCGTCGTAGTTGTCCTGGAAGTCGACGGTGTCCTCGTCGATGTCCCGGACCATCTCCATGGCGAGCGGCGCCATGCGGGTCTCGGTGTATCGCGGGGCCGCGGCGCCGTCGTCGCCCGGCGAGCCGAAGTTGCCCTGGCCGGCCGCGAGCGGATAGCGCAGCGACCACGGCTGCACGAGCCGGACGAGCGCGTCGTAGATCGCGCGGTCGCCGTGCGGGTGGAACTGCCCCATGACGTCGCCGACGACGCGGGAGCACTTGCTGAATGCGCGGTCCGGCCGATACCCGCCGTCGAACATCGTGTAGATGACTCGCCGATGCACCGGCTTCATGCCGTCGCGGACGTCGGGCAGCGCACGCCCGACGATGACGCTCATCGCGTAGTCGAGATACGAGCGCTGCATCTCGAGCTGCAGGTCGACCTGCTCGATCCGGTCCATGGGCTGGTCAGATGTCAAGGAACCGCACGTCCTTCGCGTTCTGCTGGATGAACTGGCGACGCGCCTCGACGTCGTCGCCCATGAGCGTGAAGAACGTCGTGTCCGCGCGGGCCGCGTCGTCGAGCGTCACCTGGAGCAGGGTGCGGGTCTCCGGGTTCATCGTCGTGTCCCACAGCTCCTGGTGGTTCATCTCGCCGAGGCCCTTGTAGCGCTGGATGCCGTTGTCCTTCGGGATCCGCTTGCCGTTCGCGAGCCCGTGCTCGAGCAGCGCGTCGCGCTCGGTATCGGAGAAGACGTACTCGTGCTCCGCATTCGACCACTTGAGCCGGTACAGCGGCGGCTGCGCGAGGTAGACGTAGCCCTGGTCGATCAGGCCGCGCATATAGCGGAAGATGAGGGTGAGCAGCAGCGTCGTGATGTGCTGGCCGTCGACGTCGGCGTCGGCCATGAGCACGATCTTGTGGTACCTCGCCTTCGCCGCGTCGAAGTCCTCGCCGATCCCGGTGCCGAATGCGGAGATCATCGCCTGGATCTCGGCGTTGCCGAGCGCCCGGTCGAGTCGCGCCTTCTCGACGTTGAGCACCTTGCCGCGGAGGCTGAGGATCGCCTGCGTCTCCGGGTTGCGGCCCTGGACGGCGGAGCCGCCGGCCGAGTCGCCCTCGACGAGGAAGATCTCGGAATCGGCGGGGATGCGGCTCGAGCAGTCCTTGAGCTTGTCCGGCATGCCGCCGCCCTCGAGGAGGCCCTTGCGCCGGGTCTGCTCGCGCGCCTTGCGCGCGGCGAGCCGGGCGGTCGCCGCTTGGATCGACTTCCGGATGATCTCCTTCGCCTGGTTCGGGTTGCGGTCGAACCAGTCGCCGAGCTGGTCGCCGACGACGCGCTGCACGAAGGACTTCGCCTCCGTGTTCCCGAGCTTCGTCTTCGTCTGGCCCTCGAACTGCGGCTCGCCGAGCTTGATCGAGATGACGGCGGTGAGTCCCTCGCGGACGTCGTCGCCCGAGAGGTTCTCGTCCTTCTCCTTGAGCAGGCCCTTGTCCCGGGCGTACCGGTTGACGAGGCTCGTGAGCGCCGCCCGGAAGCCCTCCTCGTGGGTGCCGCCCTCGTGCGTGTTGATCGTGTTCGCGTACGTGTGGACCGACTCCGTGTACGCGGTCGTCCACTGCATCGCGACCTCGAGCGAGATGCGCCGCTCGGTGTCCTCGGCGTCGAAGGCGATGATCTCCTCGTGGACCGAGTGGTCCTTCTTCGCGTGGTTGAGGTACTCGACGTAGTCGACCAAGCCGCGTTCGTAGCGGTACGTAGCGCTGACCGGCTCCTCGCCGCGCTCGTCGGCGATCGTGATGCTGAGGCCGCGGTTGAGGAACGCCTGCTGCTGGAAGCGCTCGCGCAGCGTCTCGTAGTCGAAGGTGACGGTCTCGAAGATGCCGGCGTCCGGCCAGAACGTCTGCACCGTGCCGGTCGCCTCGGTCGCCTCGCCCTGCTCGAGCGGCGCGACGGGCTTGCCCCCGTTCGCGAACGCCATCCGCCAGACGTGCCCGTTGCGACGCACCTCCGTCTCGACGCGGCTCGACAGCGCATTCACGACCGAGATGCCGACGCCGTGGAGGCCGCCGGAAACCGCGTAGCCGCCGCCGCCGAACTTGCCGCCGGCGTGGAGGATCGTCATGACGACCTGGACGGTCGAGACCTTCTCCGTCGGGTGCTCCGCGACCGGGATGCCGCGGCCGTCGTCCTCGACGCGCACGCCGCCGTCGGCGAGGAGCGTCACATCGATGCGGCTCGCGTAGCCGGCCATCGCCTCGTCGACCGAGTTGTCGACGACCTCGTACACGAGGTGGTGCAGCCCGCGCGGACCCGTCGAGCCGATGTACATGCCCGGGCGCTTGCGCACCGCGTCGAGGCCCTCGAGCACCTGGATCGCCGACGCGTCGTAGTTGCCGTTCGGCACGTGTCCGGCGTTGCGAGCCGCCGCCCCACCGGCCCCCGTCCCCCCGCCGTCTGGTGCTGCTGCGCTGTCCGGCGACTGGGAATCCGTCATTCCGCCATTCTAGCCGAGCGGGACCGACATCGAGGGCTTGTACGCCCCGCTGAGCGCCGAATTCGTCGCTCTGGGATGGAAATGGTGGCTCAACCGTAAGTATCGCGCGGACCGCGGCCTGGGACGGACCTGGGGCCGCGTTTCATCGAGGGGACGTCCGGCCCCAGAAACCGCAGTCGCTCGACCCCCGCGTCGGGGAAGCGCTCGCCGAGCCGCGTCAGGAGCTGCGCGCGCATGAGGCCGAGCTGCGTCGCCCACGCCGTCGAATCGCACCGGATGACGAGCTGGCCCTCGAGGAGCTCGACCGGGCGCGCGTGATCGGCGACGGCGGGACCGACCGCGTCGCCCCAGTCGACGAAGAGGGCGGACTCGGCGAGCGCGCCCGACCAGCCGCGCTCCACGACGAGGCCCGCGAGCGCGGCCCCGAGCGAATTCGGATCCCGCCCGGCGTCGAACGGCTGCGAGCCGGCGACCGGAGCGACGATGCCGCGCGGGCTGCGCCGGCCGCCGAACCGCTCGCGGAATCGGCGGAACACATTGAGGTGCTCGGTCCGGCGCTCAGCCATCGGCGGGCTCGGCATCCTCGGCATCGCCGTCCCGCGCATTCGTCCCAGCGTCCCCGTCGGTCTCGCCCACGACCTCGCCGGCACGAATGCGGATGACCGGTCCGGCGAGACCCGCCGGCACGTCGCCCTCGACCGCCGCGGTGACGAGCACCTGCTCATAGTCGGCGACCGCGGCGAGGAGCCGCTCGCGGCGACGGGCGTCGAGCTCGGCGAAGACGTCGTCGAGGATGATGATCGGGTCGCCCGCGGGGCCGGAGCGCCGGAGCAGCTCCGCGGACCCGAGCCGCAGCGACAGGGCGGTCGACCAGGATTCGCCGTGACTCGCGTGGGTCCGGGCCGGCATCTCGTTGAGGACGATGCGCAGGTCGTCCCGATGCGGTCCGACGAGCGTCACCGCGCGGTCGAGCTCGTCGCTGCGGCGCGCCGCGAGCCGGGCCGCGAACTCCGCGGTGTCGGCGGCCCCCGTCAGCTCGAGCTCGAGCTCGAGCCGCTGGCCCTCGCCCGCGATCGTCGTGTAGGCCTTGACGGCGTACGGGCGCAGCTCGTCGACGAGCGCGATCCGCGCGGCGGTGATC
>CAKUJB010000046.1 GCA_934661165.1 uncultured Microbacteriaceae bacterium | reverse complement strand
CGGCGCGGGAGTCGGCGGCGGAGCAGGCGACATGAATGCGGTGGCCGGCGCCGCATTCCTCCTCGCCGTCATCGGCGGCATCGCCGCGTGGGCCGTGGTCGCCTCGCTCGTCGTCGCGGCGCGGGACGGCTACCGGCGCGTGCCGGACCGCTGGCGCGGCTCGCGGGACTGATCGCCCCTCTCCTGCGGGCCTGAGCGCAGTCAGCCGTCGCCGCGGATATCCGTACGGGGCGGCCGGGTGCTGGGGCTCCGCCGGGGTGCTGGGATGCCGAGCCCGATCCCCAGCGCCCGAGCGGAATCCCAGCATCCCGCCGGCGCAGGCTCCGACGCGGCGTCGACTCGCACGAGGCGTCCAGGCGGCCGAGACGTCCGCGCGCAAGGTGACGGCCGGGCGTGCGGGCGGAGGCTCCGCGCACCGCGCAGACGACCCTCAGCCCACGAGGCGGATCGGCAGGTAGACGTCCTGGACGCGGTCGTCGGCAGCCGTGTGGTCGTTGCGGGTGACGATCGCGCACTGCTGCGTGTCGCAGTCGACCTCGCCGGGATCCGCGAGCTCGAGGTACGCCGTGAACGTCCCCTCACCGTCGTCGAACGACCGCGCGCCGAAGAGGCGCCAGGCCCAGTCGTCGTTGATCCAGTTCGAGGCGGCCCACTGGACCTCGCCCTCGTGGGCCTCCGGGTCCTGCGACTGCTGCGGCGCACCGCCGACGCAGGGACCGGGCTTCTCGGCGGGCGAGTCGGGGACGACGCAGACCGCGACGTAGATCCCGCGCGCCGGGTCGAACCCCGTGCCGTGCACGACGACCCGGTCGCCGACCGCGAGCATGGCGGGGTCGACGGCGGCGCCCGATTCCGTGCTGAGGGAGACCGTCCGCGTGCGGCCGTCGTCGCCGACCGCCGTCGCCGTGTCGGTCCAGTCCCCGGCGTCCTGCTGGTGGGAGAGGCCGGCGCTCTCGTGCGTGAGGATCGGCACGACGATCACCGCGACGATCCCGAGCACCATCACGACCACCGCGATGATCCCCCAGAGCCACCAGCGGCGGCGCCCATCCCCTCGTGCGCTCACGCCGCGAGTCTACGAGGCGTGCCCCCGCCGCGCCCGCCGGACTCCGCCCACCCTCCCGCTCGATCCCTACGTTTGCGCTCGCTGCATACGAAAAATCATGTGCCGCGAGCGCAAACGTAGGGATCGAGCGGCGGGAGACGCCGCAGCAGGCGTAGCGTGAGCGCGTGCGGACGGGCGGCGACGGGACGAATGCATCCACCGCCGCCGCCGCATGGCTCGCCGTGGCCGTCGGCGGCGCGCTCGGCACGGGCCTGCGGCTGCTTGCCGACGTCGTCGTGCCGGCGCCGTGGGCGCTCATCCTCGTCAACTCGCTCGGCGCCGCCGCGCTCGTCGTGCTCGTGCTCGGGGTCTGGCCGCGCAACCCGCGGGCGCCGCGCTGGCTCCGGGAGGGGCTCGGGACCGGTGTGCTCGGGGCGTTCACGACGCTGTCGGCGGTCTCCCTCGCATTCGTCGCTCCCGTCGAGGCGCACGCCGCAGCCGGGCCCGCCGTCTTCGCGGCAGCCGTCGGCGCGGGCGTGCTCGGCACGCTGCTCCGGCACGGCGCCGTGCTCGCGACGGCGCGGGCGGGATTCCCGCTCGGGGTCCTCGCCGTCAACATCCTCGGCTCGCTCATCGCCGGGCTCGCCCTCGCGAGGCTGCTGCGCGGCGAGCTCGACCCGGGTCTCGCGGTCATCGTCATCGCGGGCGGGTGCGGAGGGCTCACGACGTTCAGCACCGTCGTCGCCGACACGGTGCGGGCGTGGCTCGCGCGGCGGCGATGGCGCGCGCTCATCATCCTCGCCGCGAACCTCGCCCTCGGCGCCGCCGCGGCGTGGGCGGGGCTGCACGGCTGACGGCCGATGCGGGCGGCGCCGGCGATTCCGGCAGCCCGAGCGGCGCGGGCGGTCCAGGCGGCGCCGAGTGTGCGTGATTCCGCCGAGCGTGCATGACGATCGGCGCACACTCGGCGCGGACATGCACATTCGACGGGGAATGCCCGGGCGCGGGCCCGACGGCCCTGGCACGCCTCCGGGGCCAGCGGCGGCGCGACGCCCGGCGAGCGATTCACCCCGGACAGCCGCCGCGCTCTGGGGGCGTCGCGGTCCAGCTGCCCGGGGGAATCGGTGCCGCGGACGTGCCTCGGGAACCAGGTCCGTGGACCCGCTTCAAGCGATATATTGCACGTCCGCGTGGAGCACAGAGTACGGCCGCGCGCTCCCCCACGAAATGGGCAGGCATCCCCCCAGAACGGGGGTAGGTCCGCGCCGCGCATTCCTCCCGCCCGGGACGAGCCCCCGCCCGAGCCCCCGCCCCTACCCCGCCCGCAGCCGCGAGAGGCTCGCGACGACCTGGCGCGCGACCTGGCGGCCGGCGCGGTTCGCCCCGATCGTCGAGGCCTGGGGGCCGTAGCCGGCGAAGAACACGCGGGGCTCCCGCCAGCTCGCACCCTGCGCGACGACGATGCCGCCGGCCGTCTCACGCAGTCGCAGCGGGGCGAGATGTCGCAGCTCGGGGCGGAAGCCCGTCGACCAGAGGATCGCATCGACGTCGGCCCACTCGACCCCGTCCTCGCGCACCCCGGGGTCCCAGCGGACTCCGTGCGGCTCGATGCGGCTGAACATGGGATGCGCGACGAGCACGCCCCGCGCGATGCCCTGCTGGAAGCGCCGGGTCCGCGGGATCCCCGTCCCGCTCACGATCGACGGCAGCGCCCGCCCGGCCCGTGCCGCCTCGTCCTGCCGCGCGACGGCCTCGAGCCGGCCCTCGAGGTCCTCGTCGCCGACGCTCGCATACTCCTCGCCGTCGCCGCTCGGCCCGCCGATCTCGGCGCCCCACTCGATGGGCCGTCGGCTCACCCAGGTGAGCTCCGCCGCGACGTCCTCGAGCTCGAGGAGGAAGCCGACGGCGCTCGTGCCGCCGCCGACCACGACGACTCGCTCCCCCGCGAGCGCCTCCGCACCCGGGTACGTGCTCGTGTGGAGCTGGCGCCCGAGGAAGGTCTCGCGCCCCGGGTAGTGCGGCACGAAGGGCGCGCCCCACGTCCCGCTCGCGTTGACGACGATCTCGGCCTCGAGCGAGAGCTCGTCGCCGTCGGCGTCCGTGAACTCGACGAGCAGGCGATCCCCGTGGTGCCGCACCGCGCGCACGTCGACGGGCCGCACGACCCGCAGCCCGAAGTGCGCCTCGTAGCGGCGGTAGTAGTCGGCGACGACGTCCTTCGCGGGGGCCTGTCGGTCGGCGGTGTCGAAGCTCAGGCCGAGCTCGCGCATGCCCGGCAGGTCGGCGATCCGGTGCGCGAGGCCGATGCGCAGCGCGGCCCAGCGGTGCTGCCACGCGCCGCCCGTGCCGGGACCGCGATCGAGCATGACGAATTCCTCCCCGGGCTCGAGTCCGAGGCGGCGCAGGTGGTACGCGACGGAGAGCCCGGCTTGGCCCGCGCCGATGATCGCGACCCTCGTCGAGTCGGTCGGCACACGCACACCCGGCAACCTAGCGGAGGCCCCGGTGGTAGACTCTCGGACGTCGTTCCTCCATCGTGTAAGGGGTCCCAATGGGCCGCGGTCGTCAGAAGGCGAAGCACACCAAGGTCGCCCGTGAGCTGAAGTACTTCAGCCCGGAGACCAACTACGGCGCTCTCGAGCGCGAGCTCGCCACCTCCTCCCCGTCATCCGAGTTCGATGACCTCGCTGCGAAGTACGCCGATTTCGCGGACGACGACGCCGACGACGAGGACGAGGCCGAGGCCCAGTACGCCTGACGGCGCTCGCTGCCTCCTCAGGGAGGAATGCGCGCCCGCGCCGCAGGCGAGTCGGGATGCGTCCCGCGCCCCTCAGCTCCGGTAGGCGCCGGTCAGTCTGACGGCCCCGCCGTCGACGCCCTTCGCGCCCTCGACCCAGCCGTCGCCACCCGGCCGCTCGGCCATGCCGACGATGCCGACGGGCCGCGTCGGGATGCCCGCCGCGGTGAGCAGGTCGGCGATCGTCGACGCGTCCTGCGGCTGGACGACCGCGAGCATGCCGAGGCCGAGATTCCAGGTGCCCTCCGCCGAGACGAGTGAGGAGCCGGCGATCGACGACAGCGTGCGGAAGACGTCGGGGACGTCCCACGCCGCGCGGTCGAGTTCGGCCCAGCTGCCGACGGGGAGCACGCGCGCGAGGTTCGCGGCGATGCCGCCGCCCGTCACGTGCGAGAGCGCGTGGATCCCGGACCCCGTCGCGGGGTCCTCGAGGATGCGCAGCAGCGGCGAAGTGTAGAGGCGCGTCGGCTCGAGGAGCGCCTCGCCGACGACGCCGCCGAACTCGTCGAGCCGGTCCTGCAGGCCGATACCCGCCTGCGCGAGGATGTGGCGCACGAGGGAGAAGCCGTTCGAGTGAAGGCCCGAGCTCGCGAGGCCGAGGACGACGTCGCCGTCCCGGACGCGCTGCGGGCCGAGGAGCGCGTCGGCCTCGACGACGCCGATCGCGGCGCCGGCCATGTCGTACTCGTCCGGGCCGATGAGCCCGGGGTGCTCGGCGGTTTCGCCGCCGACGAGCGCCGTGCCGGTCGCCTCGCAGGCGCGGGCGATGCCGCCGACGATCTCGGCGACGCGCTCTGGGACGACCTTGCCGAAGACGAGGTAGTCGGTCATGAACATGGGCTTCGCGCCGACGACGACGATGTCATCGACGATCATCCCGACGAGGTCCTGGCCGACGGTGTCGTGCCGGTCGACGGCCCACGCGATCGCGACCTTCGTGCCGACGCCGTCGGTGCCCGTCGCGATGATCGGGTGCCGGTAGCCCTGCAGCGCGCTCGCGTCCCACAGCCCGGCGAAGCCGCCGACGCCGCCGAACACCTCCGGCCCGTGCGTGCGGCGCACGGCCGACTTCATGAGCTCGACGGCGAGGTCGCCCGCGGCGGTGTCGACACCGGCCTCGCGGTAGCTGGCGGCGGAGTCGCTCGTCACGCAGTCAGCCTAGCCGCTTGTCGTTACACCTTCGAGGTGTATCGTCGGTGTATGGCTCGGACGAATATCGACATCGACGAGGAGGCGTGCGCCCTCGTCATGCGCCAGCGCGGCTTCACGACGAAGCGCGACGCCGTCAACTACGCGCTGCGGAGGGCGGCTTACAAGCCCATGACGATCGAGGAGATCCTGGCGGTGGGAGGGTCGATGCCGAACTTCCCGACGCTCGAGGAGCTCCGCCCGACCGAGGATCTGAGCGCCTGGTGATCCTGCCGGACAGCTCGGCGTGGATCGACTTCCTGCGCGGCAGGGATACCCCCGCCCGCCTCGCGCTCCGCGCGGCGATCGGCCAGGGACTCGTCGTGCTCTGCGAGCCGGTGTGGGCCGAGGTCATGCAGGGCGCGCGGGACGAGCGCCACCACGGCACCCTCGCACGCACGCTCGCGCAGTTCGCGATGCTGCCGACCGAGTTCGCCGACTGGGAGAACGCCTCGACGATCAGTCGCATGACGCGGGAGCGCGGCAGGACGATCCGATCGTTCATGGACTGCCTCGTCGCGGGCGTCGCGATCCACCACGACGCCACGGTGCTGCACAGCGACGGCGACTTCGAGCGGATCGCCGAGGTGTTCCCGATGCTCGACCAGACCCGCGGCTGAGCCGGGGCAGCGCCGCGAGGCGGCCCCGCGCATTCCTCCCGCTCCGCGCTCCGCGCGCACAGCCGCGGGCGGCCGCGCTGTGGGAGGATGGACCGTCACTTCCCCTTGACCCCAGGGAGCCCGTTCGCGCATGTGCGGCATCGTCGGCATCGTCTCCTCCAGCCCGGTCGCGCAGCAGATCTACGACTCGCTCGGACTCCTGCAGCATCGCGGCCAGGACTCGACGGGGATCGCCACCTCGGACGGCCCGACCATCCACATGCACAAGGCGCGCGGCCAGGTCCGCGAGGCCTACCGCACCCGTGACATGCGCAGCCTGCTCGGCACGATGGGGCTCGGCCACGTCCGCTACACGACGCAGGGCGACGCGCGGCAGGAGCAGGAGACGCAGCCGTTCTACGTGAACGCGCCGTACGGCATCGTCCTCGTCCACAACGGCAACCTCACGAATGTGCGCGAGCTGAGCCGGGAGCTGCTCGCCCGCGACCGCCGGCACCTCAACACGAGTTCCGACACCGAGCTGCTCGTCAACGTCCTCGCGAACGAGCTGCAGTCCCAGATCCGCGGCGCCTCGCTCGACCCGGACCAGGCGTTCGACGCGATCGAGACGCTGCACGAGCGGGTCGAGGGCTCCTACGCGTGCATCGCGCTCATCGGCGGCGAGGGCCTCCTCGCCTTCCGCGACCCGTACGGCATCCGGCCCCTCATCCTCGGCCGGCGCAGCGAGGGCCTCGTCGGCACCGAGTGGGTCGTCGCGAGCGAGTCGCTCGTCCTCGAGAACGGCGACTACGAGATCGTCCGCGACATCGCTCCCGGCGAGGCGGTCTTCATCACCCGCTCCGGCGAGCTCCACTCCCGGCAGTGCGCGCCGAATCCGCGACTCGTGCCGTGCGCATTCGAGTACGTCTATCTCGCGCGCCCCGACAGCATCATGAACGGGGTGTCCGTCTACGAGGCGCGGCTGCGGCTCGGCGACCGGCTCGCCGACACGATCGCGAAGCACACCCCCTCGGGCGAGATCGACGTCGTCATGCCGATCCCCGACTCCTCGCGACCCGCGGCGATGCAGGTCGCGCAGCGGCTCGGCATCGAGTACCGGGAGGGCTTCTACAAGAACCGGTACGTCGGCCGGACGTTCATCATGCCGGGCCAGGAGCAGCGCCGGAAGTCCGTGAAGCAGAAGCTCAACGCGATGTCGAGCGAGTTCCGGGGCAAGAACGTGCTCGTCGTCGACGACTCGATCGTCCGCGGCACGACCTCGCGCGAGATCATCGAGATGACGCGGGCGGCGGGCGCGAACTCGGTGACGTTCACCTCCGCGGCGCCGCCCATCCGCTACCCGCACGTGTACGGCATCAACATGCCCTCGCGCCACGAGCTCGTCGCCCACGGCCGGACGATCCCGGAGGTCGCGCGCGAGCTCGGCGCCGATCACCTCGTCTACCAGGAGGTCGCTGACATGGAGTCCGCGATCATCGGGGGCTCGGGGCTCGAGGCGCTCGAGATGTCGTGCTTCACGGGGGATTACGTGACGGGGTCGGTCACCGAGGAGTACCTCGCCTGGGTCGAGGCGACGCAGCTGAGCTGAGGCGGCGCGCGGCCGTAGGCGGCTGCACGAAACGCACGCCGATCACGAAAGCGAGTCGATCTCGGGGCCTTCGGGGTCGCATTCGTGATCCATGTGCGGTTCGTGTCGGCGAGCCGGGGCCGCGAGCGATGCGGGAGGAATGCGCGGGGCGGCCGCCCGGTTCAGTCGCGGGGCGCGTCGGGTGCGGCAGCCGGGTCGGCGGGATCGACGACCGTAAGGTCCGGGTCGGTGCCCTCGACGGCGTCGGACGCGGGCTGGGGGTCGGGCTGCGCGTCGGCGTCGGACGCCGGCTGCGGGTCGGGCTGTGCGTCCGCGTCCGGCGCCGACTCCGGCTCCGCGACCACCTCGCCGCGCTCGACGGTGACCGGCCGCAGCCGGCGGTAGCTGCGGCGGTCGGCGATGAGCGCGGCGATCGCGCCGAGCGCCGCGCCGATCGGCACGAGGAAGAGGCCGACGACGAGCATCGTCATCGTCAGCCCGACGTTCGGGTCCGCCGGGAACGCCGACGTCACCGCGATCGTCACGAGCAGCCCGAGGAGCATGCCGACGATGATGAAGACGCTCCACTTCGGCGCGCGGCGGACCGTCGCCTCGTGGAGCTCGGGCTCGGGGGTCGACCCGGGGCCGGGGTCGGCGCCGGCCGGCTGCTCGTCGTGGGGCTGCGCGTTCACCCCGCCATTGTCCCAGGCCGCGCCTCCACGCGCGCCGCGCGCGGCTCGCGCCGCGCGAGCGCAGGAGGAATGCGCGGCAGCAGGACCGATTCGCGCGATCCGACCTCCGCCCGCGCATTCCTCCTGCTGTCGCGTTGCGCATGCGCGCCCCGCGCCGCTCAGGCGCGGTGCAGCGGCAGGAGGCCGGCGAGGTCGGCCCGCGACCCCGAGGCGCTGACGTCCCCGGCCGCGAGGGCGTCGGCCCACTCGAGTCGGCCGGCCGCGAGGGCGAGCCAGGTCCGCGCATTCGTCTCGATGACATTTGGCGGCGTGCCGCGGGTGTGGCGTGGGCCGTCGACGACCTGGACGACGCCGTGCGGCGGCACCCGGACCTCGACGGTGCCGCCGGGCGCGCGGTCCTCGAGGAGCTGCAGCGTCCAGCGGACGGCCGTCGCGATGACGGCTCGCGGCGCGCCCTCGGGGGCGAGCAGCGCCGCCTCGAAGGCGGCGAGCCCTGCCTCGAGCGGTATCCGCTTCCTCGCCACGCCCCCATTCTCCCCCGGCTCCGCCGTCCGGCCCTTCCCGCTCGATGCAGACGTTTGCGCTCCGTGCATACGGAAATTCCTATGTACGGAGCGCAAACATACTTACGGAGCGCGGGGACGATGGGAGGAATGCGCGGGGCCCGGTCAGCGGGGGCGAGGCCCCGGTGGGAGGTGGCTGGGCGCTCGGCGGGCGCCCGGCCCGGCCGGGTAGGCTCGGGGCGTGCGCATCCTCGTCCTCGGCTCCGGTGCCCGGGAGCACGCCATCGTGAAGGCGCTCCTCCGGGAGAACGCGGACCGCGAGACCCCGCACCACATCATCGCCGCGCCCGGCAACGCGGGGATCGCCGCGGAGGTCGAGACGGTCGCGCTCAACGCGAACGACCCCGAGCTCGTCGCCGACTTCGCCGTCGACAACGACATCGAGCTCGTCGTCATCGGCCCCGAGGCGCCGCTCGTCGCCGGGGTCGCCGACGCGGTCCGGCCGCGCGGCATCGCCGTCTTCGGCCCCGGGAAGGCGGCCGCCGCGATCGAGGGCTCGAAGGCCTTCGCGAAGCGCATCATGGAGTCCGCGGGCGTCCCGACCGGCGCCGCGGTCCACGCCGCGAACCTCGAGGAGGCGGAGCGCGCGCTCGACGAGCTCGGTGCCCCGTACGTCATCAAGGCCGACGGGCTCGCCGCGGGCAAGGGCGTCATCGTCACGAGCGACCGCGAGGCCGCCGTCTCGCACGCCGCGTTCTGGCTGCAGCACGGCGGCATCCTCATCGAGGAGTTCCTCGCCGGCCGCGAGGTCTCGCTCTTCTTCATCACCGACGGCACGAACGTGCTCCCGCTCACGCCCGCGCAGGACTTCAAGCGCGCGCTCGACGGCGACCAGGGGCCGAACACGGGCGGCATGGGCGCCTACACCCCGCTGCCGTGGCTGCCGGAGGGCTTCGTCGCCGAGGTCACCGAGCGCGTCGCGCTGCCGACCGTGCGCCAGCTCGCGCAGGAGCAGACCCCGTTCATCGGCCTCCTCTACTGCGGACTCATCGTCACCGACCGAGGCACGAAGGTCATCGAGTTCAACGCCCGCTTCGGCGACCCCGAGACGCAGGCCGTCCTCGCGCGGCTGCGCTCCCCGCTGTCCGACCTGCTGTACGGGGCGGCGACGGGCACGCTCGGCGGCATGCCGGCGCCCGAGTTCAGCGACGACGTCGCGCTCACCGTCGTCCTCGCCTCCGAGGGCTACCCCGAGTCGCCCGTCACCGGCCGTGTCATCGGCGGGCTCGACCGCGTGACCGACGTCGCCCTCGACCACGCGGCCACGGCGAGGAATGCGCAGGGGGACTTCGTCGCGACCGGCGGCCGGGTGCTCTCCGTCGTGGCGACCGCGCCCGACTTCGCCGCGGCCCGCGCGAAGGCGTATGCCGCGCTCGACATGCTCGAGCTCGAGGGCGGGCACTACCGCCGCGACATCGCCGCCGGCATCGACTGAGTCGCGCGACGTCACGGTGGTGACCCACAACGTTCGGGACTTCGCGCCCATGGGGGTGCGAGTGCTTGACCCCTGGCACGAGTGAGCGCGAGCGCAGGACGGATACACCGCAGCAGGAGGAATGCGCGGGGTCGGTCCTGCCCCCGCGCATTCGTCCTGCGGACGGGCACGTCCGCCGCGCGCGCTCAGGCGCGCCTGCTCAGTCGGCCTCGCCCGACTCGACCGGCTCCGGCCGCGCGCCCGCGCCGCGGACGCGCTCGATGAGCTGCTCGGCGTCGAGGCGCGGGTTCTCGCTGTAGTCGATCGGCACGTCGATGATGTGGACGCCCGGCTGGTCGAGGACCTCGCGGAGCGTCGACTCGAACTCGGCCGCCGCGGTGACGCGGTGGCCGGTTGCGCCGAACGCGGTCGCGAGCTGCACGAAGTCGGGGTTGCCGAAATCGAGGCCGAAGTCGTCGAGGCCCATCGACTTCTGCTTCCATTTGATCATCCCGTAGCCGGAGTCGTTGAGGATGACGATGACGAGGTCGATGCCGAGGCGCACGGCGGTCTCGAGCTCGGTCATGCCGCCCATGATGAAGCCGCCGTCGCCCGTGACGACGACCGTCTTCGTGTGCGGCTGCACGAGCTTGACGCCGATGCCGACCGGCACGCCCGCGCCCATCGTCGCGAGCGCGTTGTCGAGGAGCACCGTGTTGTGGACGTACGCGGGGTAGTCGCGCGAGATCCACAGCTTGTACATGCCGTTGTCGAGGCTGAGCACGCCGTCGCGCGGCATGACGCGGCGCAGGTCCCGGACGATGCGCTGCGGCTTGATCGGGAACGCGTCGGAGTCGGACTCGACGGCCGCGTCCTCGCGGTGGCAGCGCTGGAACTCCGCGAACGGCCCCATCTCCCAGTGGAACGCCGCCGAGATGCGGGCGCGCAGCTCCCAGAGCGTGTCGGAGATGTCGCCGATGACCTCGAGGTCCGGCTGATAGACGGTGTCGATGTCGGCGGCGGAGAAGTTGATGTGGACGACGCGCTGCCCGGCCTGCGCGAAGGCCGGCGGCTTCTCCGTCACATCGTGGCCGAGCATGAGCACGAGGTCGGCGGCGCGGATCGCCTCGTGGACGAAGTCGTTGTCGCTGAGCGCCGTCGTGCCGAGGTAGCGGTCGGAGTCCTCCGCGACGACGCCCTTGCCCATCTGCGTGCTCACGAACGGGATGCCCGTCTGCTCGACGAGCGCGCTGAGCTGCTTGCCGATGAGCTTCCGGTTCGCGCCGGAGCCCACGATGATGAGCGGCCGCTCGGCGCTCTCGACCGCGTGGACGAGCTGGAGGATGCTCTTCTCGTCCGCGACGGATCGCCGCGACTTCTGCCAGAGGATCGGCTGCTCGCTCGTGATGTCCTCAGCGATGTCCTCGGGCAGCTCGATGTGGACGGCGCCCGGGCGCTCGGCCTCCGCGAGCCGGACCGCCTGGTAGACGCTCGTCGGGATGCGGTCGGCGCTGACGATCGTCTCCGCCGACTTCGTGATCGGCCGCATGAGGCCGACGACGTCGATGATCTGGAATCGGCCCTGCTTGCTCCGCTTGATCGGCTTCTGCCCCGTGATGACCATGAGCGGCATGCCGCCGAGCTGCGCGTAGGCGACGCCCGTCACGAGGTTCGTCGCGCCCGGCCCGAGCGTCGAGAGCGCGACGCCGACCCGGCCGGTGAGCCGGCCGTACGTCGCGGCCATGAAGACCGCCGCCTGCTCGTGCCGCGTCGTGACGAGCTCGATCGACGAGCCGCGCACCGCCTCGACGAACGCGAGGTTCTCCTCGCCCGGCACCCCGAAGATGTAGCGGACGCCAGAGGCCTCGAGGGACTTCACAAACAGCTCGCTGGCCTTCATGGTCCTCCTGTCGATGCCGGGCGCGGTA
>CAKUJB010000045.1 GCA_934661165.1 uncultured Microbacteriaceae bacterium | reverse complement strand
CCCCTCCTCGGTGCACGCCGCGGGGCGCGCCGCGCGGGCGCGCCTCGAGGACGCGCGGGAGCGTATCGCCGCCGCGCTCGACGCGCACCCCACCGAGGTCGTCTTCACGGCGGGCGGCACCGAGTCGGTCAACCTCGCGATCAAGGGCCTCGCCTGGCGAGGGCTCGCCGCGGGACGCGACCGCGTGCTCAGCACGCGCGCCGAGCACGCCGCGAGCCTCGACGCGCTCGCGTGGCTCGATGGCCGCGCGCACGAGGGACGCGCGGCGCAGGTCGAGCTCGTCGACGTCGACGAGCACGCGCGGGTGCGTCTCCCGGAGCTCGCGGCGCGGATCGAGGCGGGCGGGACGCGTCGCGTCGCGCTCCTGACCCTGCTCTGGGGGCAGAACGAGCTCGGTTCGCTCGAGCGCACCGACCCGATCGCCGACCTCTGCGCCGAGCTCGGGGTGCCGCTGCACTGGGACGCGGTCGCGGCCGTCGGGAAGGTCCCGGTGCGATTCCGCCCCTCGGGGGCGACGGCGCTGAGCCTGTCCGGCCACAAGCTCGGCGCGCCCATCGGCACGGGCGCGATGCTCGTCCGCCGCGGCCACGAGCCGGAGCCGCTCCTCCACGGCGGCGGCCAGCAGCCGGGCCGCTCCGGGACCGTCGACGTCGCGGGCGCCGCCGCGCTCGCGGTCGCCGTCGAACTCGCCGTCGCGGAGCTCGAGGCGGAGTCCGCCCGGCTGCACGAGCTCGGCGAGCGACTGCGCGCGGGCATCCGACGGGAGGTCCCGGACGCGAGGCTGTCGGCGCCCGTGGACCCCGCCGAGCGCCTGCCGGGCCACGTGCACGCGACCGTCCCTGGGGTCGTCGGCGAGACGCTGCTGTTCCTCCTCGACCAGGCCGGCTTCGCCGTGTCGGTCGGCAGCGCGTGCCGCGCGGGCGTCAACGAGCCCTCCCAGGTGCTCCTCGCGGCGGGCCGCGACGAGGCCGAAGCCCGCGCCGGGCTGCGGGTCACGCTCGGCCGGGGGTCGACGGCGGACGAGGTCGACGCATTCCTCGCCGCGCTGCCCGGCGCGGTGCGACTCGCCCGCGCGGCGGGCTGAGCGCTCGCACCCTGCCGCGCGATCGGTACGCTCATCCCGAACCGATCGACGACCCGGAGGTGGCGCGTGAGCTCGGATCCCTCGCCCCCCGCGAGCGACGCGGCACCGCAGCCGGTCGGTCGCCTGTCGATCCTCCGCACCGGACCGCTCCGGCTCGGCTTCCTCGCGACGATCGGCGTGCTGCTCGCCCTCGTCCTCGGCGGCGCCGTCGCGCAGCTCGCCTCCGTCCTGACGCTCCTCTTCCTCGCCCTGTTCATCAGCATGGGGCTCCACCCCGTCGTCATGGGCCTGCGGCGACGGGGCGTGCCGAAGCCCGTCGCGATCCTCATCGTCGTCGGGGCGTTCGCCGCATTCGTCGCGATCCTGCTGCTGCTCATCGTGCCGATCGCCGTCGGCCAGGGCGGCGAGCTGCTCCGCGCGCTGCCGTCGCAGCTGTCCGGGATCGAGAGCCAGGACTGGTTCGTCGACCTCAACAGCCGGTTCAACGACTATCCGCACCAGATCGTCTCGTGGCTGCGCACCGCGGCGGCTGACCCGAACACCTGGGTCGCGATCGGCGGCGGCGCGCTCGGCATCGTCGCGAACGTCATCAACGGCACCTTCTCCGCGATCTTCGTCATCGCGGTGACCCTGTACTTCGTCGCCTCGCTCGAGACGATGCAGGCGGCGCTCTACGAGCTCGTGCCCGGCTCGAAGGTCGCGCGATTCCGCGAGATCACTCAGGAGATCGTCGAGTCGATCGGCAAGTACCTCGGCGGGCAGGTCATCCTCGCCGCGATCACCGGCGCGGTCGCATTCCTCGTCATGACGATCGCGGGACTGCCGTACGCCGCGGTCATCGCCGTGTTCGGCCTGCTGCTCGCGCTCATCCCCGTCATCGGCAACGTCATCGTCACGGTCCTCATGACGGGGCTCGCGCTCTTCGACTCGCCGCTGACGGCACTCGTCGTCGGGCTCGTCATGATCGTGTACATGCAGGTCGAGGCCTACCTCATCGCGCCGCGCGTCATCGGCAAGGCGATCGACATCCCGGCCTCGCTCGTGCTCATCGGCGCGGTCGCGGGCGGCGCGCTCGGCGGACTCCTCGGGGCACTCGTGGCCGCCCCCGTCGCCGCCTCGCTCCTGCTCATCGTCAAGAAGGTCGTCGTCCCGCACCAGCGGCTGCAATGAGCTCGCGCGCCCGCCCGTAGGGCCGCAGTCGCGGGATGTCAACCCCGGTGACCTGCCCGCGGACTCGTGCGTAGCGTCGGCCCTCCGATCACGATCGCGAGGAGGCAGACACCATGACCACCGTGCCGAGCGAGATCGACGTCGAGGCGCCGATCAGCACCGCCCACAGGCAGCGGACCCAGTTCGAGGGATTCCCGGCGCTCCCATCCGGGACCCACGACATCCGGCAGCCCGACGACGTCACCGCGCGCTGAGCATCGACATGGACGTGGACAGCTACGAGTCCGTGACGCATCTGAGCGGCAAGCAGGTCGCGTTCCTGGCGACGAACGGGTACGAGGACCGCGAGCTCACCGAGCCGTGGGAGGCGCTGACGGCGCATGGTGCGACGGCGACGATGGTCGCGCCCGACGGGGCCTCGATTCTCGGCAAGCGCGGTCACATCCACGCGGTCGACCGTCGCTCCGGCGAGGTCGCCGCCGACGCGTACGACGCGCTCGTGCTCCCCGGCGGCGTCGTCAACGCGGATCACCTGCGGCTCGACGAGCCCTCGGTCCGATTCGCGCGCGAGTTCTTCGCGCAGCACAAGCCTGTCTCGGTGATCTGCCACGGCGCCTGGATCCTCGTCGAGGCGGACGTCGTCGACGGCCGCACGATGACGAGCGCGCCGAGCCTGCGCACGGACCTGCGGAATGCCGGCGCGAACTGGGTCGACGAGGAGGTCGTCGTCGACCAGGGGCTCGTCTCGAGCCGGACGCCGGACGATCTCCCCGCATTCATCGCGAAGACGATCGAGGAGCTCGAGGAGGGGCCGCACGAGGGCCAGACGGCCTGAGCGAGGGCGAAGGCCCCGACGGCGGGGCCTTCGCGCGCGGTGCCCCCGACAGGAATCGAACCTGCGACCTACGGTACCGGAAACCGGCGCTCTATCCGCTGAGCTACGGAGGCGTATGCGAGCGTCCAGCCTACCAGCGGCGAGGGCGCCCGCCCGCCCGTCAGGCGCCGTTCGCGATCGCCGTCTCGAGCAGCGCGCGCAGCGAGTCCGGGTTGAAGCTCGGGTCGCACTCGCCCGTGATCCGGCGCTCGCCGCGGAAGACCTGGAGCTGGTTCGGCTCGCCATGCGCGTCGACGCCCGTCGAGCCGAGCGGCGAGCCCGGGCCAGCGGCGGCGAGCTGCTCGGCGAGCGCCGCGGCGCCGGGCGCGGAGATGCCGAGGAATGCGGTCGCCCCGCTCGTCGCGTGGGTCGCCTGGCATACCGTGCCGTCCGCCGCGATCGCCTCCTGCGCGAGCCAGGTGCTCGGCGATCCTGTGACCGGGACGATGCTGAGGTTCGGGTCGATCTCGTAGAGGTCGCCGATCGGCAGCAGCGCCGCGCAGTCGAGTGCGACGGGGCTCGCGGGCGCCGTCGTCGGCTCGGGCGTCGGGGCCTCGGTCGGAACCGTCGTCGTCGGGGCAGCGGGCGCCGTCGTCGCGCTCGTCGGGACCCGCGTCGTCGGCGAGTCGCCCGGGAAGCCGGCGTCGAGGCAGCCGGTGAGCAGGAGCGCGGCACCGATGGCGAGCGCGCCGAGGAGGAGCGGACGGTGGGATCGCATGCCGCCATTGTCCGCCGCGGCGCCGACACCGGGCTGAGCGCGCGCCGGGCGGCGCCGATTAGGCTTGGCCCTCGTGAATCCGCAGGACCTCGCCGAACTCGTCGCCGCCGCCGTCACCCGGGCCGCCGCGGCGCACGGTGCGGACCTCGAGGTCGCCGCCGCGGACGTGCCGATCGAGCGCCCGCGCAACTCGGAGCATGGGGACTGGGCCTCGAACGCGGCCATGCGCTATGCCAAGCAGCTCGGCGTCGCGCCCCGGGACCTCGCCGTCGAGCTCGTCGCCGAGCTCGCGAGCGCCGCGGGGATCGCCGCCGCCGAGATCGCGGGCCCCGGCTTCATCAACATCCGGCTCGACGCCGCCGCCGCGGGCGAGCTCGCGCGGACCATCGTCGAGCAGGGTGACGCGTTCGGCCGCGGCGAGGCGCTCGCCGGCGTGCGGATCAACCTCGAGTTCGTCTCGGCGAACCCGACGGGGCCGATCCACATCGGGGGCACCCGCTGGGCGGCGGTCGGCGACTCGCTCGCGCGGCTCCTGACCGCCCAGGGCGCCGACGTGACGCGCGAGTACTACTTCAACGACCACGGCGCGCAGATCGACCGCTTCGCGCGCTCGCTCGTGGCCGCGCACCTCGGCGAGGCCGCACCCGAGGACGGCTACGGCGGGCAGTACATCCACGACATCGCCGCGCGCGTCGTCGACGCGTACCCGGGCGACCTCGCGGAGCTGGCACCGGACGAGCTGCAGGAGGTCTTCCGCGCGATCGGCGTCGACCTCATGTTCGCCGAGATCAAGGCGAGCCTGCACGACTTCGGCGTCGACTTCGACCTCTACTTCCACGAGAACGACCTCCACGCCTCCGGCGCGGTCGACCGCGCGGTGGCGCGGCTGCGCGAGCTCGGCGCCATCGAGGACCGCGACGGCGCGGTCTGGCTGCGCTCGACCGCGTACGGCGACGACCAGGACCGCGTCATCATCAAGTCGGACGGCGAGGGCGCCTACCTCGCCGGCGACCTCGCCTACTACCTCGACAAGCGGGAGCGCGGCTTCGACCGCTGCCTCATCATGCTCGGCGCCGACCATCACGGCTACGTCGGCCGGATGATGGCGATGTGCGCGGCGTTCGGCGACGAGCCGGGCGTCAACCTCGAGATCCTGATCGGCCAGCTCGTCAACCTCGTCCGCGACGGCGAGCCGGTGCGGATGTCGAAGCGCGCCGGCACCGTCGTCACCCTCGAGGACCTCGTGGACGCGGTCGGCGTCGACGCCGCGCGCTACGCGCTCGCCCGCAGCTCGACGGACTCGAACATCGACATCGACCTCGGCCTGCTCGCGAGCCGCACGAACGACAACCCGGTGTACACGGTCCAGTACGCGCACGCGCGGACCCGCTCCGTGCTGCGCAACGCGGGCGTCGCGGGGGTCGACCGGAGCGCATTCGACGCCTCGCTGCTCGCGCACGAGACGGAGGCGCGCCTGCTCGGCGCGCTCGCCGAGTTCCCGCGCGTCACCCGGCAGGCCGCCGAGTGGCGCGAGCCGCACCGCGTCGCGCGCTACCTCGAGGAGCTCGCGGGCACCTACCACCGCTGGTACGACGCGTGCCGCGTGGCGCCGCTCGCGGGGGAGCCGGTCACCGACCTCCATCGCACCCGGCTCTGGCTCAACGAGGCGGTCGCGCAGGTGCTGCGCTCTGGGCTCGGACTCCTCGGCGTCAGCGCGCCGGAGCGGATGTAGGCGTGAGCGACCCGCGCGACACCGAGCGCCTGCCCGCCGTGCCCAACGCGCCGACGGAGGTCGTCGTCGTCGACGCGCCCGCGCCGCGCGCACGCCGGCGCTGGGTGCTGTGGCTCGTCCTCGGCCTCGTCGCGGCGGCCGTGCTCGTCGCGGGCGTCTTCGTGTGGCTGTGGGCCTCCGGCCGCGCGCCGGTGCCCGGGCTCGACGACGCGGCGAGGGCGGAGGTGACGCAGCGCATTCAGCAGGAGGTCGCCGGCCGACTCGGCATCGAGCCGACGGACGTCGCCGTCGACCTCGGCGAGGCGCCGATCCTGCCGCAGCTCGAGCGCCGCGTCCTCGACGAGGCGACGATCGGCATCCGGCTGCCCGCGGACCGCGCGACCGCGCTCGTCGCGGGCGCGATCGGGCTCGATCCTGCGAGCCTGTCGCTCGGGCAGGGCACCGTCCGGCTGCAGACCGAGATCGACGCGGTGCTCACGAAGGTCATGCTCGGCATCGGGTTCGCGGTCGAGGCGAGCGGCGGGGAGCTCGTCTTCGCGCCCACCGAGTTCGTCCTCGCGGGCAACCCGGTGCCGCTCGCCGACCTGCTCGAGGTGCCGTTCGTCGGCGACCTCATCCGACCGCTCACCGAGCCGAGGCCGTTCTGCGTCGCGAGCCTTCTGCCCGCCTCGCTCGAGCTCGCGGACGTCGCCGTGACGCCCGCGGAGCTCGTCGTCACGGTCGAGGGGCACAGCATCCCGCTCGACGAGGCGGCGCTGTCGACCCCCGGCACCTGCTGAGGCGATCGCGAGCCTCGCGGGCCGCGCCGTAGGCTTGACGCGTGCACGCCAACCCGCTCGCTCCGACCTGGCTGCGACCCCCCGCCGACCCGAACGCGCTCGCGCCCGGGGTGTGGTCGGCGACGGCGACGCGCGACGCCGACGGCGGGCTCGAGCTCGGCGGCATGACCGCCGAGGCGATCGTCGCTGAGCACGGCACGCCGGTCTACGTCGTCGACGAGCTCGACGTCCGGCAGCGGGCGACCGAGACGAAGGCCGCGTTCGACGCGGAGATCGCGCGCATCGGCTCGAGCGCGAAGGTCTACTACGCCGGCAAGGCGTTCCTGAGCGCCGAGGTCGTGCGCTGGGTCGCCGAGGCCGGCCTCGGCGTCGACGTCGCGAGCCACGGCGAGCTCGTCGTCGCGCTCGCCGGCGGCATCGATCCCGCCAGGATCGGCGTCCACGGCAACAACAAGTCCGACGCGCAGCTCTCGGCGGCCGTCGCCGAGGGCGTCGGCGCGATCGTCATCGACGCCGAGTGGGAGATCGGCCGCGTCGCGGCGTTCGCCGCGACCCACGGCCGCGTCCAGGGGGTGCGCCTCCGGATCAACTCCGGGGTCCACGCCTCGACGCACGAGTACCTCGCGACGGCGCACGAGGACCAGAAGTTCGGCGTGACCCTCGCCGACGCGCCCCGCCTCGTCGCGGCGATCCGGGCGGAGCCGAGCCTCGCATTCCTCGGCCTCCACTCGCACATCGGCTCCCAGATCTTCGACACCGAGGGCTTCGGGGAGGCGGCGCGGCGCCTGCTGCGCCTGCACGCGCAGCTGCTCGCCGACGGCGAGGTGCCGGAGCTCAACCTCGGCGGCGGCTTCGGCATCGCGTACACGAGCGCCGACGCGCCCCTGCCCATCGCGACGATCGCGGCGGGCATCGCGAATGCGCTCGCGGCGGCCGCCGCGGAGCTCGGCATCCCCGTGCCGCGCATCGCGGTCGAGCCGGGGCGCTCCATCGTCGGGCCCTCGACGACGACGCTCTACCGGGTCGGGACGATCAAGCCCGTCACCGTCGACACCGCGGGCGCCCCTGCGACGCGGACCTACGTCTCCGTCGACGGCGGCATGAGCGACAACCTCCGCACCTCGCTGTACCGCGCCGACTACTCGGCGCGGATCGCCGATCGCGTCAGCGACGCGGCGCCGATCCTCGTCCGCGTCGCCGGCATGCACTGCGAGTCGGGCGACATCGTCGTGCGCGACGAGTACCTGCCCGGCGATGTCCGCCCCGGCGACCTCCTCGCGGTGCCCGCGACCGGCGCGTACGGCTGGGCGATGTCGAGCAACTACAACTGGGTGCCGCGCCCGCCGGTCGTCGCCGTCCGCGATGGCCGGTCCCGGCTCCTCGTCCGCGGCGAGACGGTCGCCGACCTCCTCGCCCGCGACGCGACCCTCGGCTGAACCCCGGCCCGAGACGCGGCCTGGGGCGCCCCGCGCGGCCACTACCCTGGACGGGTGATCGAGTACCGGAACCTCAAGATCGCGATCCTCGGCGGCGGGACCGTCGGGGCCAACGTGGTCCACCTGCTCTCGACCCATCGCGAGGAGCTCGAGGCGCGCGTCGGCACCGGGCTCGAGATCATCGGCGTGCTCGTGCGCGACCCGGCCGCCGAGCGCACCCCGCGCATTCCTGCCGAGCTCCTCACGACCGACGCCGAGTCGATCATCACCGCGGCGGACATCGTCGTCGAGCTCATCGGCGGCATCGAGCCCGCCCGCAGCCACGTGCTCGCGGCCCTCGGCTCCGGCGCGGACGTCATCACGGCGAACAAGGCGCTGCTCGCGACGCACGGCCCAGAGCTCTTCGACCTCGCGGAGCAGGTCGGCGCGCAGCTGTACTACGAGGCCGCCGTCGCCGCCGCGATCCCGATCATCCGACCGCTGCGCGAGTCGCTCGCGGGCGACCGGGTCCGCCGCATCCTCGGCATCGTCAACGGCTCGACGAACTACATCCTCGACAAGATGGACACCGAGGGCTGGGACGCGGCACGCGCGCAGCAGGTCGCGCGCGAGCTCGGCTACCTCGAGGCGGACCCGACGCTCGATGTCGAGGGCTACGACGCGGCGCAGAAGGCGGCGATCCTCGCGAGCCTCGCCTTCCACACCCACGTGCCGCTCGAGTCCGTCCACCGCGAGGGCATCTCGGGGGTCACCGCGGAGCAGGTCGCCGCGGCGAAGGCCGCCGGCTACGTCGTCAAGCTCCTCGCGATCGCCGAGCGCGTCCCCGGCCCCGACGGGGTCGAGGGCGTCGTCGCCCGCGTCCACCCCGCGCTCGTGCCGCGCAGCCACCCGCTCGCCGCCGTGCACGGCGGCAACAACGCGGTCTTCGTCGAGGCCGAGTTCGCCGGCCCGCTCATGTTCTACGGCGCGGGCGCGGGCGGCGTGCAGACCGCCTCCGCCGTCCTCGGCGACATCGTCTCAGCGGCGCGCCGCCACCTCGTCGGGGGTCCCGGCGTCGCCGAGTCGACGAGCGCCGACCTCCCGCTCCTGCCGTTCGACAGCGTCACGACGCAGTACCAGATCGCGATCGACGTGACCGACCGGCCCGGCGTGCTCGCGACGATCGCGCAGGTGTTCGCCGACCACGGCGTCTCGATCGAGACCGCGTCGCAGACGGTGCGCAGCGGTGACGAGGGGCGGGCGCCGACCGCTACCCTGGTCATCGTCACGCACCGCGCGGCGGAGTCCGCCCTCGCCGCGACCGTCGAGGCCCTCGGCGGCTCCGACGCCGTCGCGACGGTGACCAGTGTGATCCGAGTCGAAGGACTGTAAGAAGATGGCCCATCTGTGGCGCGGCGTGATCGAAGAGTACCGTGATCGTCTCGATGTGACCGAGGCGACCCCGGTCGTCACGCTCGGCGAGGGCGGCACCCCGCTCATCCCCGCCCCGGCGCTCAGCCGACGCACCGGCGCGGACGTCTACGTCAAGTACGAGGGCATGAACCCCACCGGCTCCTTCAAGGACCGCGGCATGACGATGGCGATCACGAAGGCCGTCGAGCGCGGCGCCGAGGCCGTCGTCTGCGCCTCGACCGGCAACACCTCGGCCTCCGCCGCCGCGTACGCCGCGCACGCGGGCATCGTCGCGGCGGTGCTCGTGCCCGAGGGCAGGATCTCGATGAGCAAGATGGCGCAGGCCGCCGCCCACGGTGCGCGGATCGTGCAGCTGCAGGGTAACTTCGACGACTGCCTCGACGTCGCGCGCGAGCTCGCCGACCAGTACCCGGTCCACCTCGTCAACTCCGTGAACAACGACCGGATCGAGGGGCAGAAGACCGCCGCGTTCGAGATCGTCGACGTCCTCGGCGACGCCCCGGACATCCACTGCATCCCCGTCGGCAACGCGGGCAACTACACGGCGTACCACCGCGGCTACGGGGAGGAGGCGGCGCGCGGCGCGACGACGCGCATGCCGCGCATGTTCGGCTTCCAGGCCGCCGGCTCCGCACCGATCGTCCGCGGCGAGGTCGTCAAGGACCCCGACACCATCGCGACCGCGATCCGCATCGGCAAGCCCGCCTCGTGGGAGCTCGCGCTTGCGGCCCGCGACGACAGCAAGGGCTACTTCGGCGCGATCAGCGACGAGGACATCCTCGCGGCGCAGCGCATCCTCGCCCGCGAGGTCGGCATCTTCGTCGAGCCGGCCTCGGCGGCCTCCATCGCCGGGCTCCTCGAGCGCGCCGCGGCCGGCGCGATCCCCGCGGGCTCGCGCGTCGTCGCGACCGTGACGGGCCACGGCCTCAAGGACCCGAGCTGGGGACTGCGTCTCGACGACGGCACCGACGCGCAGCCGACGGTGACCGCCGTCGACACCGCCGCCGTGGCGGGTGTGCTGGGGCTCGGCTGATGCCACCGGCTGATGCGCCGCCGGTAGGTCGCGCCGTCGATGTGCGGGTGCCCGCCTCGAGCGCGAACCTCGGGCCGGGGTTCGACACCTTCGGCCTCGCGCTGAGCATCTACGACGAGCTCACGGTGACGGTCGTCGAGGGCACCGGCGCGCGCGTCGACGTCACCGGCGTCGGCGAGGGCACGGTGCCGAGCGACGAGACGAACCTCGTCGTGCGATCGATGCGCCGCGCATTCGAGCACGCGGGCGTCGCGATGCCCGGCGTGCACCTCGTCGCGAGGAATGCGGTGCCGCACGGCAGCGGTCTCGGCTCGTCCGCCGCGGCGATCGTCGCGGGGCTCATGGCGGCGAAGGGCCTCATCGCCCGCGAGGACGTGCTCACCATGGACGAGCTCCTCGTGCTCGCGACCGAGATCGAGGGGCACCCGGACAACGTCGCCCCCGCGCTGCACGGCGGCCTCACGATCGCCTGGACCGGACCGAACGGTCCGCGCGCGAAGAAGTTCAACGTGCATCGCGGTGTCTCGCCGCTTGTGTGCGTCCCCGAGTTCGAGGTCCCGACCGAGGTGGCCCGCGCGCTGCAGCCGAGCTCAGTGCCGTACGAGGACGCGATCTTCAACCTCTCCCGCTCCGCCCTCCTGGTCGCCGCCCTCGTGCAGAGCCCGGAGCTCCTCTTCGAGGCGACGGATGATCGGCTCCACCAGGACTACCGCGCGAGCGCGATGCCGGAGACGCACGGGCTCGTGCAGCGGCTGCGCCGAGCGGGGCACCCCGCCGTCGTCTCGGGGGCCGGGCCGTCGATCCTCGTGCTCTCCGCCGACCCCGTCGAGCGCGCCGATGCCGCCGCGATCGTCGCCGCCGAGAGCCGCACCCCGTGGCGCTCGCTCACGCCTGCCGTGGATTTCAAGGGTGCTACAGTGGCCGTGCACCGTGCGGATGGCGCCTGATTCCAGGGGCACGCCCGGTTCCCATCTCACCGCCCGTGAGCCCTGCCGATGTCGGCAGCGGTGGCCGGGCATCAGACTCTGCCGCGGATGACCTCCGTCTCAGGCGGAGGAAGGAACGCAGACATGACTGACGACCAGACCGCACCCGAGGGCGCGGACGCGACCATCGCCGAGACGCCGGCCGCGCCGGCCGAGGCGAAGGCGACCGACCCGGTGCGCCAGGCCGAGCTCGACGCGCTCGCCGCGGAGCTCCAGGGCAAGGCGCCCGCGACGAAGCCCGCGCGCAAGTCCCGCCGGGTGACCGTGCAGGACCCGAACGAGATCGCCGCGGAGGCCGCGGAGGCCGCGGGGTCCACCGAGACGGCCGAGCCGGCCGAGGCGGCGCCCGCGAAGCGCACGGCGACCAAGCGCGGCGCGAAGGCGAAGCCGGCCGAGGAGCCGGCTGAGGACGCCGCGGCGGCTGAGCCGGTGGCGGTCTCGACCGACGGCGCCGAGACGCCCGCCGCGGAGGCCGCTGAGACGCCCGCCGCCGAGGGCGACGACGCAACGGCCGAGTCCGTCGACGGCGAGTCCGCCGACGGCGAGTCCGGCGACGGCGACGGCGCCGACGGCGAGCAGGGCGCCGGCCGCTCCCGCTCCCGCTCGCGTCGCGGC
>CAKUJB010000044.1 GCA_934661165.1 uncultured Microbacteriaceae bacterium | reverse complement strand
GTGCGCGATCTTCGCGGTGACCGCGGCGATGATCCTCTTCGGCGCGCTGCAGGAGAAGTACGAGCAGCCGGGATCGGGCGGCATGCTGCCCTTCATCTTCGGCTCGATGGTCGGCATCGTGCCGTGGGCGCTCATCCTCGTCTACTTCCTGCGCCCGGGCAGCGAGAGCGAGGTCCAGCCGCCGGCGTTCGTGATCGGGATCGTCATCTCGCTGTTCGTGTTCTTCAACACCTTCGCGATCAACCAGTGGCTCCAGTACAAGCAGGTCGGCAAGTGGCGCAGCTACCTCCAGGGCGAGCGCACCTACATCACCCTGAGCCTCGTCGCGAAGACGGCGCTGGCCTGGCAGGTCTTCTCGGGCGCGATCGTCCCGGTGCTCACGAGCTGACGGGGCGGGGTCCGCGCGCGGCGGTGCGCGCCCGGCTCAGCGGGACTGGCGACCGGGCATGAATGCGGACATCTGCTCGGCAGTGAGGGTGCCGCTGTTCGCGGCGGCCGCCTCGAAGGCGGGGAGGTGGACGTCAGCGGATGCGTCGCGGAGATTGGTGAGGACGCGGATGAGCGAGGCGTCGTCGGTCTCGGCGAGCAGCCGGTCGTACATCTCGATGTTCGCGACCTCGCCCTCGGCCCACGCGAGCGCCGCGGCCTCGAGGTCCGCGGGTGCGGCGAGCTCCCCGAGGTAGGGGTTCAGCGGGACCTCGACGCCGAGGCGCTCGAGCTGGCGGATGAGCGCCTCGCTGTGGCGCTCCTCCGCGGCTTGGATCGAGGCATACGGCTCGACATCGCCGAAGGCGTCGATCACTGCCGCGTAGCTCGCGGCCGCGTGGTACTCGCCGTCCGGGCCCATGAGGGCCTCCCAGGCGATCGCGGCGTCGGTGCCCGCGGGCGGGGCAGCCGCCTCGACGGCATCGCTCACGGAGTCCGGGGGTGGTGCGGTCAGGGTCGTGGCGGGCGCCGACGCGGTCGTGGCGGGCTCGCCCGCCGGAGCGTCCGTCGTGGCCGTGCATCCCGCGATGCCGAGCACGAGCGCCGCAACGGCGCCCATCACGGCAAGTGGTCGTGTCTGTCGTCGCATCTCGCCCCGCCTCCTCAGTGCAGTCCAGGCCGGCACTGCGGCTGCCGCGGGATGCGGCCTCGGGCCGAGTGTCGTGAGAACAAAATACACCCGGGGGTATTACTGACGCAAGGGGACGAGTACGCTCGCACGACGAGAGGAGCCGCAGCTGTGACCGAGCCCGTCGTCCCAACCCGCGCCGCTGCGACCGCCCGCGCGGTGCGCGTCTTCGCCCACCGAGGTGCGTCCCAGGAGCGGCCGGAGAACACGCTCGCCGCGTTCGCCCGCGCATTCGAGCAGGGGGTCGACGGCAGCGAACTCGACGTCGCGCTGAGCGCGGACGGGATACCGGTCGTCATGCACGACGAGACCGTCGACCGGACGACGAACGGCAGCGGTGCCATCGAGACGCTCACGCTCGAGCAGCTCCGGGCGCTGGATGCGGGGGGCGGACAGCCGGTCCCCACCCTCGACCAGGTCCTCGCGCTCGCGGTCGAGCACGGCGCCGAGATCAATATCGAGGTGAAGGCCGCGGATGCCGCGGCAGCCGTCCTCGACGTGGTGCGCCGTCACGAGGGGCTGCGGTGGTTCATCACGTCATTCCACTGGCCGGTGCTCGAGGAGGTGCGCGCCGCCGACGCCGCCGCGCGGCTCTACCCGCTCATGCTCGGCGTGGCCGATGTCGAGCGGCTGCGGCAGGAGGCGATCGCTGCCGGGCACACTGCCGCGCAGGTCGCCGCGCACATCGAGGAGGTCCTGCGTGACAGCCCGATCGGTCTCGACGAGGCGGTCGATTTCGCCGTGCGGATCGGTGCGGAGGGCGTCTCCATCTGGGAGCGGGACCTCATCGCGGCTGACCTCACGCGCATTCATGCCGCCGGGCTGCTCGCCTGGGTCTGGACCGTCAACGACCCGGCGCGCGCCGCGGAACTCATCCGCGACGGCGCCGACGCGATCTGCACCGACGAGCCGGCCGAGATCCTTGCGGTGCGGGCCGCGCTCAGGTCATAGCGGCGGCGACGCTCAGCCGATGACCTCGGCGGCGATGACCTCGAGCTGCGTGGTCCAGTCCTCCTCGTCGTCGATGTTCGTGTACGTCTCGACGCCGAGGACGACGACCGAGAACCGCACATTGTCGCCCGGGTAGAGCGGGTCGAAGACGGGGCAGTTCGTGTCCCAGTCGCCGGAGTAGGCGAGCATGTAGTGCTCGTAAGCGTTGAGGTCGGACTCCGGCGCGCTGCCGACGACGATCCCCATGCCGCAGAACTCGCCGTAGCCGGGCTGGAAGGACACGAAGTGCTCCACCACGCCGTAGACGGTCAGCTGCTCGCCGATGTAGGACGCCGGGTCGCTCGCGATGGCATCGAGCTGCGCGGCGGACACCTCCGGGAAGCCCGCGATCGCGCTGCCGCGGTCGCCCGGAACGCTCGGGGCGGTCGGCAGGCTCGGAGCCGGCTCGACCGGCTGCGCAGTGTCGGCGCTGGGGACCGGCTGCGGCACCTGGATCGGCCCGGTCGCTGAGAACGTGAGCAGGCTGAAGACGACGATCGTCGAGACGATGCCGCCCAGGAAGCCGAGACCGCCGAGGATCAGACCAGTCAGTGCGAGGCCCTTCGGCTGCCGCTTCACGAGCGCGACGATGCCGAGGACCACGCCGACGATGCCGAGGAGAAGCCCGAGGATCGGCACCCAGACGGTGACGAAGGCCGCGATGCCGAGGATGAGTGCGGCGATGGCCAGGCCCCTGGCCGGCTTGGGGGCATACGGCGGCGGCGTCGGGGCCTGCGCGAGGTACGGCGGGGGCGCCGGGGGCGTCGGGTTCGTCATGCGTCGATCCTGGCAGAGGGCGCCCAGGCGGGCGTCTCGTTTCCCATTCAACGGGCAGGCGAGCGGTCGGGGGCGGTGGGGCGACGGTGGGGCGTGCGGGGTGAAGGACATTCGGCGCCGATGTCCTCCTATCGTCGACATCGACCCACTTCGTCCTTCATTGCGCACGAGCGCCCCGGAGACCGAGGTGCCGGAGCCATGCGCGGCGGACCCCGCGCCTCCCCAGCCGCGTTCCGTTAGCGTGATGTCGTGTTCCGCACCCCGAAGACGCTGTTCCGCACCCTCGCGATCGCGGAGGCGATCTCCTGGACGCTCCTCATCACGGGCCTCATCCTGCGCGCTGTCGCCGGGCTCGACATCGCGACGACGATCGGCGGGGCGATCCACGGCTTCGTCTTCCTGTCCTATGGCGCGACCGGGGTGCTCCTCGCGCTCAACAACCGCTGGCGGCCGTGGCCGACGATTGTGACCCTCGTCAGCGCGATCATCCCGTATGCGACGATCCCGGTCGAGATCTGGCTCGCTCGCACAGGACGGCTGGATGGGGCGTGGCGCACGGAGCCGGCCGCCGACCCCGCCGACCGCCGCTGGTACGACGGCGCGCTGCGGTGGTTCCTGCGGCGCCCGTGGGTGCTCGCCCTGCTCATCGTGCTCGCGGTCGTCGCCATCTTCGTCGTGCTGCTCATCATCGGACCGCCCGGCGGCCGGCACTGAGCTCGTCCGGAGCGCCGTTCGGCTGTCGTCGCCGCCGACCCTGACGCCGCGGTCAGGCAGCCAGGCTAGAATCGCAGGGTTGCTCTCGCGCGACCTGGTTGAGATTCAGTTTTCCCGGTCCGCGGTCCGCGCATCTCGATGAGGCGGCGATCCAGCTTGATTTCCGCGCACGTCGGGACGAATGCGTGCGTCTGGAGAGCGGCTGCGACAACCGAGAACAGTGAGGAACGACACGTGACGAATGCGAAGAGAGTCGCGATCATCGGCGCCGGCCCGAGCGGCATGGCACAGCTGCGGGCCTTCGAGTCCGCCGAGCGCAACGGGGCCGAGATCCCCGAGCTCGTGTGCTTCGAGAAGCAGGCCGACTGGGGCGGCCAGTGGAACTACACGTGGCGCACGGGCCTCGACGAGCACGGCGAACCGGTGCACTCGAGCATGTACCGCAACCTCTGGTCGAACGGGCCGAAGGAGGCGCTCGAGTTCGCGGACTACACCTTCGACGAGCACTTCGGGCGCCCGATCTCCTCGTACCCGCCGCGTACGGCGCTGTGGGACTACATCGCGGGTCGGCTTCGCGACAGCGACCTGCGCAAGCACATCCGTTTCGAGACCGTCGTGCGGCTCGTCGCGTTCGACGAGGACACCCGCCTGTTCACCGTCACGAGCGAGCACCTTCCGACCGGCGAGACGACGATCGAGGAGTTCGACCACGTCGTCGTCGCGAGCGGACACTTCTCCTTCCCGAACATGCCGGAGGCGCCCGGTATCGAGACGTTCCCGGGCTTCGTCACGCACGCGCACGACTTCCGCGGCGCCGAATCCCTCGAGGGGCAGGACGTCCTCGTGGTCGGCTCGAGCTACTCGGCCGAGGACATCGGCAGCCAGGCGCACAAGATGGGCGCCCGCTCGGTCACCGCGAGCTACCGCTCCGCGCCGATGGGCTACGACTGGCCGGAGGGCTTCGAGGAGCGGCCGCGCATCGAGGGCATCGAGGGCAGCACCGTCTTCTTCGCGAACGGCACCTCGAAGCGCGTCGACGCGATCATCTTCTGCACCGGCTACCTGCACAAGTACCCGTTCCTGCCGGACGAGCTCGCGCTGAGCGGCCCGAACACGGTCTACCCGGAGGGCCTGTACCGAGGCGTGGTCTGGCAGGACAACCCCGCGCTCTGCTATGTGGGCGCACAGGACCAGTGGTTCACCTTCAACATGTTCGACACCCAGGCCTGGTACGTGCGCGACCTCATCATGGGCGTCGCCGAGCTCCCGGACGCCGAGGCGCGGGCGGCGTCGATCGCCGAGTGGCGTGCGCGGTTCGAGGCGATCGAGTCCGTCACCGAGGAGATCGAGTTCCAGGGCGCCTACGTCCGCGACCTCATGGACCGCACCGACTACCCGACGTTCGACATCGCCGAGGTCGTCGAGATCTTCAAGGCGTGGAAGGACGACAAGGTCCGCGACATCATGGGCTACCGCGACCGCTGCTACCGCTCGGTCATGACGGGCACGCTCGCCGTGCCGCACCGCACACCCTGGATCGAGGAGCTCGACGACAGCCTCGAGCACTACCTCGAGAGCTTCGACGCGCCCGCCGAGCTCGAGCGCCTCTCCGCCTAGTCGGGAGGAATGCGCGACTTCCGCGCCAACGGGGTCGCCATGGCGCAGAATGATCCGACAGGTCTACTGAGACGAGGGAGCGCGCGTGGTCGCGGACGCAGGGCGCGTGCTGGTGGTCGACGACGATCCGGATCTCGTCGAGCTCGTGCAGACAATCCTCGAACGCCGACTCGGCGTCGAGGTCCTCGCCGTCGCGGACGGGCGCGCCGCGCTCGACGCGCTCGACGCATTCGACCCCGACCTCGTCATCGCCGACATCGAGATGCCGGGGATGAGCGGCCTCGAGCTCCTCGAGGCGATCCGCGCGCAGGTGCCGTGGATGCCCGTCGCGATCATGACCGCGCACGTCTCAGTCGACTACGCGGTGTCGGCGCTCCGGTCACAGGCCGACGAGTTCCTGACGAAGCCGTTCGACACCGCGCAGGTCGTCGCCGCCGTCGAGCGCCTCATCGCCGAGGGCCGCGTGCGCCGCGCCGCGTCCGCCAAGCGGCAGGTCGTCCTCGCGGTCGGTGCCCACCCCGACGACGTCGAGATCGGCGTCGGCGGCATCCTCGCGGCCCACCGCGCCGCGGGCGACGAACTCGTCATCCTCACCCTGAGCCGGGGCGCCCGAGGCGGCGACGCCGATCTGCGGCAGCACGAATCGCTCGCCTCGGCCGAGCTGCTCGGCGCGCGCCTCTTCCTCAAGGACCTTGCGGACACCGAGATCGACGGCGGCGGCCCGACCGTGCGCCTCATCGAGGAGGTCGTGCGGGAGGTGCACCCGACCGTCGTGTACACGCACACGGGACACGACCGGCACCAGGATCACCGCGCGGTGCACGAGGCGACGATCGTCGCGACCCGGGGCATCACGACGGTCGCCTGCTATCAGAGCCCCTCGTCGACGATCGACTTCCACCCGAACCGCTTCGTCGCGATCGACCGCTTCATCGACGCGAAGCTCGAGCTCCTCGACTGCTTCGCGACGCAGACGGGCACGCGCGCGTATCTCGACCATGACTTCGTGACGACGACCGCGAAGTACTGGTCGCGGTTCGGTGAGGGCGCGTATGTCGAGCCGCTCGAGATCCTCCGCGACGCGCGCGGGCTCGTCGACATCATGGAGCGCACCGAGGTCGAGCGCTGATGGCGACGACGCGGGTGCTCGTCACCGGGGTCGGCGGCGCGGCCGGGATCGCCGTCGTGCGCGGCCTGCTGCGGCGGGAGGACGTCGAGGTCATCGCCGCCGACATGGACGGCTGGGCGGCGGGCCTCTACCTCGTGCCCGCCGAGCGGCGACGGCTCGTGCCGCCGGGCCGCGACCAGGGCTTCGTCGCGGCGCTCGCCGAGCTCGTGCGGGACGACCGCATCGACCTCGTCATCTCGACGGTCGACGTCGAGCTCGTCGCGCTCGCCGACCGTCGCGGCGAGCTCGCGCCCGCGATCCTCGCGGCGCCGCCGGCAGCGACCCTCGAGATCGCCCTCGACAAGTTCGCGCTCGCGCAGCGATGCCGCGACGTGTGCCGCGTCCCGACGACCCGGCTCGCAGGCCTCGACGCGCTCGCGGTCGACTGGACGTATCCCGTCATCGCGAAGCCACGGCTCGGCGCGGGCGGCCGCGGCGTCCGCGTCGTGCCGGATCGAGCCGCGCTCGAGGCGCTCCCGACCGACGAGGACCTCCTCGTGCAGGACCTCCTGCCGGGGGAGGAGTACTCGGTCGACGTCATCGCCGACGCCGACGGCCACGTCGTCGCGGCCGTGCCGCGCCTGCGCAGCCGCGTCGACTCCGGTGTCGCGATCGCCGGCCGCACCGTCCACGATGCGGAGCTCGAGGCCTCCGCGGCCGCGGTCGCGCGGGCGATCGGCCTCGTCGGCGTCGCGAACGTGCAGCTCCGGCGGGACCGAGCCGGCCGCCCGGCGCTGCTCGAGGTGAACCCCCGGTTCCCCGGCTCGCTGCCGCTCACGATCGCCGCCGGCGTCGACATCCCCTCGCTCGTCGTCGATCTATTCCTCGGCCGGCCACTGCCGACGTCGATCCCGTTCCGCGAGATCGCGAGCGTGCGCTTCCTCGAGGACATCGTCGTCGAGGTCGACGAGGTGCTCGTCTCCGCGCACGCGGCGCACCAGGACGAGGCGATATGACGCGGGCGGAGCTGCGGGGCGACCACCATGTGCATTCGACGTTCTCGGATGACGCGCATTCCTCGCTCGAGGAGAACCTCGCGGCCGCGGCCGCCGTGGGACTCACGGAGCTACGACTCGTCGAGCACGTGCGCGTGGACACCGCATGGCTGCCCGAGTTCACCGCGGCGGTCGCCGCGCTCGACGTCCCCGAGTCGATCACCGTCCGCACCGGCGTCGAGGCGAAGCTCCGGTTCGCGTCAGGCGCCCTCGACCTCCCCCCGCTGCCGCCCGGCATCGACCGGGTGCTCATCGCCGACCACCAGTTCCCCGGGACGGACGGCCCCTGGTCGCCGCGCGCGACCGCCGCGCGAATCGAGGACGGGCGGCTGAGCGCAGACGGGGCGCTCGACCTGCTCATCGAGGCGTATGTCGCCGCCGTCCGACGCCACCCGGGCAATCAGCTCGCCCACGCCTTCTCGATCCTGCCGAAGATCGGCCTCGATGAGACGCTGCTCGGGCCGGAGCGCCTCGCCGCCTGGGCGTCGGCCTGCGCCGCGACCGAGACCGTCGTCGAGGTCAACGAGAAGTGGGCGTGCCCAGGCCCGGCGGCACTCCGGGCGGCCAGATCGGCCGGGGTCGAGCTCGTCGCCTCGACCGACGCCCACGAGGCCAGTGATGTCGGACGCTACGACGAGGTGGTGCGACTCCTGGACGCGGCCGAGGAATGAGCGGGTCATGACGATCGACTGGGCGGCCGCGCTGACGACCGCGGTCATCACGCTGCTGCTCGTCTGCGTCATCATCGGCACGGTGCCGGTGCTCACGACCGCGCTGCAGTTCCTCGTCCTGCCGCTCCACGCATTCATCAACCACTACGGTCGCGCCGGCTACGCTCGGCCGAACGTCGCGGTCATCGTGCCGGCGTGGAACGAGGGGCTCGTCATCGCCGCCTCGATCGATCGCCTCCTCCAGCTCGACCACCCGCCGGAGCGGCTGCGCATCTACGTCGTCGACGACGCCTCCACCGACGACACCCCCGACATCGTGCTGGCGAAGGCGCGCGAGCATCCTGGCCGCGTCATCCACCTGCGCCGAGACAAGGGCGGCGAGGGCAAGGCACACACGCTCAACCACGGCATCTCGGCGGTGCTCGCCGAGCCGTGGGCGGAGGCGATCCTCATCATGGACGCCGACGTCATCTTCGCCGTCGACTCGCTGCGGAAGATGACGCGGCACTTCGTGGACCCGAAGGTCGGCGCGGTGACCGCCTACATCGCCGAGGGCAGCGCCGACCGCAACTACATCACGCGGTTCATCGGCATCGAGTACGTCATGGCGCAGCTCGGCTCGCGGCGGGCGCAGAACGTGCTCGGCGCGATCGCCTGCCTCGCCGGCGGGGCGCAGCTGCACACCCGGGAGAACCTCGAGGCGATCGGCGGCCGCATCCCGACCGGCACGCTCGCCGAGGACACCATGGCGACATTCGAATCGCAGCTGCGGGGCAGACGCATGGTCTTCGAGCCGCACGCCGTCGTGCTCGCGGAGGAGCCGAGGACGATCGACGCGCTGTGGAAGCAGCGGCTGCGCTGGGCGCGCGGCAACGTGCAGGTGACGAAGCACTACCGGCGGCTCTGGTTCCGGCCGAGCCGCACCCACCGTCTCGGCGGCTTCGCGTTCGGCATCATCTGGTTCAGCGTCCTGCTGCTGCCGGCGATGATGACGCTCGCCGCGGTCGGGCTCATCGGGCTCATGCTCCTGCACAGCGGGCTCGCCGCATTCGTCTTCAGCCTCATGTGGATCGCCGCGGCGGTCGTCTTCGTCTATTCGATCCTCGTGGCCGTGCAGCTCGATCCCCGCACCGGGTGGCGCTCCTGGCGGGAGGCGATCCTCTTCCCCGGTGTCGGCTCGCTCGTGCTCATGGCCGTCGCGATCCATCCGCCGCTCGTCGACATGGTCTGGACGTCGCTCGGGGTCACGGTCGAGGGCTCGACCGAGCTCGCCCTGGTGATCGCGATGTACGTCTGGGGTCCGGTCGCGATGCTCGGCGCGTGGCTCGCGCGCGTCGTCGAGCGGGTGCCCGTCCTCGGGTGGCTGCTGTCGCGCGTGCTGCTGTACCTCGTCGGCTACGGCTCGCTGCTGTGCGCGATCACGGTCGACTCGTACATCAAGGAGTGGCGTCGGGCCGACGCCAGCTGGAGCAAGACCGAGAAGGTGGGGAGGGTGCTCGGATGAATGCGCCGACACGGTCCGAGGTCGCCGCGACGCAGCGGGAGATCCGGCAGGACGCACGGCGCGAGTGGCGGCTCGTCCTCCAGGCCGGGATCGCGCTCGTGCTCGTCGCGGCCGGCGTCGTGCTGCGGGAGCTCCTCCTCCGATGACCTCCGCCGTGCCGGTCATCCGCGGGGAGGCGAAGTCGTGGTTCGCGCGCCTCATCGAGCGGCCGAGTCCGCTCGCGAAGCAGTTCCCGACCGTCCTGCTGCTCATCGTCGGCGTCGCGCTCGTCGTCATCCTCGACTCGATCGATTTCACCTCGGTCCTCGAGGCGTCCATCGGGATCGCGGGCATCGTCGTCGCGACGGGACTCGCCGCGGTCCTGACGCTCCGCGGTACCTGGGAGGGCTGGGTCGTGCTCCTCGTGCCGATGATCGATATCCTCGCGCTCGGCTTCTTCCGCTCGGGCACGGGCGGGGTCGCCTCCCTCTTCGGCGGCTTCGTCCTGCTCCCGGTCGTCTGGCTCGCCTCGGCGCCGCACCGCCGATACATCCTCGTCGCCGCGGGGCTCGCGGCGATCGGCCAGCTCCTGCCGTTCTTCAGCCAGCCGCCGTCGAGCGGCGAGCAGTGGCTGCGCGGGGTCATCACGCCGCTCGTCTTCGCGATGGCCGCGGTCGTCGTCAATGAGCTGTCCCGGCTGCAGCGCGAGCGAACCGAGCTCGCCCGGCGCCTGCTCGGGGAGTTCCAGAGCGTCTGGGACGCCGCGACGGCGCAGGCGCTCATCAGCACGGATCTCGACGGCGTCGTGCTCCGGTGGAATCCGGGGGCCGTCAGGCTCTTCGGGCAAGAGGAGTCCGCGGTGGCCGGGCGACTGCGCGTCGACGCGCTCTTCCCCGAGACGACGCTCGCCGCGCTCGCGAAGGAGGCGGCGCCGGCAGCGGCCGGCGATCCGCTCGCGCCGGGCGTGCGCGGGCTGTGCCGGTCGGCGGATGCCGGCGAGCACGTCGAGCGCGAGGTGGACCTCATCGGGCGCGGCGACGGCGTGCTGCCCACGCGCCTCACGGTCACGCCGCGACTCGATGCGCGCGGCGAGCAGGTCGGCTATCTCATCGTCATCACGGACGAGTCCCGAGCCGCCGAGGTCGCCCGGCTCAAAGACGAGTTCGTCGGCGCGGTCTCGCACGAGCTGCGCACGCCGCTCAGTTCGATCCTCGGCTACCTCGAGCTCATCGAGGACGACGAGACCCGCCCGCTCGACCCGGAGCACCGCAAGTTCCTCGGCATCATCCAGCGCAACGCGCGGCGCCTCGCCAAGCTCGTCGGCGATCTGCTCTTCACCGCGAAGGTCGAGGCCGGGCAGTTCCCGCTCGAGCCGCGCATCGGCATGCTGCTCCCGGTCGTGACCGCGGCGGTGGACTCCGCGCGACCGACCGCCGATCAGGCGGGAATCGAGCTCGTCCTCCACACCCCGCCGGAGATCGCCGAGTTCCGCTTCGACCCCGAGCGCATCGGGCAGACCCTCGACAACCTGCTGTCGAACGCGCTGAAGTTCACCCCGGCCGGCGGCCGCGTCGAGGTGCGCGTCGAGGATCACGGCGCCGAGGTCGCGCTGACCGTCAGCGACACCGGGCCGGGGATCGCCGCCGAGGACCTCGTGCGCATCTTCGACCGCTTCGCCAGGGCGCCGGCCGCGGCGCGGGACATGGTGCCGGGCGTCGGGCTCGGGCTCGCGATCTCCCAGGCGATCGTCAAGGCCCACGGCGGGACCATCGCGGTCGAGAGCGAGGTCGGGGTCGGCACGGCCTTCACGGTGCGGCTGCCGACGCGCGCCTGACCGCCCGGGCCAAGGTGCGCCCGCTACGGTGAGGTCGTGTTCCGCACCCCCGCGACCCTGTTCCGCGCGCTCGCGATCGCCGAGGCGATCTCCTGGACGCTCCTCATCCTCGGCCTCGTCCTGCGCGGCGTGGCCGGGATCGACGTCGCGGTGACGATCGGGGGAGCGATCCACGGCTTCGTCTTCCTGTCCTACGGCGCGACCGCGGTGCTCGTCGCGCTCAACAACCGCTGGAAGCCCTGGCCGGCGGTCGTCGCGCTCGTGAGCGCGGTCGTGCCCTACGCGACGATTCCCGCCGAGATCTGGCTCGCCCGCTCCGGACGGCTCGCAGGCGAGTGGCGCCTCGGCGACGACGAGGATCCCGGCGATCGCCGCTGGTACGACGGGCTGCTGCGCTGGTTCCTCCGCCGGCCCTGGGTCCTCGCCGGGCTCATCGTGCTCGCGGTCGTGGCGCTCTTCATCGCGCTCCTCGTCATCGGGCCGCCCGGCGGGCGCGACTGAGGGCCGACCCCATCAGGACCGCACGAGCCGCGCGATCGCGTCGCTGGCCTCCTTGAGCTTCGCCTCGGCCTCGGCGCCGCCGACCTCGGCCGCGTCGACGAGGCAGTGGCGGAGGTGGTCGTCGAGGAGGCCGACGGCGACAGCCTCGAGGGCGCTCTTCATGGCGCTGATCTGCGTGAGGATGTCGATGCAGTACTGCTCCTCGTCGACCATGCGGGAGATGCCTCGCGCCTGACCCTCGATGCGCTTGAGCCGGTTGAGGTATCGGTCCTTGTCGTTGATGTAGCCGTGGTGGTGAGCGTGCTCGCTCATG
>CAKUJB010000043.1 GCA_934661165.1 uncultured Microbacteriaceae bacterium | reverse complement strand
GGCGCTCGCCGCATTCGAGCACGACCTGCTGCTCGACGTGCGCAGCCGGAGCGAGTACGAGGAGGGCCACCTCCCTGGCGCGGTCCACGTGAGCGGCGGGCGCATCCTGTGGGCGCTCGATGCGCTGCCGACGCGCGGCAAGATCGTGACCTACTGCCGGAGCGGCGTGCGGGGCAGCCTCGTCTCGAGTGCCCTGCGCCGCCACGGCTACGACATCGTCGAGCTCGACGGCTCGTACCAGGCCTGGGCGGCCGGGTCCCGGAATGGAACGATGAGCTGACCCGTTGCCCTGAGCGGAGGCACCCGTGGATTACGGCCACACGCTCGAATTCGGCGCATTCATCACCCCGACGGCCGCGGATCCGCAGGTCCCGGTGCGGCTGGCGCAGGCCGCCGAGGCCGCCGGGCTCGACCTCGTCACCTTCCAGGACCACCCGTACCAGTCGGCGTTCCTCGACACGTGGACCCTGATGTCCTATGTCGCGGCGCGCACCGACCGCATCCGCATCTCGCCGAATGTGCTGAATGTGCCGCTGCGCCCGCCCGCCGTCGTCGCGCGCGCGGCGGCAAGCCTCGACCTGCTCAGCGGCGGCCGCTTCGAGCTCGGCCTCGGCGCCGGCGGCTTCTGGGACGCGATCGCGGCGATGGGCGGGGGCCGGCTGACGCCCGGCCAGGCGGTGACCGCGCTCGAGGAGGCGATCGACCTCATCCGCGAGCTGTGGCGCACCGACGAGCGCCGCGGCGTCTTCACCGACGGCACGTACCACCGCGCGCAGGGCGCGAAGCGTGGCCCGCGACCCGCGCACGACGTGCCGATCCACATCGGGGCATACAAGCCGCGCATGCTCGCGCTCACCGGACGCAAGGGCGACGGCTGGGTGCCCTCGCTCGGCTACATGCAGCCCGGGGATCTCGCGCGCGGCAACGCCGCCATCGACGAGGCCGCCGCGGGGGCGGGCCGCGACCCGCGCGACATCCGCCGCCTCCTCAACATCGGGCAGCTCGCCGCCGACCCGCACGAATTCGCCGAGCGGCTCGCCGCGCTCGCGCTCGACGACGGCGTCGGCACCTTCATCCTCGCGTCGGACGACCCGGGGCAGCTCCAGGCCTTCGGTGCGGAGGTCGCGCCCGCAACCCGCGAGATCGTCGGCCGCGAACGCGGCGGCGCGGCGTGACGGGGAGCGATTCGGAAAGCCCGCCCCCGGATGGGGACGGCGTTCGAGGCCTCGTCGAGCGGCTCACCGCCGCCGGCGCGAGGGACGAGGTGCTCGCCGTCCACACGCCGCCGCGACGGATATTCGGCATCCTCGTGCAGCCTGCCACGATTCGGCCGATCGGTCGCGTCTGGCGGCTCGGCGCATTCCTGCTCACCCCGAATGGCGAGATCCTGCACACCGGGCGGGTCATCCGGGTCGCCGGCACCGACCGGCGGCGCAGCGTCGTCGCCGCCTCGATCACCGAGCACTACGAACTCGCGCTCGCGGCGAAGCGCGGCGGCTGCCGCGAGGGCGAGACGGTGAACTTCGAGGCGAGGCCGTGCGATCCGGGGGCTGCCGGCGTGGACGATCTCGAGGCGTACCTCGCCGAGCGCGCGGAGCTGCTCATCCACCCGCCGCAGGGCGCCTGAGCGACCGTCCGCGCCGCGGCCGCGTGCCGCGCTCGACCCGGCGCAGGAGAGACTGGACGAATGCACGAGGGGACGCCGCCGGTGTCGATCTGGCGTGCGCCCGGGATGTCCGCACTGCTGTGGATGACGGGGCTCGGCTTTGCCGGGTTCGCGCTGCTGCTGCCGACGGCGCCGCTCTGGGCGAGACACGGGGGTGCCGACGAGGGTGGGGCGGGGCTCGTCAACGCCGTCCTCCTGTTCGCGACCGTGCTCGGCCAAACGGTGGTGCCGTGGGCGCTGCGGACCTTCGGCTGGCGGGTCGTCCTCACGGCCGGGGTCGTGCTGCTCGGCGCACCCTCGGTGCTGTTCATGCTGACGGATGCACTCCCAGCCCTGCTCGCCTTCTCCGCGCTCCGCGGGGCGGGCTTTGCGATCATCACGGTGTGCGGCTCGAGTGCGGTCGTGCGCCTGGTCGCGCAGTCGCACCGGGGGCGCGCCATCGGCATCTATGGGCTGGCGATCGCCGTGCCCCAGACGCTGTTCGTCCCGACCTCGGCCCTCGTCGCGGAACTCCTCGACTTCTGGGTGGTCTTCGCGCTCGGCGCGCTCCCGGTGCTCGCGGTCCCCTTCGCGCTCCGGCTTGGCGCTCGCATCGACCGCCTGCCCGAGCTCGATCACGCCGCGGCGGCGGAGCCGATCGTGGGACGTGGATCCGCATTCCTCGCCCTCGCCGTGCCGGTGCTCGTCCTGCTGGCGATCACGACGCCCGGCGGGGCGCTGGTGACGTTTGCGCCGCAACTCGGCTTCACCGCGGTCGCCGTCATGCTCGCGCTGTTCAGTTTCAGCATCACGACCGCGATCAGTCGGTGGCTCGCGGGCGGCCTGGCCGATCGGTACGGCCCCACGCGATTCATCTTGCCGCTGTTCCTGATCGGCGCGGTCGGGATCGTCCTCGTGGCGTGGGCGGCGGCCGAGCCGGGGGTGACCGCGCTCGCGTTCATCCTGGGGACGCTGCTCCTCGGCCTCGCCTATGGGGCGATGCAGAATCTCACGCTCGTGATGTCCTTCGCTTCCGTCCCGGGCCGCCTCCGCGACACCGCGAGCGCGGCGTGGAACATCGGCTTCGATACCGGCACTGCTGCGGGAGCGCTCGTCGTCGGGTTCATCGCGGCGGCGACCGACTTCACGGTCGCCTTCCTCACCACGGCCGCCCTCGGACTCCTCGTCGCGGCGCTCTTCGGCGTGCACCTCGCTCGCGCGCGCCGACGCTGACCGAGCCTCGCCCGGGACGCTGTGCGAGGCTCGGGCCACGTACGCTGGAGCCATGAGCACCCTCATCCTCCTCCGGCACGGCCAGTCCGAGTGGAATCAGCTGAACCTCTTCACCGGCTGGGTCGACGTCCGGCTCACCGAGCAGGGGACGCGGGAGGCCCGGCGGGCCGGCGAGCTGCTGCTCGAGAGCGGGCTCCAGCCGACAGTGCTCCACACGAGCGTGCTGAGCCGCGCGATCCAGACGGCGAATCTCGCGCTCGAGGCCGCCGACCGGATGTGGCTCCCGGTGCACCGCACCTGGCGGCTCAACGAGCGCCACTACGGCGCGCTGCAGGGCAAGGACAAGGCGCAGACGCTCGCCGAGTACGGCCAGGAGCAGTTCCAGACCTGGCGGCGCAGCTTCGACGTGCCGCCGCCGCCGCTCGCGGACGACGACGAGTACAGCCAGGTCGGCGACGAGCGCTACGCCGGCATCCCCGACGCGGAGCTGCCGCGCACCGAGAGCCTCTCGCTCGTCATCGACCGCCTGCTGCCGTACTGGCACGAGCGGATCGCGCCCGAGCTGCGGGCCGGCGAGACCGTGCTCGTCACGGCCCACGGCAACTCGCTGCGCGCGCTCGTCAAGCACCTCGACGGCATCTCGGACGCCGACATCGCGGAGCTGAACATCCCCACCGGCATCCCGCTCGTGTACGAGCTCGACGACGAGCTGCGGCCGACCGCGCCGTCGCGCTATCTCGACCCCGAGGCGGCCGCGGCGGGCGCCGCGGCGGTCGCCGCGCAGGGTCAGCAGCGCTGACCCTCGCGGATCCCCGACCGGGGACCGCGCCCTACGGCAGGTAGTCCTCGAAGAACGGCCGGTCCGTCGCGTCGAGCACCGGGACGAGGAGCTCCTGGCCCTCGGCCTGGCCGACCTGGAAGTAGACGGGGTAGAGGCCGCCGAGTCGCGCGTCCGTCGGGTCGCTCACGACGATCGAGAAGTCGTCCCCCGGTCCGCCGACGGTCGAGCCGAGACCCGGCTCGAGGGAGATCGCGGCCGAGCCGTCCGCGCCGCCCGCACCGAGCGAGACGTTGAGCCGGGCCTGCTCGGCGCCGCCGTTGACGACGTAGAAGTAGAGGCTGATCGACCCGTCCTCGTCGGCGAGCGCCTGGACGTCGCGGATCTTCACGTCGCCGAGGTTCGTCCCGATGCCGTCCGCGGGGTCGTACTGGATCATCGTCGCGACGGGCGCGACGAGGGAGCAGGCACTCGTGCCGAGCAGGGCCGCGACCGCGAGCGCGGCGGCACCGGCGATTCGAGCGACTGGCTTCCCGGCGATTCGAGTGGTATTCACGCCGTCCAGCCTACCCGGGCGCCGGTGGTAGAATCGAATGCCTCGAAAGGACCTTCTCTATGCAGTTTGTCGTTGGTGAAACGGTGGTCTACCCCCATCACGGCGCCGCAAAGATCATCGAGATCAAGAAGCGCGTCATCCGTGGTGAGGAGAAGACGTACCTCAAGCTCAACGTCGCGCAGGGCGACCTGACGATCGAGGTGCCGGCGGAGAACGTCGACCTCGTCGGCGTCCGCGACGTCATCGGCCAGGAGGGCCTCGACCAGGTCTTCGAGGTGCTGCGCACCCCGTACGCGGAGGAGCCGACGAACTGGTCCCGCCGCTACAAGGCGAACCTCGAGACGCGCGCCTCCGGCGACGTCATCAAGGTCTCCGAGGTCGTGCGCGACCTGTGGCGTCGCGACAAGGACCGCGGCCTGTCCGCCGGTGAGAAGCGGATGCTCGCCAAGGCGCGGCAGATCCTCGTCTCGGAGCTCGCGCTCGCCGAGAAGACCGGCGAGGAGCAGGCGGCCCTCCGTCTCGACGAGGTCCTCGCCTCCTGACCTGCGCGGTCCGCTCGCCCGCTCGTCCTACACTGGCGAGCAGCAGACGCAGGGTGGGAGCGACCGGGCAGCATGTCGATGTCAGAGCAGTCGACGACGAAGGCGGCCGTTGCGGTCATCGTCGTCGCGGCCGGTGCGGGCAGCCGTCTCGACCTCGGCGTGCCGAAGGCCTTCGTGCCGCTCGCGAACGGCACCGTCCTCGAGGCCGCGCTCAACGGTGTCCGGCTGGCGGGCCTGCTCGCGCAGCTCGTCGTCGTCGCACCCCATGACCACCTCCAGGAGGCTGCCCGGATCGCGAAGCGCGTCTACCGGGAGGACTACGACCGGCTGGTGACGGTCATCCCCGGCGGCGCGGAGCGTGCCGACTCGGTCGCCGCAGGGCTCCGCGCGCTCGCCCCGGAGATCGTCGCGGTGCTCGTCCACGACGCGGCGAGAGCGCTCACGCCGCCGGAGCTCTTCGATTCGGTCGCGGGGCTCGTCCTCAAGCTCGGCTGCGGGGTCGTCCCCGCCCTGCCGGTCGTCGACACCGTGAAGCGGGTGCTTCGCGACGGCGAGATCACCGGGACGCTCGATCGCAAGGACCTCGCCCTCGCGCAGACGCCGCAGGGCTTCCCCCGCGGCCAGCTCGAGGGCGCCTATCGAGGGATGGGGCCCGCGGCGATCACCTACACGGATGACGCGGCGGTCTTCAGCGCCGCCGGGCACCGCGTGGTGACGACTGCCGGGCGCGAGCGCGCATTCAAGATCACGCATCCGCAGGATCTCGCCCGGGCGGAGGCGATCCTGCGCGACTCGAGCATCCCCGCCGGCGAGCTGCCGATGCTCGCGAAGGGCCCGCGGCTGCCGAGTGCGGAAGCCGATCGTCTCGAGGACACGGACACCGCCACGAGCCGGGTCTATCGGACCGGTGTCGGAGCCGACGCGCATGCCTTCGGGGAGGTCCCACCGCTGCGGCTCGCTGGCGTCGAGTGGCCAGAGCACCCGGCGCTCGCCGGACACAGCGACGGCGATGCCGCCTGCCACGCGATCGTCGACGCCCTCCTCGCGGCCGCCGGGCTCGGCGACATCGGGACGGTCTTCGGCACCGACGATCCCGCGCGACAGGGCTACTCGGGACTCGCATTCATCCACGATGCGGTGGCGCTGCTCGGCTCGCACGGCTGGCGTGTGCACAGCGTCTCCGTCGAGATCGTCGCGAATGCGCCGCGGATCAGCGACCGTCGCGACGAGCTCGAGCGGGTGCTGCGCGACGCGGTCGGCGCCCCGGTCTCGGTCGCCGGTACGACGGCGGACGGCCTCGGACTCACCGGCGAGGGTCGAGGAATCGGCGCCGTCGCCTCCGCGCTCGTCTCCCGCTGACCGGCGCCTCGCGAGGGGGATGCGCCTGCGCGAGGGCATCCGGCTGCCTAATCCCCTCGCCCGGGCGGAATCCCCTCGCCAGACCCCGGCCCGTGAGCTCGACCCCGCCCAGCCCGCCCCCGTTACGCTTGGAGGGTGACCGTCCGGCTGTACGACTCCATGACGCAGTCGCTCGTCGACTTCGTGCCGCGGGTGCCCGGGCAGGTCGGCATGTACGTCTGCGGTCCGACGGTGCAGTCGAGCCCCCACATCGGGCACCTGCGCTCAGCGCTCGTCTACGACCTGTGGCGTCGCTGGCTCGACCACCGGGGCCACCGGGTCACCTTCGTCCGCAACGTGACCGACATCGACGACAAGGTGCTCGACGTCGCCGTTGCGACGGGCGATCCTGAGCGCTGGTGGGCGATCGCCTACCGGGTCGAGCTCGAGTTCAGTGCCGCATATGCCGCGATCGGCATCCAGCCGCCGACGTACGAGCCGCGCGCGACCGCCTCGATCGGAGAGATGCAGCAGCTCGCGCAGCGGCTCATCGAGCGCGGGCACGCCTACGCCGCGGAGGATGGCTCGGGTGACGTCTACTTCGACACCGGCTCGTGGCCCGCATACGGGCGACTCACCCGACAGGGCCGGGACGACATGGCGTCGGCGACCGACGCCGACCCGAGAGGCAAGCGGGACCCGCGGGACTTCGCGCTCTGGAAGGGACGCAAGCCCGCCGAGCCCGACTCGGCCTCCTGGCCCTCGCCGTGGGGTGACGGCCGACCGGGCTGGCACATCGAGTGCTCGGCGATGAGCCGCCGCTACCTCGGCGAATCCTTCGACATCCATGGCGGTGGGCTCGACCTGCGCTTCCCGCATCACGAGAACGAGCTCGCGCAGTCGACGGCGGCCGGCGACGGCTTCGCGAGGCACTGGCTGCACAACGGCCTCGTCCAGGTCAACGGGCAGAAGATGTCGAAGTCGCTCGGCAACTCGATCTTCGCCGCCGAGGTGCTCGAGCAGGTGCGCCCGGTCGTCGTCCGCTACGCGCTCGCCGCCGCCCACTACCGCTCGACCATCGATCTGGTCGACGGCTCCTTCGCGGAGGCCGACGCGGCGCTCGGCCGGATCGAGCAGTTCCTCGCACGCTCCGCGCGAGCACTCGCCACCGGGCAGGCGACCGCCCCTGCGCTGCTGCCGGTGCCGGACGCATTCGCCGCCGCCATGGATGACGACCTCGGGGTGCCGCAGGCGCTCGCCGTGCTGCACGACACCGTGCGCATCGCGAATGCGGCACTTGACGCGGGCGACCTCGCCGCGGTCGGCATCGCGCGCGCCGAGGTGCGCTCGATGCTCGGGGTGCTCGGCCTCGACCCCGCCGATCCGGTATTCGGCGCCGAGGAGTCGGGGCCGGAGCGGGCCGCACTCGGCGCCCTCATCGAGGGACTCCTCGCGCAGCGGGAGGCGGCACGGGCCGCGAAAGACTTCGGCACGGCGGACGCGGTCCGCGATGCACTCACCGCCGCGGGCATCCAGCTCGAGGACGGCGCCGACGGCACACATTGGAGCCTGACATGACGAAGCCCGGGCGCCCTGGCGCAAGTCGCAAGAAGAAGGGGCCGCAGGTCGGCTCCGGTGGGCAGGGGCGCCAGGCGCTCGAGGGCAAGGGCCCGACGCCGAAGGCGGAGGATCGGACCTACCACAAGTCCGGCAAGCGGAAGGCGGCGACTGAGCGCTCGCGGGAGCGCCTGGGCCTCCCGGCGAAGCCAGGGGGCAAGCCAGCCGCGAAGGGTGCGGCGGCGCGCGGCCGCGGGCACGTCCCCGTCACCGATGCCGAGATCGCCGCGAAGGCGTTCGAGGAGCGCGTCGCCCGACGCCGCACGCCGAAGACGACGGACACCGGCGAGCTCGTCACCGGACGCAACTCGGTGCTTGAGGCGCTGTTCGCGCGCATTCCCGCGACGACGCTCTATCTCGCCCAGCGGATCGAGTTCGACGACCGGGTCAAGGAGATCATCCAGATCGCGAACGGTCGGAAGCTGCCGATCGTCGAGATCACCCGCCAGGAGCTCGACCGGATGACGAGCGAGGGCACGGTCCATCAGGGCGTCGGGATCAAGGTCCCCGCCTACGAGTACCGGCACCCGCTCGACCTGCTCGATCAGGTCATCGCCTCGGGCGAGACCCCGCTGCTCGTCGCACTCGATGGCATCACCGACCCACGCAACCTCGGCGCGATCATCCGCTCGGTCGCCGCATTCGGCGGGCAGGGCGTCATCGTCCCGCAGCGTCGCTCGGTCGGGGTGACCGCCGCGGCGTGGAAGACGAGCGCGGGGGCGGCGGCCCGCATTCCGGTCGCGATGGCCTCGAACCTCAACAACGCGCTGAAGGATTTCAAGGCCCGCGGACTCTTCGTCCTCGGCCTCGACGGCGGTGGCACCGTCTCGCTGCCCGAGCTGGAGCTGGCATCATCGCCCCTCGTCCTCGTCATCGGCTCGGAGGGCAAGGGGCTATCGCGCCTCGTGACGGAGCACTGCGATGCGATCGTGTCGATCCCCATCGAGTCGCGCACCGAATCGCTCAACGCGGGCGTCGCGGCGAGCGTCGCGCTGTACGAGGTGTCGCGCCGGCGCAAGTCGTAGGCACATACCGGGACTGACCCCCTCGTCACAGATGGCCCCCGGCTCACGCTCCCCTCGGGGAGCCGCCCCGTGGTTCGGTGTGGAAGCGAACGATCTCGTCGGCGAGTCGGTCGGGTGCCTCAAGGAGCACGGCATGCCCGGCGGCAAGCTCGACGAGGGTTGAACCGCGAATCGCATCGTGGAGTTCGTGGGCGTGCGCCGGTGGCACCATCGCGTCGTGGGTGCAGGCGATCACGAGTGTTGATGCTCGAATCCGGTCGAGGTCATTGCTGATGTCGATCCAGCTGTTGATCATTGCGTCTTCGCGGGCGGTTGGGCTCACTTCGGCCGCCGCGACGATCTCGGCGACCTCGGCGTCGGTGCGTGCCGCGAGAAACGGTGCACCGAACGCCATCAGCGCGATGAGCTGACGATAAGCCGTTGGATCCCGCTCCGCCAGCCTGAGTTGGAGCTGCTGCCGAAGACGCTGTTGGGCGCTCGTCACCGACCAGCCTGCGATGAGTACGAGGTGGGTCCAGGTCTCCGGCTGGCGCGCGGCGAGACTTGCGGCAACGACCGCGCCGAGCGAGTAGCCGACCAGCGTGCGCCGTCCACGGCCAGAGAGTTCTGGCAGTGCGGACTCAGCCTGGTCGCACAGCGCTGCGACGGCATTCGGGGCATCCGAGCCCAACCCTCCCAGCGTGAGATCCGGGGCGATGATGCGGTAGTGAGCTCGTAAGTGCGAGATGGCTGGACCGAAGTGACTCAGCGCAGTGCCGCCGGTTCCATGGAGCAGCACGAGAACGTCGTCGGGATCCGCCGTGCGATCACAGAAGTCCAGCGTCCGCGGGAGTTCATTCGTCATTGACGCGCCTTCGATCCTGTGCAATCATGCCGTAATGGCCTATCGGTAGAGATGATAGACCAATCTTCCCAATCGGTAGTCGGCACACAGTCAAAGGAGACAGCTGATGGCGAACCCCGCACGAACACGGTCACGAAGAATCCCATCCCTGATTGGCGTCAGCATGACCCTCGCGGCCGCGGTGGTCTTTGCAGGATGCTCAAGTGGTGAGATCCCTCCCTCGAGTGGAGAGACCCCTGCACAGCCTGTCGAGAAGACGGGCTTCGCTGACATGGAGCCGGTCGTATTGAAGGTGGCGACCCTCTACGGGCCTGAGAACTACAGTACGCAGGTACTCGAGGACTACACCGATGCTGTTACCGAGGCCACCGAAGGCAAGGTGACGTTCGAGTACTTCTATGCGGGAAGCCTTCTCCCGCAGAACGAGATCGCCTCTGGCCTCGGTGACGGTCTGGTCGATCTCGCCGTCCTCATGCAGGTCTATACGCCAGCCGATTTCCCGATCGACAACTGGATCAGCAAGGCAGGGTTCCTCCATGACACCGGCCCCATCATCGGGCCGATGCAGGGGCAGGCGGCGCTCCTCGACTGGGCCTTCTCGTCTGACGAGTACATGGCCGAGATCGAATCGCATAATCTCACCCCCATCATTCCAAGGTTCCTCGCGGTCTACTCCTACGACCTCATCTGCAAGGATCCCGTCAGCTCGCTGGCGGATGCTGCCGGAAAGCGAATGCGGGTGGGCGGCGAGGCCTGGGCCCAGGAAGCGGAGAACATCGGGGGAGTGCCAGTCACCGTCCCCTCGGCTGATGCCTACTCGGCTTTCCAGCAGGGTGTCGTCGACTGCCACATGGGAGGCATGGGTGAGATCAATGCTCTCGGATTGACGGACCATGGCAAGAACTACACCTCTGGCGGGTTCACGGGGTGGACCAGCATCATGGTCTCCATGAACACCGACAGCTGGGATGCGCTCCCGCTCATCGCGCAGCAGGCGATGTGGGACCAGATCCCTGTCTACATCGAATCGGGCCTGATCCGGACGGCTGAGGCGAACCTGGACTTCGTCGGGAACGCTGCCACGGCTGGGGTGAACTTCATCACACCGGCCCGGGACTTCACTGATGCAGTCGCCAAGCACCATCAGAACGTCCTCACCGAGCTGCCGAATAACGCTCCGACCGCGATCACGAATGCGAATGCGACGTTGTCCGCATTCGTGGACGCGCATGCCGAATGGTTGGACAAGGTGACGGCGCTGGGCTACCCGAGCGACTGGGCCAGCTGGGCGGAGTACTACAAGGCGGGAGCACCGGCTCAGGACTACGCGGAGTACCTCGACCTGCTGACCGAAGAAGTGCTGTCCAAGCACCGACCGAAGTAGAAACTGGCCGACCGCGAATGTCTCGCCCTATTGCGGATGGCCCACTGATCAAGTGGGCCATCCGCATCCTCAACTGGGTGGGGGCTGCCGCCGTGGTTGCCATCGCGGTACACATCGCGATCGATATCTTCGCGAGGGTCGCCTTCAACAGTCCGATTCCAGGGACCCTGGAAGTCGTCTCCAACTGGTACATGATCGCCGCCGTGTTCATCGGCGCCTGGGCGGCGCAGCGACGGAACGAGCACATCTCCGTCGACATCATCACCGCCCGATTGCCGGAGGCCTCCCAGGCCATCGTCGCGGTGCTCGCGTCCTTGGTGACACTCGTCTTTCTTGTCGCCCTCATCTGGCTGGGTCTGATCGAGGCGTTTCACAATGCCTCGATCGGTGAATACATCGGAGCGTACCGAGTGCCCATCTGGCCTGCTCGGCTCCTGGTGCCGATCGGGCTCTGCGCCTACCTGGTCCTGCTCGTGTTCGACACGTTCCAGCTCGTTGTGAGGGCCTTTGTCATGCCGGGGGAGCAGCCCAGTGCGAATGGTGATGCGCAGTGAACGGCAGTAAGCAGTTGACGCCCTCGACGGGGCGGGTCGAGTCGAACTCCATCCGCTGGCGTCCAGGGGCGCTCGTGGCAAGTGGCGCGATCGCCGCGGGGCTTCTCTTGATCGTCATCAGCACGCTGCCGATTCCCCGAGAGCTCAAAGGTGTTGCGCTCCTGGTGCTGATGTTCATCCTGATCCTGATCAATGTGCCCGTCGGTGCGGCGATGGGCATCACGGGGGCGATCGGCATTGGCATCATCGCCGGGCCGAAGGCGCTGGGTGGACTGCTGGGTGATGCGCCATTCACGAGCTCGGCCTCCTTCACGCTCAGCGTCATTCCGATGTTCGTCCTGATGGGCTTGGTGCTCTGGCGGTCGGGCATCACGACCGACCTGTACGTCGCAGCGAAGCACTGGCTGGCCTGGTTCCCCGGAGGACTCGCGGTGACGACGACCCTTGCCGGGGCCGGGCTCGGCACCGTGAGCGGGTCGACCGTCGGCATCACGTATGCAATGGGGCGGATCGGCATCCCCGAAATGCTCCGAGCCGGGTACGACAAGCGCCTCGCCGTCGGTGCGGTGATGGGGTCAGGGACGATCGGTCAGATCATTCCGCCGAGCATTCTCCTGGTGCTGTTCGCAGGGTTCGCCGAAGTCCCGGTCGGGCCCACACTATTGGCGGGAATCATCCCGGGCATCCTGCTGACCCTGGCATATATCGCGGTCATCGTCGTATTCACGATGTTCCATCCGAGCCGGTCGCCGGCTCAAGGGGAACGACTCCCGATCGACTGGGGGCTGCGCTGGCGAGACACTCTGCGGATCTGGCCGATCCCGCT
>CAKUJB010000042.1 GCA_934661165.1 uncultured Microbacteriaceae bacterium | reverse complement strand
GGGCCTGACCGAGTTCCTCCCCATCTCATCGAGCGCGCACCTGCGCATCGCCGGCGAGTTCCTGCCGTCAGCGGTCGACCCCGGCGCGACCTTCACCGCGATCACCCAGATCGGCACCGAGCTCGCCGTGCTCATCTACTTCCGCAAGGACATCGCGCGCATCATCGGGCGGTGGTTCCGGCACTTCTCGCCGCGCTCCGGCGTGCCCAAGGGCGACCCGGATGTCCGGCTCGGCTGGATCGTCATCATCGGGACGATCCCGATCGGCGCGGTCGGCTTCCTCGCGCAGGACTGGATCCGTGACGCATTCCGCAACCTGTGGATCGTCGCCGTCGTCCTCATCGTCTTCGGCATCCTGCTCTGGCTCGCCGACTGGCTCGGCCGACGCGACCGCGAGCTCGATCGCATGACCTACCCGCACGGCATCTGGATCGGGCTCGCCCAGATGCTCGCGCTCGTGCCCGGCGTCTCCCGCTCCGGCGCCACGACCTCGATGGGGCTCGCGCTCGGCTACACGCGGCCCGCCGCCGCCCGGTTCGCCTTCCTGCTCGCGATCCCCGCCGTCCTCGGCAGCGGACTGTACGAGCTCGTCACCGCGGTGCGGGAGGGCTCGACCGGCTACTTCGGCTATGCGGAGACCGCGGTCGCGACGCTCATCGCCTTCATCGTCGGCTGGCTCGTCATCGCATTCCTCATGCGGTACATCCAGACGCGGTCGTTCCTGCCGTTCGTCATCTACCGCATCGCACTCGGCGCGGCGATCATGATCCTGCTCGCGTCGGGGCTGCTCCGCGCGGCCTGAGACCTCAGGCGCCGGGTTGCTCCCCGCGGCCGCGCAGGTACCGCTCGAACTCCTCGGCGATCGCGTCGCCACTGGCCTCCGGCGCGTCGACCGTGTCCCGCGCGCGTTCGAGGGTCTCGATGTAGGACGCCATCTCCTCGTCCTCCTCGGCGAGCTGGTCGATGCCCGACTCCCAGGCGGCCGCCTCCGCGAGGAGCTCCTCGCGGGGCACGGCGACGCCGACGAGCTCCTCGAGCCGGTCGAGCAGCGCGAGCGTCGCCTTCGGACTGGGGGAGTTGTGGACGTAGTGGGGGACCGAGGCCCACACCGACGCGCTCGGGATCCCCGCCTCCTCGAAGGCGAGCGCGAGGACCGAGAGGATGCCGATCGGCCCCTCGTACTGCGATCGATCGAGCCCGAGGATCTCGCGGAGCTCGGCGCCCTCGCTCGAGGCGTGGACCCCGATCGGACGGCTGTGGGGGACGTCGGCGAGCATCGCGCCGAGGAAGACGACGACGTCGAGCTCGAGCTCGTCGACGAGCTCGATGATCTCGGCGGCGAAGGTCTGCCAGCCCCGCGACGGCTCGGTGCCGAGCAGCACATGCACGCTCCCGGACTCGCGGTCCGTCGGGGCGAACAGCGTCACCCCAGGCCAGGTGATCCGACGCACGCCGTCCGAGCCCGTCGCGATGAGGGGGCGCGCGAACTGGTAGTCGTAGTAGTCCTCGGGATCGAGCTCGACCGCGGCGACGAGCCCGAGCTCGTCGCGCAGCCGCCGCACGGCGCTGCTCGCGGCCTCCCCGGCGTCGTTCCAGCCCTCGAAGGCGACGACGAGGATCCGGGCCCCGCTCAGTACCGACTCGGCCATGCCCCCAGGATAGAACTAGCATCGGTGATCATGGCGGTGGATCGGCGCGTCGGCGTGCTCTGGGACATGGACGGCACGCTCGTGGACACGGAGCCGCTCTGGATGAATGCGGAGCGCGAGCTCGTCGGCTCGTTCGGCGGGGAGTGGACCGAGGAGCAGGCGCTGCAATGCGTCGGCAACGGCCTGCACGAGTCCGCACGGCTGCTGCAGCTCGCGGGCGTCCGGCTCGGCGAGGCCGAGATCATCGAGTGGCTCACCGATCACGTGACGGCGCATCTCGATCCGACCGCGATGCCCTGGCGCCCTGGCGCGGTCGAGCTCCTGCAGGACCTGCACGACTCGGGGGTGCCCTGCGCGCTCGTGACGATGTCGTACCGCCGCATGGCCGAGGGCATCGTGGCGCAGCTCGGCTTCGACGCCTTCGCCGCGATCATCGCGGGAGACCAGGTCGCCCATGCGAAGCCGCACCCCGACCCCTATCTGCGGGGGGCCGCCGCGCTCGGCCTCGACCCGGGCGACTGCGTCGCGCTCGAGGACTCCCGGGTCGGCATCGCCGCCGCGATCGCCGCGGGCACGATCGCCGTCGCCGTGCCGTTCCTCGTCGAGATCCCCGACTCGGATCGCCACCTGCGGTGGGACACCCTCGCCGGACGCACCGCCGCGGACGTGCTCGCCCTCGCCGGAGTCGGCGCGTGAACGTCGTGCGCGGACCCTTCCGCGCGGGGGAGCGCGTCCAGATCACCGGCCCGAAGGGCCGTCGGAACACCGTGACGCTCACGGTCGGCGGCGAGTTCCACAGCCATCGCGGCTTCCTCGCGCACGACGACATCATCGGACTCGAGGACGGGAGCGTCGTCAGCTCGAACACCGGGGAGGCGTATCTGTGCCTGCGCCCGCTGCTCAGCGACTTCGTCATGTCGATGCCGCGCGGCGCGGCGATCGTCTATCCGAAGGACGCGGCCCAGATCATCGCGCAGGCCGACGTCTTCCCGGGCGCCCGGGTCGTCGAGGCCGGCGTCGGCTCCGGCGCGCTGAGCCTGTGGCTGCTCCGCGCGATCGGACCCGAGGGCCGGCTGCTGTCGATCGAGCGGCGCGAGGAGTTCGCCGCCGTCGCCGCCGCGAATGCGACGGCCTTCCTCGGGTCGGCGCCCGAGCAGTGGGAGATCGCGCTCGGCGACTTCGCCGACGTCGCCCCGTCACGACTCGGGGTCGGCGGCGTGGATCGCGTCATCCTCGACATGCTCGCCCCGTGGGACTGCGTCGATGCCGCTGCCGAGGTGCTCGCGCCGGGCGGCGTGCTGTGCGCCTACGTCGCGACGGTGACCCAGCTGTCGCGGACGGTCGAGACGATCCGCGCGAGCGGCGCATTCACCCACCCCGTCTCCAGCGAGACGCTGCTGCGCACCTGGCACGTCGAGGGCCTCGCGGTCCGCCCGGACCACCGGATGAGCGGGCATACCGGGTTCCTCCTCATCGCCCGCCGCCTCGCCCCCGGCACGGTGCTGCCGGAGCGCAAGCGCCGCGCGTCGAAGGACGACTACGGCGACGAGGACGTCGAGGCGTGGACCCCGGGAGCGATCGGCCAGCGCGAGACGAGCCCGAAGCGGGCGCGGAAGGCCGCACGGCACGCGCAGGCGGCCGCTGACGCCGCGCAGGGCCTCGGCGAAGGCTCGGTAGAGTAGCCCGGTGCGGAAATCGATCGGCCTCCTGCTCGCCTCGGCCTCCCTGCTGTCGCTGAGCGCGTGCTCCGTCGGGCAGCTCGCGGGCTGCGAGCCCGCGGTCCCGGCCGGCGGCCTCGCCGACACCGTGGTCCTGAGCGGCGCGCTCACCGACTTCCCGGCCGTCGCGGCCTTCCCGACCCCGCTCGTCGCCTCGAGCGCCACCCGCGCGATCGCCGAGGCCGGCGAGGGCCGGCTCGTGGAGCCCGGGGACGCGGTGAGCGCCCAGGTCACGATCTATGACGGCGCGACCGGCGCGGTGGTCGACGGTGGCGAGATCCTCCTGTTCAACACCGACCCTGAGCTGCCCATGTTCGCCGCGACCGCGTGCGCGACCGTCGGCTCACGGGTCGTGACCGTCGCTCCGGCCGCCGAGTTCCTCGGCCCGTTCGCGACGAACTTCGGCTTCACCGAGGAGCAGACGGTCGTCGGCATCGTCGACATCCACGCCGCGTTCCCGGGACGCGCGAGCGGGGTCTCCGTCGCCGCCGTCGAGGGGCTGCCCGCCGTCACGACGGCGCCCAACGGCCAGCCGGGCCTCACCTTCACCGGCGCGCCCGCGCCGACGGAGCTCGCGGTCGAGACCCTCATCCAGGGCGACGGCGAGGTGATCGAGGCGGGCGACCAGATCATCGTCAACTACATCGGCGTCGAGTGGGAGACCCGGGAGGTCTTCGACACGAGCTGGACCACGGGCCGCCCGCACTCCTTCAACCTCGACGACGTCGTCCCCGGCTTCCAGAAGGCGGTCATCGGCGCGCAGGCGGGATCCCGCATCCTCGTCGCGATCCCGCCGAGCGAGGGCTACGGGGATGCGGGCGGCTCGCCCGTCGCGGCCGGGAACACGATGGTCTTCGTCATCGACGTGCTCGGCGTGGACCGGCACACCCACTGACCGCGAGCGTCCTAGACTCTCGCTGTGGCCACCCAGCGACCGCCTGAGCAGCGACTCTTCAACCTCATCCTCGCGCTGCTCGCGACGAATGCGGGGCTGACGAAGGCCCAGATCATGACGTCCGTCGCCGGGTACAGCGAGCGCGCTGACAGCGCCGAGGCCGCCCTCGAGCAGCTCTTCCAGCGAGACAAGGACCAGCTGCGCGACCTCGGCATCCGGATCGACGTGCTCGACACCGCGGGCGAAGTCGGCAACAACCAGAACGCCCGCTACCGGATCTCCCGCGAGGCCTACGAGCTGCCCGACCAGGTGCGCCTGAGCGGCGGCGAGCTCGCGCTCCTCGGCCTCGCCGCCGAGGTGTGGCGCGACGGCTCCTACTCGGCGGAGTCGAGGCGCGCGCTCACGAAGCTCAAGGGGCTCGGCGTGTCCCCGTCGGAGCCCATCGTCGGATTCCTCCCGTTCCTCCGCGTACGCGAGGCCGCCCTCGAGCCGCTGCGGCGCGCGATCGAGCGGGGCGTCGTCGTCGAGTTCGACTATCAGCGAGCGGACGAGACCGAGCCGAGCCGGCGACGCGTCTCCCCGCTCGCGCCGATCGTGCACGAGGGCCGCTGGCTGCTGCTGGCCGCCGAGGCCGACGGCACCCGCAAGACGTTCCTGCTGCAGCGCATCCTCGGCCGCGTCGTCGAGCGCGACGAGCAGGCGCTGAGGCTCGAGCCGGGGGAGGACGAGATCGTCTCGGAGGGCCTCCGGGCCTATCGCGCGAGCAACGTCGCCGTCGTCCATGTCGTGCCCGGGTCCGACGGCGCCGTGCGACTCGCGAACCGCGCGGACACGGTCGAGCGCGAACCCGGTGTCCTCGAGGTGCATTGGACCGACCACGCGCTCTTCGCCGACGAGCTCGTCGCGATGCATCCCGATGTCGTCGTCGTGAGCGAGGGCGAGCTCCGCGCACGCGTCATCTCCAGGCTCGAGCAGCTGGCGGCGCGTCATGGCTGAGCGCCGGTCGCCGAAGGTCGCGCTCGACAAGCTCACGTTCCTCATCGCCTTCGTCCCGTACCTCACCCAGCGGGGTCGCGTGAGCGTCGCCGAGGCGGCCGAGCACTTCGGCTACGACGAGGACTACATCCGACGGTCCGCGCTCGAGCTCACCGTCTCGGGAATCGCAGACGGACCGCTGCCGGACGGCGACCTCTTCGACATCGACTTCGATGCCCTCGAGCACGACGACGAGATCGCGCTCGTGTACCGGATCGCGATCGAGGACGAGGTCCCGCGGCTCTCCGGCCGGGAGGCCGCGGCGCTCATCGCCGGGCTCCAAGTGCTCGCCGCCGACCCGGTCATCGCCGCGTCACCCGAGTACGGGAGCCTCGTCGAGAAGCTGCGGCACGGGGCGGCGGGCGAGGCGGCGCCGACCGCGGTCGTCCCGAGCCGCACACCGAACTTCGATCCGCTCCGGGAGGCGATCGCGCAGCGCCGACGCGTCGCCTTCGACTACCGGTCCGCCGGATCGGACACGAGTGCACGGCGCGAGGTCGAGCCGCTGCGCATCGAGGCGATCGACGCCGACTTCCACCTGCGGGCGTGGTGCCTCCTGCGCGGCGCGGTGCGCACGTTCCGCCTCGACCGGATCAGCGGGCTCGAGCTGCTTCAGACGCCCGTCGAGAACGACGTGACCGTCATCGACGAGGCGGCGAGCGCATTCGTCCCGGGGGAGGGCGACCCGCTCGTCACCGTCGAGTTCGACGCCGCCGCCGAATCGCTCGCCGCCGCGTACCGGCCCAGCCGCCTCGACCGCGACGGCGACCGGGTGCGGATCCAGGTGGCGATCGCGGCGCCGAGCACGCTCCAGCGGCTGCTCGTCGAGCTGCCGGGGGCCAGCGTCGTCGAGCCGGGCGAGGTGCGCGCGGCCGTGCGGGACTGGGCCGTCGACTCGCTCAGCCGGTACCGCGGCGACGCCCACTAGACTTGCCGCGTTCCAGCTGTCAGGAGGCGTGCGCGTGCGGGCAATCTTCGAGAATCCGATCGTCATCATCGCGATCGTCGTCCTGCTCGTGCTCATCTTCGCCGGACCGAAGCTGCCCGGGCTCGCGAAGAGCCTCGGCCAGTCCATGCGGATCTTCCGCAAGGAGGTCAAGACGATGAAGACCGAGAGCGCGGAGGAGCCCGAGTCGGCGCAGCCCGCGCCCGAGCCGTCCGCGCCGGTCGACGGCGAAGACGGCAAGCCAGCCTCCTGAGCACCGTGGCGGCGAAGTCGGCCGGGCGCCCGCGGGACCGCGAGGCCCGGATGAGCCTCGGCGCCCACCTCAAGGAGTTCCGCCGACGGCTCATCATCTCGCTCGTCGCGATCCTCGTCGCCGGCGTCATCGGCTGGTGGGCGTCCGGCTGGGTGTTCGTGACGCTGCAGGCCCCGATCACCGAGGTCGCCGAGGCCTCAGGCCGTCACGTGACGCTCGACTTCGACACGCTCGGCGTCTCCTTCGACCTCACCCTGCAGATCGCGCTGACGATCGCGGTGCTCATCGCCTCGCCCGTGTGGCTCTACCAGGTGTGGGCGTTCGTCACGCCGGGTCTCGTGCGCAAGGAGCGGCGGTACGCGATCGGCTTCCTCGCGGCCGCCATCCCGCTCTTCCTCGCCGGCTGCGCCCTCGGCTGGTTCGCGATGCCGCGGATGGTGGACCTCATGCTGAGCTTCGCGCCCGCGGAGTCCGTGTCAAACCTGTCCGCCCGCTACTACTACGACTTCTTCCTCAAGCTCATCCTCGTGAGCGGGGTCGCCTGCGTGCTGCCGGTCATCCTCGTCGTCCTCAACTTCGCGGGCGTGCTGCGCGGGGTGACGATCCTGCGCGGGTGGCGCATCGCGCTGCTGTGCATCGTCGTCTTCACGGCGATCGCGACGCCGGCCTCCGACATCATCTCGATGCTGCTGCTCGCCGTGCCGATGCTCGTCCTGTACCTCGCCGCCGCCGCACTCGCCGTCATCAACGACCGATGGCGAGCGAGACGTCAGGCCCGACTGCTCGACGAGGAGCCGGTCCCGCTCGCCGCACTCGACGGCGACGAGGGCCCCGCGTGAGCGGCGCTGACGTGGCGTCGCCGGCCGATCGCTACGCGGCGGCACGACGACGTGCCGCGAGCCCGCTGCTCCAGGCGTTCCGGACCACGCTCGGGCACGAGCTCGACCCGTTCCAGATCGCCGCGTGCGAGGTCCTCGAGACCGGGCGCAGCGTCCTCGTCGCGGCACCGACCGGCGCCGGCAAGACGATCGTCGCCGAGTTCGCGATCTTCCGCGCGATGCAGGGCCCGGACGACAAGGTCTTCTACACGACGCCGATGAAGGCGCTGTCGAACCAGAAGTTCAACGAGCTCGTCGACGCGTACGGCGCGGAGGCGGTCGGCCTGCTCACGGGCGACGTCAACGTCAATCCGACCGCCCGGATCGTCGTCATGACGACCGAGGTGCTGCGGAACATGCTCTACGCGGACTCGCCGCTGCTGGCCCGCCTCGCGGTCGTCGTCATGGATGAGGTCCACTTCCTCGCGGATCGCTTCCGAGGCGCCGTGTGGGAGGAGGTCATCCTCCACCTGCCGCGCGAGGTGCGGATGGTCTCGCTCAGCGCGACGGTGTCGAACGCGGAGGAGTTCGGCGACTGGCTCCAGGCGGTGCGCGGCGGCACCGAGGTCATCGTCTCCGAGGAGCGACCGGTCCCGCTCGACCAGCACGTGCTCGTGCGCCGCCAGCTCGTGGACCTCTTCGAGGACGCCGAGGCGGTGCGCCGCGGCGGGCCCGCGACGGTGAACCGCGAACTCGCCGAGCTCGTGCGCCGCACGGGGCAGCGGCTCGCCTTCGACGCGAGGAGCGGGGGCCGCGGCCGCCCGTACGCGCGCGGGCGCGGTCGCGGGGGCGGTCAGCAGTTCGCCCCACGAGACACGGAGCGGATGCCGCGCCCAGAGGTCGTGCGCCTGCTCGCCGAGCGGCGCCTGCTGCCGGCGATCGTCTTCGTCTTCAGCCGCGCGGGCTGCGATCAGGCGGTGCGCCAGATCGTGCGCGACGGCGTGCAGCTCACGAATGCGTCGGAGCGCGCCCGGATCCGCGACCTCGTCGAGGAGCGGTGCCGCACGCTGCCGGACGAGGACCTCGGCGTCCTCGGCTACTTCGAGTGGGCCGCCGCCCTCGAACGCGGTGTCGCCGCGCACCACGCCGGGCTCCTGCCGGTCTTCAAGGAGGTCGTCGAGGAGCTCTTCCAGCAGCGGCTCGTCAAGGTCGTCTACGCGACCGAGACGCTCGCCCTCGGGATCAACATGCCCGCGCGCAGCGTCATGCTCGAGTCGCTCGAGAAGTTCAACGGCGAGGCCCGGGTGCCGATCACACCGGGGGAGTACACGCAGCTCACGGGACGTGCGGGCCGCCGAGGCATCGACACGGAGGGGCACTCGGTCGTGCAGTGGCAGCCGGGCGTCGACCCGGCCGCGCTCGCCTCGCTCGCGTCCCGGCGGACCTACCCGCTCAACTCGAGCTTCCGACCCACCTACAACATGGCGGCGAACCTCATCGACCAGTTCGGCCGGAAGGTGACGAGGGACATCCTCGAGTCCTCGTTCGCGCAGTTCCAGGCCGACCGCGCCGTCGTCGACCTCGCCCACCGCGTCCGGTCGCAGGAGGAGTCCCTCGCGGGCTACGCGGCCTCGATGGCCTGCGATCGCGGCGACTTCCGCGAGTACTCCGGCATCCGCCGCGAGCTCAGCGATCTCGAGCGCAAGAAGCTCCCCGTCGACGCGAAGCGCGCCGACCGCGACCGCCGGCAGACCCAGCTCGAGCGACTGCGCACCGCGATGAAGCGCCACCCCTGCCATGGCTGCCCTGACCGCGAGCAGCACGCGCGCTGGTCGGAGCGCTACTGGCAGCTGCGCCGGGCGACGGACCAGCTCGTCCAGCAGATCGAGTCGCGGACCGGCGCGGTCGCACGCGTCTTCGATCGCGTCAGTGACGTGCTCCTCGAGCTCGGCTACGCCCGCGAGACGGCGGACGACATCACCCTCACCGACGACGGCCGCCGGCTGCGCCGCATCTACGGCGAGCGGGATCTGCTCGTCGCGGAGTCGCTCCGCCTCGGGCTGTGGGAGGGGCTCGACGCGCCGGCCCTCGCGGCGCTCGTCACCTGTCTCGTCTACGAGCCGCGCCGAGAGGGCGGCATCGAGCACGGAATGCGTCTGCCGGGCGGGCGAGTGCTCGCCGAGGCGCTCGATCGCACGACCGATCGGTGGGCCGAGCTCGACGACCTCGAGCAGGCGCACCGACTGCCGGGCAGCGAGCCGCCGTCGCTCGGACTCGTGCGCGCCATGCACCGCTGGGCCCGCGGCGGCTCGCTCGACCTCGTGCTGCAGGACGCCGACCTCGCCGCGGGCGACTTCGTGCGCTGGGGCCGACAGACCGTCGACCTGCTCGAGCAGCTGCGCCAGGTCGCCGAGGGCTCGGTCGCCCGGGCCGCTCGGCAGGCGATCGACGCGGTGCGCCGAGGTGTCGTCGGGACGCTGGAGCTGTAGGCGGCCGATGAGCACCCCGGTCGCGCCGCGCGCGCTCCTCCCGCTCTGGGCCGCGATCCCCACGGCCGTCGCCGCGGGTGCGCTCAGCGACGCAGCCCACCCCGACCTCGGCTGGTGGCCATGCATCCTGCTCGGCATCGCGGGGCTGCTGCTCGCGCTCATCGGCCGTCGACTCGGCAGCGCCGCGCTGCTCGGCTTCCTCTACGGGCTGAGCTTCTACCTGCTCCACATCCAGTGGGCCTCGATCTTCCTCGGGCCGGTGCCGATGCTCGGCCTCGCGGTGCTGTGCTCCGCGTATCTCGCCGGCGGCTCGATGCTCGTGACGCTCGCGTACCGCTGGCTGCCGCAGCGCTGGCCGGGCGTCGCCGGGCGCCTGCTCGCCCTGCCGGCGGCCGTCGCGGGCCTGTGGACGCTGCGCGAGGCGACCAACAGCGTCTGGCCGTACGGCGGATTCGCGTGGGGCCGGGTCGGCCACGCCATGGTCGACGCCCCGATCGCCGACCTCTTCCCCTGGGTCGGGATCTCGGGCATGACCTTCCTCGTCGTGCTCCTCGTCGCGGTGACGATCGAGGCCGTCCGGTATCGGGGGATCCCGCCGCTGCGCCGCGCGGCCGCGCCGATCGGCCTCCTCGCCGTGCTCCTGGTGTGGCCCGTGTGGCCGACGCCCGCCACGGGGGAGCTGCGGGTCGCCGTCGTGCAGGGCAACGCGAAGGCGGGGTACTTCGACGCGCCCGATCGGCAGCCGGGCGACCTGCTCGCCGCGCAGTACCGCGCGACCGAGCCGCTCTTCGGCGAGGTCGAGGTCGATCTCGTCGTCTGGCCCGAGGGCTCAAGCGAGTGGGATCCGCGGGTCGAGCCGTACGCCGCCGCGATCTGGTCCGAGGTGTCGGAGCGGATGGGCGCGCCGCTCATCGCGCAGTCGGTCGTCGAGCGGACGGCGGCGGACGGCACCCCGTTCTGGACGAACACGGCGATGCTCTGGTCGGAGGGCGAGGTGCTCGACGAGTACGACAAGCGCCATCCGGTGCCCTTCGGCGAATACGTGCCGGACCGCTGGTTCTTCCGCATGCTCGCGCCCGGCCTCGTCGACCTCATCCAGCGCGAGTACACGCCGGGCACGACCGACGCGGTCATGGACCTGCCTACTGCGGGAGGACCTGTCCGGCTCGCGATCAGCATCTGCTACGACATCGTCGACGACGCGCTGCTGCGGGAGTCCGTGCTCGACGGCGGTCGCGTCATCATCTCGTCGTCGAACAACGCCGACTTCGGCCGCACCGACGAGAGCGCGCAGCAGCTCGCCTTCGCCCGGATCCGGGCGATCGAGCTCGGCCGCGCCGTCGTCAACGCCTCGACCGTCGGCATCACGGCCGTCATCGGACCGGATGGCGCGGTGACCGAGTCGCTGCCGTGGTACACCGCGGGCTCGATCGTCACGACCGTGCCGCTCGTCGACACGATCACCCCCGCGGCGGCAGCCGGCCAGTGGATCGAGATCGCCGTCGGCGCGCTTGGCATCGGACTGCTCGCCGGCGCGGGTGTCGGACTGCGGGTCGCCGCGCGGCGCGAGCTCGGCTGACGCCGGGCGCTCAGCCGGTGTGCGTCAGCTCGCCGCGGCGCTCGCGCAGCATCTGGAGGCGCTCCTCGAGGAGCTCCTCGAGCTCGGGGATGGTGCGACGCTCGAGGAGCATGTTCCAGTGCGTGCGCGCCGCCTTCTCCTCGACTTCCTCCTGCTCGATGAGGTCGCCCTCGGCATCGAGCAGCGCACCGACCTGGCCGGTCCGCGCATTCTCCCAGCGTGCCGGGACCTCCGCGTCGACCGCGAACTTCACCTCGAACTCGCTGCCGTCGTCCGCGCGGTAGCGGGCCGTCACGCGCTCGACGAAGTCGACGCCCTCTTCACTCTGAAAGCTCTGTGCACCGAGGCGCATGCCTCGCAGGCTGCGATCTGCCATGGTCTCGCCCTTCGATCATTCGGGTTGTCCGCGCGCCGCGGGCGAGCCGCGGCGGCGATGTCCTGTAACCACGGGGGAGCCCGGAACGATGCCGACGGAACTCAGGTCACAGGGGATTCTCAGGCAGGATATATCGGTCGACCTGGGAGATCGCCAGGTCGGCGCGGTCGGTGACGAGCCCGTCGACGCCGTGGTCGAGCAGCTCGGCCATGCGCGCCGGCTCATTGACCGTCCAGATGTGGACCTCGACGCCGGCGTCGTGGAATCGGTCGATGAACCGCGCACCGGTCGTCGGAAGCCCCAGCGCGCGCTCGGGAATCTGCACCGCGTCGATGCCGCGCATCGCCCGACGGAGGAATGCGCTCGCGCCGACATGGCCGCTGAGCAGCGCGGGGAGGAATCGCCGCGCCGAGGCCGAGGTCGCGACACCGGGCAGCTCCTCGACGGCGGCCGCACGACGGCGCTCGTCGAAGGAGGTGACGAGCACCCGGTCGAGGGCTCTCGCCTGACGAATCGCCGCGACCGTCGGGAGGATCGCGCCGGCGTCCTTGATGTCGATGTTGAAGCGGGCGTCGGGGAAGCCGTCGAGCGCCTCCAGGAGCGTGAGGAAGCCCTGGTCCTCACCGAGCGCGACCTCGGCGAGCTCGGCCGCCGTCAGATCCCCGACGCGCATGTCCTGCCCCGTGAGCCGTCGCAGGTCGGGGTCGTGGCTGATGATCGCGACGCCGTCGGCCGAGACGTGCACATCCGTCTCGAGGTAGTGCGCACCGGCCGCGAGCGCGTGCATGAACGCGAGCGCCGTGTTCTCCGGCGCCGCCGTCGCGAGCCCCCGATGCGCGATGACGCGCGGTGCGGGGG
>CAKUJB010000041.1 GCA_934661165.1 uncultured Microbacteriaceae bacterium | reverse complement strand
CGCCGAGCTCGAGGCGATCCTCGGGCGCGCCCGGGACGGCGACGCGGCCGCGGCCGCGGACCTCGCCGCGCGTTTCGGCGGCCGCCTCGCCTTCGGCACCGCGGGCCTGCGGGCCGAGCTCGGCGCCGGCCCCATGCGGATGAACCGCATCGTCGTCGCGCACGCCGCCGCGGGCCTCGCCCGCTACCTGCTCGCCCGAGAGTCGGCGCCGTCGATCGTCATCGGCTTCGACGGCCGGCGCAATTCGGAGGTCTTCGCCCGCGACACCGCGACCATCATGGCCGGCGCGGGGGTCCGCGCGATCCTGCTGCCCGAGATGCTGCCGACCCCGGTCCTCGCGTTCGCCGTCCGGCACTTCGGCACGAGCGCGGGCGTCATGGTGACCGCGTCCCACAACCCGCCCCGCGACAACGGGTACAAGGTCTACCTCGGTGGCGCCGACGGCGGGTCCCAGATCGTCGCCCCCGCGGACGCCGAGATCGCCGCCGAGATCGCCGCGGTCGCCGCGGGCGCGCTCGCCGACCTCCCGCGGTCGACCGACTTCACGGTCGCCGACCGCGAGGTCGTGCGCGCGTACGTGCTCGCGACCGCCGGCCTCGTCACGAGCGGGACGAATGCGCGGGGCGGCGACCGCACGCAGCCACCGCTGCGCATCGCCTACACCGCGATGCACGGAGTCGGCGCGGCGACGCTGCTCGACGCATTCGCCGAAGCGGGGCTGCCCTCGCCGATCCTCGTCGCCGAGCAGGCGGAGCCGGACGGCGACTTCCCGACGGTCGCGTTCCCGAATCCGGAGGAGCCGGGCGCGCTCGACCTCGCCTTCCGCACGGCGCGCGACGCGGGCGCCGACCTCGTCCTCGCGAACGACCCCGACGCCGATCGGCTCGCCGTCGCCGTGCCGGACCCCGCCGCGGCCGAGGGCTGGCGCCGGCTGTCCGGCAACGAGCTCGGCCTGCTGCTCGGCTGGGCCGCGGCGGAGGAGCACGGCGCGGGCGCCGGCGCGGCTGGTACCGACGACGATGCCGACACCGATCCCGCCCTCGCGAACTCGCTCGTGAGCTCCCCCGCGCTCGGCTGGATCGCCGAGCACTTCGGCCTCCGGCATGCGGAGACGCTGACCGGCTTCAAGTGGATCTCCCGCACGCCAGGCCTCGTCTACGGCTACGAGGAGGCGCTCGGCTACCTCGTCGACCCCGCGAAGGTCCGCGACAAGGACGGCATCTCGGCGGCGCTGCGGTTCGCCGACCTCGCGCAGCGCTGGCGGGACGAGGGCCGCACGATCGACGACGTGCTCGACGGCATCGCGGCCGCCGTCGGCGCGAGCGCCTCGGGCCAGGTGTCGATCCGGGTCACCGACCTCGCCGAGATCGGCCGCCTCACGGGCGAGCTCCGCGCCGCGCCGCCGACGTCGATCGCGGGGCGCGCCGTCGTCGCGGCCGACGACTTCCTGCTCGGCGTCGACGGCTTCGAGCCGGCCGACATCCTCCGCTACCGCCTCGAGGACGGCTCCCGGGTCATCGTCCGCCCCTCCGGCACGGAGCCGAAGCTCAAGGTCTACCTCGATGCCGCCGCCCACGAGGGCACGGGCCGCGAGCGCCGCGAGCGCGCCGCCGCCGCGGTCGCCGAGCTCGACGCCGCGATGCGGGCACTGCTCGGGCTCTGAGGCGCGACCCCGCGCATTCCTCCCGCGGCCTGCGCCGCAGCCCGCTCGGCGCCGCGCCGCGCCGACGCGGGTGCGCGCTGCGCCGAACGGCGGGTCATTCACTGGGTGGCGGGTCTCGGCGCGGCGACGCCCGCCACCGGGTGAATCGCCCGCCATCCAGGAATGCGCGGAGCAGCGACCCGCCCGGCGCACCGACCGGCGGCGCGCGGCGACAGTCCTCTACTCGTACGCGCGGGCGATGAGCTCGGTGAGCTCCTCGCGCTCCTCGACGGGGAGGAACGCGCCGGCGGCGGCGTTGAACTGGAAGACGGCGAGGTCGTCGAGGTCGTAGTCGTACAGCTCGACGAGGTTCGCGAGCTCGTCGGTGATCGTCGTGCCGCTCATGAGCCGGTTGTCCGGGTTGACGGTGACGCGGAAGCCGAGCCGGTAGAGCGTGTCGAAGGGGTGCTCCTCGAGCGTGCGGCCCCACGCACCGGTCTGCAGGTTCGACGACGGCGAGATCTCGAGCGGGATCTCCCGGTCGCGCACCCAGTCCGCGACCTCGCCGAAGGTGACCTGCACGAGCTCGCCCTGGTCCTCGAACGAGATGTCCTCCATGATCCGCACGCCGTGCCCGAGCCGCAGCGCCCGGCCGTCGAGGAGCGCGCCGCGGATCGAGTCGATGCCGTCCGCCTCGCCCGCGTGGACCGTGCGGGGCATGAAGTGCTCGGCGAGGTAGTCGAAGGCCTCGCGGTGCCGCGACGCGGGGAAGCCGGCCTCGGGCCCCGCGATGTCGAAGCCGACGACGCCGCGCTCCCGGTGGCGCACCGTGAGCTCGGCGATCTCGCGGCCGCGGTCGAGGTGGCGCAGGACGGTGAGGAGCTGGCCGATGCGGATGGTGCGGCCGTCGGCGGCCACGGCGTCGATGCCCGCCTCGATGCCGCGCTGCACGGCCTCGACCGTCTCGTCGAGGCTCAGCCCGCCACCGAGGTGCTGCTCGGGGGCCCAGCGGATCTCGCCGTACACGACGCCGTCGGCGGCGAGGTCCTCGACGAACTCCTTGCCGACCCGCTCGAGCGCGGACGCCGTCTGCATGACGCCGACCGTGAGCTCGAAGGTCGAGAGGTACTGCACGAGGTCGCCGCCCGTGCACTGCGCGAGCACCCAGTCGCCGAGCGCGTCGGCGGTGTCGGCGGGGACGGGCAGGCCGACGGCGTCGGCGAGCTCGAGGATCGTCTGCGGCCGGACGCCGCCGTCGAAGTGGTCGTGCAGGCTGACCTTCGGCAGCTTCCGGAGCTCGTCGATGTGCATCCCACCACGCTAGCGGCGGACGGGAGCGGAGGAGAAATGCGCGGGCACCGGACGGATCGGGCCGATCGGTCCTGCTGTCGCGCATTCGTCCTGCTGTCGTGTCGAGCGCGGCAGACGGGAGGAATGCGCGGGGACAGGTCGGCCCTTCGTCTCGCCTTCGGCTCGCTCAGGGACCGGAAGTCGGTCGCTGAGCGAGGGCGAAGCCCGAGACGAAGCGCCGGCCCTCAGCCGATGCGATCGAGGACGAGCGGCCCGCCGTCGTCGACGGCGACCGCGCCGGAGGCGACATCGGCGGCGTCCGCGATCGCCCAGGCGCCCTCGAGCGCCTCGACCGCCCGGGGGAATCGCGCGGGCTCGTCCGCGCGCATCGTGAGCAGCGGCTGGCCGGCGCGGACCGGCTCGCCGATTTTCACGTGGAGGTCGATGCCGGCGGCGTGGTGCACGGGGTCCTCCTTGCGGGCGCGGCCCGCGCCGAGCCGCCACGCGGCGATCCCGTACGGCAGCGCGGGCTGCGCGACGAGCACGCCGTCGCGGTCGGCGACGATCGTCTCGGACTCGCGGGCGACCGGCAGCGCGCCGTCGGGGTCGCCGCCCTGCGCCGCGATCATGCGCCGCCAGGCGTCCATCGCGCGGCCATCGGCGAGCGCCGCCTCGACGTCGGCGTCCGGCCGGCCGGCGAGCGCGAGCATCTCGCGCGCGAGCGCGACGGTGAGCGCGACGACGTCGGCGGGGCCGCCGCCGGCGAGCACCTCGACGGACTCCGCGACCTCGTTCGCGTTGCCGATCGCGCGGCCGAGGGGCGTGTGCATGTTCGTGAGGAGCGCGACGGTGCCGACGCCGGCGTCCTGGCCGAGGCGCACCATCGTCTCGGCGAGCTCGCGGCCGCGGGCCGGGTCCTGGAGGAATGCGCCGCTGCCGAACTTCACGTCGAGGACGAGCGAGGCGGTCCCCTCCGCGATCTTCTTCGACATGATCGAGGAGGCGATGAGCGGGATGCACTCGACGGTGCCGGTGATGTCGCGGAGCGCGTAGAGCTTGCCGTCGGCGGGCGCGAGCCCCGCGCCGGCCGCGGCGATGACCGCCCCGACGTCGTCGAGCTGCGCGAGGAACTCCTCGTTCGACAGGCGGGCGCGCCAGCCCGGGATCGACTCGAGCTTGTCGAGCGTGCCGCCGGTGTGGCCCAGGCCGCGGCCGGACAGCTGCGGGACCGCGACGCCGAACGCAGCCACGAGGGGCGCGAGCGGGAGCGTGATCTTGTCGCCGACGCCGCCGGTCGAGTGCTTGTCGACGGTCGGCTTCGCGATCGAGGAGAAGTCGAGGCGCTCGCCGGAGGCGATCATCGCCTGCGTGAGGTCGGCGATCTCGCGGGGCCGCATTCCTCGGATGAAGACCGCCATCGCCCACGCGGCCATCTGCTCGTCGCCGACGACGCCGCGGGTGTACGCGTCGACGAGCCAGTCGATCTGCGGGGTGCTCAGCTCCCCGCCGTCCCGCTTGACCCGGATGAGGTCGACGACGTCGAACGCCTCGGTCATGGGACGTACTCCTCGAGGGTGCGGGGGCCGAAGGCGTCGGGGAGGACCTCGTCGATCGTGCGGATGCCGCGCACCGTCGCGAGGAGCATGCCGGGGGCGGAGTGCTCGAAGAGCAGCTGCCGGCAGCGCCCGCACGGCATGAGCGGCTCGCCGTGCCCGTCGACGCAGGCGAAGGCGACGAGCCGCCCGCCGCCGCCCATCCACAGCGCCGAGACGAGCGAGCACTCGGCGCAGAGGGTGAGGCCGTACGACGCGTTCTCGATGTTCGCCCCCGTGATGACGCGACCGTCGTCGACGAGCGCGGCGACGCCGACGGGGAACTTCGAGTACGGCACGTACGCGTGCTGCAGCGCCCCGACGGCGGCCTCGCGCAGCGCCGCCCAGTCGATCTCGGGGGCCGTCATGACTTGATGTACGGCTGGCCGTCCGCGGCGGGCGGTCGCGACCGGCCGACGAGGCCGGCGACCGCGAGGATCGTGACGACGTACGGGAGCATGAGCATGAAGACGCTCGGGACGGGCGAGCCGATGATCGACAGCTGGCTGCCAAGGTTCGACGTGAAGCCGAAGAGGAGTGCCGCGAGCGCCGCCTTGAGCGGGTCCCACTGGCCGAAGATGACGGCGGCGAGCGCGATGTAGCCCGCGCCGCCCGTCATGTTCTCCCCGAAGCCGACGCCGGCGCCGATCGTGTACGAGGCGCCGCCGATGCCGGCGATCGCGCCGCCGAGCGCGACGTTCCAGAACCGCGTCCGATTGACGTTGATGCCGACGGTGTCGGCCGCGGTCGGGTGCTCGCCGACCGAGCGGAGCCTCAGGCCCCACTTCGTCCGGTACAGCGCGAACCACGTGACGAAGACGGCGACGATCGCGAGGTAGCCGATGAGCGTCTGGTCGAAGAACATCGGGCCGAGGAGCGGGATCTCCGACAGCCCCGGGATCGGGAAGCGCGTGAACTGCGCCGGCCGCGGGTTGTTGTAGAGGTCCGGGTTCTCGGTCATGAGCGCCGAGTAGAAGAAGCTCGTGAGCCCGACGACGAGCAGGTTGAGCACGACACCGGTGATGATCTGGTCGACGAAGTACCGGATCGAGAAGGCCGCGAGGACGAATGCGACGAGCACGCCCGCGACGGCGGCCGCCAGGAGCCCGGCCCACGGCGAGCCGGTCATCGTCGCGACGAGCGCGGAGCTGAACGCGCCGAACAGCAGCTGCCCCTCGATTGCGATGTTGACGACGCCGACCCGCTCCCCGATGACGCCCGCGAGCGAGCCGTAGATGAGCGGCACCGCGACGCCGAACGAGCCGGCGAGCAGGCCCGCGACCTGGAGCGTGTTGCTCAGCGTCGCCGCGCCGGCCGCCCAGGTGAGGAAGCCGACGATGAACAGGAGGCCGAAGACGAGCGTCAGCCAGATCGGCACGGGTCGCCGGCGCACCGCGAGCAGGAACGCCACGGCGGTGAGGGCGACGAGCACGACGGAGACGATGAGGCCGAACGCGCGGGCGCCGACCGCGAAGGGCGCGAGCTGGATCGCGGCGTCGGACTCGGTGAGGACGAATGTCGCGGTGCCGTCGTGCGCGAGGCCGACGAAGAGCAGCAGGCTGAGCACGGCGATGACGGCGTAGCCGATCGGCGCCTTCCAGCTGACGAGCCGCACCTGCTGGATGGAGGTCGTCATGGGGTTCACGAGGTCGGTGCTCACGCCTTCGCCGCCTTCCGTCGACCGTCGGGTCGCACGCCCCAGAGCTCGCGGATGAGCGGCGGGGCCGCGAGGAAGAGGACGATGAGCGCCTGCACGACGGTCACGATGTCCTCCGAGTAGCCGGCGATGCGCATCTGGACGGCGCCCGCGCGGAAGATGCCGAAGAGGATGCCTGCGGCGAGCATGCCCCAGGCCCGGGAGCGGCCGAGCAGCGCGACGGTGATCGCCTCGAAGCCGACCCCGTTGTCGACGGCGATGCCGAAGGGGCGTCGGGTCTCGCCGAGCGCGAGCTCGACGCCCGCGATGCCGACGAGACCGCCGGACAGCGCCATCGCGATGATCGTCATCGACTTCACGTTGATGCCGGCGGTGCGAGCCGCGGCCGGGTTCTCGCCGACGGCGCGGAGCTTGAAGCCGAGGCTCGAGCGCTCGAGCAGCCACCACACGCCGGCGGTGAGCGCGATCGCGAGCAGGAAGCCGGCCGTGATCGAGTAGCCGGGGAACAGGAGCGGGAAGAGCGAGTTCGGCGGCGGGGGCGGGGTCAGCGGCGAGCTGCCCTGGCCGCGCAGCGGACCGCCCGGGTTGAGCGCCCAGGTGAGGAGGTTGAGCGCGATGAAGTTGAGCATGATCGTCACGATCACCTCGTGCGCGCCGGTGAAGGCCTTGAGCGCACCGGCGACGGCGCCGATGAATGCGCCGGCGAGGGCCCCGACGAGGACGGCGACGATCGGGTGGATGATGAACGGCAGGTCGGTGCCGAAGGCGATCCAGCCGCCGAACGCGGCGCCGAACAGGATCTGGCCGCGGCCGCCGATGTTGAACAGGCCGGCGCGGAAGGTGAGGCCGATGCCGAGCGCCGCGATGATGAGCGGGGTCGCGCGGTGGAGCGACTCGACGAGCGAGGCGATGCCGCCGGCGAAGCTGTCGGCGCGCGTGTTGTAGATGCCGCCGCGGAAGAACGCCGCGTACGCGCCGGAGATCGACTCCCAGATCGCCGCGAACGTGTCGAGCGGGCGGGAGAAGAAGTACCCGGCCGCGGCCTGCACGGCCGGGTCGGTGATCGCGATGAGGATCGAGCCGGCGAGGATCGACAGCAGGACGGCGACGATGCCGACGAGCCAGTTGCCGTTCAGGATCCGCTGCAGCGCGCGGTTCAGCCGCGACGGCTGCGCGTCGTCGATGACGGGGGGCACGACGCTCATGCCGCCACCGCCTCGCCGGCCATCATGAGGCCGAGGGTCTCGCGCGGGGTGTCGCCCGGCACGATGCCGACGATGCGGCCGTGGTACATGACGGCGATGCGGTCGGCGAGGGCCTGGATCTCCTCGAGCTCCGTCGAGATGACGAGGACCGCGACCCCGGCGTCGCGCACGCCGACGATCTGCTTGTGGATGAACTCGATCGAGCCGACGTCGACGCCGCGCGTCGGCTGCGAGGCGACGAGGACGCGCAGCTCGCGGCTCAGCTCACGGGCGACGACGACCTTCTGCTGATTGCCGCCGGACAGCCGCCCGACCGGTTCGAAGGGCGAGGGGGTGCGCACGTCGAACTCCTCGACCTTCTCCTCGGCGAAGCGCGCGAGCTCGGCCTGCCGGATGCTGCCGAGCCGGACGAAGGGCGCCCCGTTCGACCGGTCGAGCATGAGGTTCTCCGCGATCGTGAACGACTTGATGAGCCCGTCCTCGCTGCGGTCCTCGGGGATGAAGCCGACGCCGGCGTCGAGCACGTGGCGCGGCGGCGACTTCGTGATGTCGTCGTCCCCGAGTCGGATGCGGCCGGACAGCGGCTTCACGAGCCCGAGGATCGCCTCGGCGAGCTCGGTCTGCCCGTTGCCCTGCACGCCGGCGATCCCGACGATCTCGCCGGCGCGCACCGTGAGCGAGAGGTCGTTGACGACGAGGTGGCCGAGCGGGTCGGCGATCGTGAGCCCGTCGATGACGAGCGCGTCGGCGCCGGGCGAGGCGGGCGCCTTGTCGACGACGAGGTCGACCTCCCGGCCGACCATGAGCGTGGCGAGCTCCGAGTTCGTCGCCGTCGGCGAGGCCTCGCCGACGACCTTGCCGAGCCGGATGACGGTGATCCGGTCGGCGACCTCGCGGACCTCGCGGAGCTTGTGGGTGATGAAGACGATCGCGGTGCCGGCGTCGCGCAGCTGCCGCATGATCGACATGAGCTCGTCGGTCTCCTGCGGGGTGAGGACGGCGGTCGGCTCGTCGAAGACGAGGACCTGCGCGTCCCGCGAGAGCGCCTTGATGATCTCGACCCGCTGCTGGACGCCGACCGGCAGGTCCTCGATGCGGGCGTCGGGGTCGATCTGGAAGCCGAAACGCGCCGAGATCTCGAGGACGCGGCGGCGCGCGCTCGCGAGGTCGAGGACGGGACCGCGGGTGGGCTCGTTGCCGAGCATGAGGTTCTCGGCGACCGTGAAGACGGGGATGAGCATGAAGTGCTGGTGCACCATGCCGATGCCGGCGCGCATCGCGTCGCCGGGGCCCTTGAAGTGCTGCGGCTCGTCGTCGAGGAGGATCTCGCCGCGGTCGGCCTGGAGCAGTCCGTACAGGACGTTCATGAGCGTCGACTTGCCCGCGCCGTTCTCGCCGAGCAGCGCGTGGATCTCCCCCGGCTCGACCGTGAGATCGATGCTGTCGTTGGCGACGAGGGTCCCGAAGGTCTTGGTGATGCCTCGGAGCTCGAGTCTCATGCGGTCGATCCTATCGACGGGCAGGGAGCCGGGGAATGCGGCGGGGAGGCCGACGCGAACGTCGACCTCCCCGTTGCAGATGCGGCTATCGCGTCACTTCAGGTACGAGGTGACGACGAGCTCGCCGGAGGTGATCTTCGCGGCGATCGCGTCGAGCTCACCCTGCAGCTCCGGCGCGACCTTCGACTCGAAGTCGTGGAACGGCGCGATGCCGACCCCGCCGTTCTCGAGCGTGCCGACGTACGGCGTCGGGTCGAAGTCGCCGGCGGCCGAGGCCAGGACGACGTCGTACACGGCGACGTCCATGAGCTTCTGCACCGAGGTGAGGAACAGGTGCGCCTGCGCCGGAGCGGTGAGGAACTGGTCCGCGTCGACGCCGACCATCGCGACGTCCTTGCCGGACGCCTCGATCGCCGCAGCGGCGGACTCGAAGATCGGGCCGCCGACCGGGTGGATGACGTCCGCGCCCTGCGCGATGAGGTTCTCCGCGATCGCGAGCGGGAGCGGGCCGGCCGCGAAGCCGACCGCCGGGTCGCCGGACACGAAGGTGCCCGCGTCAGGGTTCGCGGTGTCCCAGCCGAGGACCTGGACGCTCGCGCCCTTCGCCTCGTTGTAGTACGCGACGCCCTGGGCGTAGCCGTCCATGAAGATGGAGACGGTCGGGAAGCCGACGCCGCCGAAGGTGCCGACGATGCCCGACTTCGAGTAGCTCGCCGCGGTGTAGCCGGCGAGGAACGCGGCCTCGGCCGTGTCGAAGAGCAGCGGCTTGATGTTCGGCGCGTCGGTCGTGCCGTCGAAGTCGTTGTCCGCCGCGTCGTCGAGGATCGCGAACTCGACGTCCGGGTTGGCGAGCGCCGCCTCGACGGTCGCCGAGGAGAGCGCGAAGCCGACCGTGAAGATGAGGGTGCAGCCCTCGGCGACGAGGCCGTCGATGTTCGGCAGGTAGTCCGCGTCGCTGCCCGACTGGATCGCGTTGAACTCGACGCCGAGCTCGCCGGCCGCGGCCTCGAGGCCCTCGTACGCGAGCTGGTTGAACGACTTGTCGTCGAAACCGCCGGTGTCGGACACCATGCACGGCAGGAAGCTCGAGGCCTGCGGCGCGTCGGGTGAGGTGGTCTCGGCCGGGGCCTCGGGGGCCGGGGCGCAGCCGGCGAGCAGCAGGGCGCTGGCGGCCGCGAGGGCGAGTCCGCCGAAGGCGGCCTTGCGGGTTGTGTTCACGGATGTCCTCCTGGGGAATGGCCCGACGTGTCGAGGCGGGCCGCTGTGGTTGCGCCGATGTTACTCAATGTGACGCTGGACGGCCCCCTCGAATCGGCGGGCGTGATCAGAAGGTTACGGAGCCGTCGCGCATTCGTGACGAATGCGCGGGGTCGCGCGACTACAGGACGTCGCCTCGACCGCTCAGCCGCAGCGCGTCGACGATCGACTTCACCTGCTGCGCGTGCTCGGTCGTCGTGACGAGCAGCGCATCCTCGGTGTCGACGACGACGATGTCCTTGATGCCGATGAGCGAGATGACGCGCCCGGACTGCGCGTAGACGAGGCCCGTCGCGCCGTCGGCGACGACGTTCGAATGGCTGCCGCCGAAGACGTGGACGCCGTTCGAGTCCTCCTGGGCCCGCAGCCGCGAGATGGCGGCGAAGTCGCCGACGTCGTCCCAGTCGAACTCGCCGCGCACGACGGCCATGGCGCCGGCCGCGGCCGCGGGCTCCGCGACGACGTAGTCGATCGCGACCTTCTTGAGACCCGGCCAGACGCGCTCGATCGCGGCGTCGCGCCCGTCGCCGTCCCACGCGGCGGCGAGCTCGTCGAGCCCGTCGGCGAGGGCCGGCTCGGCGCGGCGGATCCACTCGAGGATGAGAGCGGCCCGCGCGACGTACATGCCCGCGTTCCACACGTAGCGGCCGGTGTCGAGGTAGCGCTTCGCCGTCGCGCGGTTCGGCTTCTCGGTGAAGGAGCGCACTGCGGACGCATTCGGCGCCCCCGCGATCTCGAGCGGCTCGGCGGCGCGGATGTAGCCGTAGCCGACGGCCGGGGCCGTCGGGGCGATGCCGATCGCGGCGATGAGTCCGGTCTCGGCGACGGCGACGGCCTCGCGCACCGCACGGTGGAAGCCGGCGGTGTCGCGGATGATGTGGTCGGCGCTGAACGAGCCGATGATCGCCCCGGGGCTGCGCCGCTCGACGATCGCGGCGGCGAGGCCGATCGCGGCGGCGGAGTCGCGCGGCTCGGACTCGAGCAGCACGTTCGCCGCCACGAGCTGCGGCAGCTCCTCGCGGACCGCGACCTCGTGCGCGGCGCCGGTCACGACGACGACGCGGTCGGCGCCGGCGAGCGGCGCGACGCGGTCCCACGTGTCGGCGAGCAGGCTCTGCCCGCTGCCGGTGAGGTCGTGGAGGAACTTCGGGGCCTCGGCGCGGGACAGCGGCCACAGCCGGGATCCGACGCCTCCCGCGGGGATGACCGCGATGAATCCGGGGATCGCCCCCTCGAGCACCATGCCGCCCAGCGTAGGCGACGCCGCCCGGACGGTTATGCTCGCGGGTGGGAGACACCATGGGGGACGGACTCGTCGACGTCGGCGCGGCCGACGACCTCGCGGACGGCGAGGGGCGCAAGGTCGCGCGGGCGGTGCTCGGCACGACGGACGACGTCGGGATCTTCCGCGACGGCGACGACTTCTATGCGCTCGACAACACGTGCACGCACGAGCTCGCCGATCTCACCGAGGGCTGGATCGAGCAGTGCCAGGTCGAGTGCCCGCTGCACGCGGCCCGCTTCGACCTGCGCACGGGCGAGGCCCTCTCGCCCCCCGCATCGAAGCCCGTCAACGCCCACCGCGTCGAGATCGTCGACGGCCGGATCATGCTCGCCGTCAACCCGGCGAGCCTCGCCGCGGACTGACCAGGGGACCCGTGTCCGTCCTCATCGTCGGCGGCGGCATCGCCGGCTGGACCGCGGCGAGCTCGCTGCGGACCGGCGGGTACGCCGAGCCGATCACGATCGTCGAGTCGCAGCCGGCGCTGTACGACCGGCCGCCGCTGTCGAAGTCGGCGCTCGTCACCGGCACACCCCTCGCCGAGCTCGCCTTCGCGACCCCGGAGGAATGCGCGGCGAGCTCCCTCGAGGTCGTCACCGGCCGACGGGTCGTCGCGATCGACGCGAGCGCGCGCACGGCGACGCTCGACGACGGCTCGACGCTCGCGGCGGACGATCTCGTGCTCGCGACGGGCGCGGCTGCTCGGCGCCCGGCATGGCCCGGCGGCGACGACCCGCGCGTCGGGCTGCTGCGCGACTATACCGACGCCGTCGCGCTGCGCGCGGCGGCGGCCGGCGGCCGCGTCGTCGTGCTCGGCGCGGGCCTCATCGGCGCGGAGGCCGCGTCGGGCCTCCGCACGCTCGGCGCCGAGGTCGTGCTCGTCGACCGCAACGCCGTGCCGCTCGTGCCGCTCGTCGGACCGACGATGGCCGCGCACCTCCACGCGATGCACGCCGCGCACGGCGTCGAGGTCGTGCACGGCGAGGTCGCGGCACTGCACGGTGACGCCGGCGAACGGCTCGCGATCGAGCTCGTCGACGGCCGGACGATCGACGCGACCGAGGTCCTCGCCGGCGTCGGCTGCGCGCCGCGGACCGAGCTCGCCGCGGCCGCCGGCCTCGAGGTCGACGGCGGGATCGTCGTCGACGCCGTGGGGCGCACGAGCGCGCCGCGCATCTACGCGGGCGGCGACGCGACCCGGCTGCGC
>CAKUJB010000040.1 GCA_934661165.1 uncultured Microbacteriaceae bacterium | reverse complement strand
CCCCTGGGCGGTGCCGGCGCCGGCGGCTACTGCGCCGGGGCGGACTCGGCGGCTTCGGCCTCTGCCTCGGCCTCGGCTTCGGCAGCTGCGGCCGCTGCGACCTCGACGGCCGCCGTCACCGCCGCCTCGGGCAGCGGCGGGCGCAGCCGCACTGTCGCGCCGCCGTCGAACTGCACGAGGTAGCCCTGCGGGCCAGGCTCGCCTCGCGGGTAGTCGGTCGTGATGAGGTTCGCGCCGCTCTCGAAGGCCGCCGCCCGCCGCGTCGTGCTCGTCACCGTGTCGGCGTCGGCGCGGGTGCGGACGATGACGCCCGTCGCGGCGATGAAGGCGATCTCTCGGTCAGTCGGATCGTTGCGCACCGCGAAGCGGGTCGAGCCGTCCTCGCGCGCGACGAACACGTTCGAGCCGCCCGCACCGAGCGCCTCGTAGGCGGCGTCGAGGCTGTTGTCGATGTACACGAGGAACTTCCCCCTGGACTCGCCGAGCGTCGGCCAGCCGATGCGCTCCTCGAGCTGACCCGGGGTGATGAGCTTCGCGCCGAGCGCGTTCCCGACGACGTCGTCGAGCCGCCACACCGCGTCCTCGTCCCACGGCCCGCTCGTCGGGTCGAGGAAGCGGTAGTCCTCCTTGAGATCGAGGTGGATGAAGATCGGCGCGTGACCGGGGTGGGCGTCCGACCACCGGTCGAGCTCCGCGAGCGCGAGCGCGAAGTCCGGCGCATTCGAGCGGTTCGCGACGAGCGGGACATGCGTGTTCGTGAAGCGCCGCCCCGTGTTGCGCGGGTCGAGCTCGAACGCTCGGATGCCGTTCTCGAGCTGCGTCGTGAGGTCCGGGTGCTCGTAGCGGAGGGTGTCGGCCGTGCCGGGCTCGACGAGGTCGATGATGAAGAGCTGGAGCGGGGTCGGCTCGATGACGGTGCTGTTGTGCGTCGCGACGTACTGCAGCTGGTCGAGCGGCGTCTCCTCCGGCACCTCGGCCGCGATCGCGGTCTCGACCCAGCCGGCGACGGGCCGGTCGCTCAGCTCGGCGACACGGATGCGCTGCGCGTCGAGCGCGTCCTGCGCGAGCCACAGCCCGTGCCCGATCGGCACCGCGAGCGCGAGGACGGCGAGCAGGACGAGGCCGAAGGCGGACCAGCCGATGATCCGCCCCGCGATGCGCCCGCCGCTCGTCGGCGGGATCGCGTGCTGCGCCGGCCGCTCATCCCCCTTGAGGACGCGGTGGCGGTAGGCGGCGGCGTTGCTCATCGCCGCCCAGGCTAACCCGCGGGGGCGCGCCGAGGCGGCGGCGACACCGACGATCCACGCGCTCCGCGCATTCGTCGAGGAATGCGCGGAGCGCGTCGATCAGTGCCGGTTCAGCGGGCGGCGGACCCGTCGACGTAGTCCTCGTCCTGCTGCTTCCAGGCGAAGAGCGCGCGCAGGCCGCGGCCCGTCGTCTCGATCGGGTGCTGCTCGGAGGCGGCGCGGAGCTGCTTGAACTCCGAGGCGCCGTTGTCCTGGTCGCCGATGAAGCGGGTCGCGAAGGCGCCGTTCTGGATGTCGGTGAGGACGTCCTTCATGCGCGCCTTGACGCTCTCGTCGATGATGCGCGGACCGGAGACGTAGCCGCCGTACTCGGCGGTGTCGGAGATCGACCAGTTCATCTTCGCGATGCCGCCCTCGTTGATGAGGTCGACGATGAGCTTGAGCTCGTGGAGCACCTCGAAGTACGCGATCTCCGGCTGGTAGCCCGCCTCGGTGAGCGTCTCGAAGCCGTACTTGATGAGCTGCTCGAGCGAGCCGCACAGCACGGACTGCTCGCCGAACAGGTCGGTCTCGGTCTCCTCGGTGAACGTCGTCTTGATGACGCCGGCGCGGGTGCCGCCGATCGCCTTCGCGTACGAGAAGGCGAGCGCCCAGGCGCCGCCGGTCGCGTCCTGCTCGACGGCGACGATGTCCGGGATGCCGCGACCCGCGACGAACTCGCGGCGCACGGTGTGACCCGGCGCCTTCGGGGCGACGAGGAGGACGTCGACGCCGGCCGGCGGCTCGATGTAGCCGTAGCGGATGTTGAAGCCGTGGCCGAACAGGAGCGCGTTACCGGGCTCGAGGTTGTCCTTGACGTCGGCGGCGTACAGGCCGCGCTGGTGCTGGTCGGGCGCGAGGATGACGACGACGTCCGCCCACTTCGCGGCGTCGGCGGTCGTCAAGACGGTGAAGCCGGCCTCCTGCGCCTTCGCGACGGACTTCGAGTCCGCCTTCAGGCCGATGCGGACCTCGACGCCGGAGTCGCGGAGGTTGAGCGCGTGCGCGTGCCCCTGCGAGCCGTAGCCGATGACGGCGACCTTCTTGCCCTGGATGATCGAGAGGTCAGCGTCCTTGTCGTAGGCGATCTCAGCCACTTGATTGGTTCCTTTTCTGCTTCAGCTCTTGAAGACGCGTTCGGTGATGGACTTGGGGCCGCGGCCGATGGCGAGCGTACCCGACTGCGCGAGCTCCTTGATGCCGTACGGCTCGAGGAGGCGCAGCAGTGCGTGGACCTTCTGGCGGTCGCCCGTCACCTCGATGACGAGCGCGTCCGCGGCGACGTCGACGACGCTCGCGCGGAAGAGGCCGACGGCCTCGAGCACCTGCGAGCGGGTGACGTTGTCGACCTTGACCTTGATCATGACGTGGTCACGCAGCACCGAGCTCGTCGGGTCGAGCTCGACGACCTTGATGACGTTGACGAGCTTGTTGAGCTGCTTCGTCACCTGCTCGAGCGGCGTCTGGTCGACGTCGACGACGACGGTGATCCGCGACAGGCCCTCGATCTCGCTGCGCCCGACGGCGAGCGACTCGATGTTGAAGCCGCGGCGGGCGAAGAGCCCGGCGACCCGGGTGAGCAGACCCGGCTTGTCCTCCACGAGGAGGCTGAGCACGTGACTCATCGGCGGCCTCTCAGTCCTCATCCCACGCCGGAGCGTGATCGCGGGCGTACTGCACTTCGGAGTTGCCGGTGCCCTGCGGGACCATCGGCCACACCATCGCGTCGCGGGACACGATGAAGTCGATGACGACCGGGCGGTCGTTTGTCTCGAGCGCAAGCTTGATCGCCGGGTCGATCTCCTCCTCCTTCGTGACGCGGATCGCGAGCGCGCCATACGCGTCCGCGAGCTTCACGAAGTCGGGGATCATCCGCGAGCCGCCGCCGGTCTCGAGGTCGGTGAACGAGTGGCGGCCGTCGTAGAAGAGGGTCTGCCACTGCCGCACCATGCCGAGCGACGAGTTGTTGATGATCGCGACCTTGATCGGGATGTCGTTGATCGTGCAGGTCGCGAGCTCCTGATTCGTCATCTGGAAGCAGCCGTCGCCGTCGATCGCCCACACGACGCGATCCGGCTGCGCGACCTTCGCGCCCATCGCCGCGGGGATGCCGTAGCCCATGGTGCCGGCGCCGCCGGAGTTGAGCCACGCATTCGGACGCTCGTACTTGATGAACTGCGCCGCCCACATCTGGTGCTGGCCGACGCCCGCGGCGTAGACGCCCTCCGGTCCGGTGAGCTCGCCGATGCGCTGGATGACGCGCTGCGGCGAGAGGTGCCCGTCGGTCGGCTCGTCCCAGCCGAGCGGGTACGTCTCGCGGAGCTTGTCGAGTCGGGCCCACCACGCGGTGTAGTCGGGCGGCGTCGCGACGAATGCGTCCCGCACGGCGACGATGAAGTCGACGAGGACGTCCTTGACGTCACCGACGATCGGCACCTGCGCCTCGCGGATCTTGCCGATCTCGGCGGGGTCGATGTCGACGTGGATGACCTTCGCGTTCGGCGCGAACGCGCTCACCTTGCCGGTCACCCGGTCGTCGAAGCGGGCCCCGAGCGCGATGATGAGGTCCGACTCCTGGAACGCGAGGACGGCGGGCACCGAGCCGTGCATGCCCGGCATCCCGAGGTGCAACGGGTCCGAGTCGGGGAAGACGCCGCGGGCCATGAGCGTCGTGACGACGGGCGCGCCGATGAGCCGGGCGAACTCGCCGAGCTCCTCCGACGCCTTCGCCCGGCCGACGCCGCCGCCCGCGTAGATGACGGGGCGCTTCGCCTCGGCGATGAGCTGCGCGGCCGCGACGACCTGCTTGCCGTGCGCCTTCGTCACCGGGCGGTAGCCGGGCAGGTCGATCCTCGGCGGCCAGATGAACGGCGCCGAGTTCTGCTGCGCGTCCTTCGTGATGTCGACGAGCACGGGACCCGGGCGGCCGGTCGTCGCGATGTGCGCCGCCGCCGCGAGGGTCGCCGGGATGTCCTCGGGCCTCGTCACGAGGAAGGAGTGCTTCGTCACCGGCATCGTGATGCCGACGATGTCGACCTCCTGGAACGCGTCGGTGCCCATGACGGTGGAGAACACCTGGCCGGTGATCGCGAGCAGCGGCACGGAGTCCATGTACGCGTCGGCGATCGCGGTGACGAGGTTCGTCGCGCCGGGGCCGCTCGTCGCGATCGCGACGCCGAGGCCGCCGGTGGCCGCGGCGTAGCCCTCGGCCGCGTGGCCGGCGCCCTGCTCGTGCCGGACGAGGATGTGACGGATGGTCGTCGAGGCCATGAGCTCGTCGTAGAACGGCATGATCGCGCCACCCGGGAGCCCGAAGACGTCCTTGACGCCGAGGTGCTCGAGGGTGCGCAGGACCGCGCCGGACCCGGTGAGGATCTCGGGCGCGTGGGCGGCGGCCTGCTTCGACGGCGACGAATCGGTGATCGACATGACAGAGGTTTCCTTGCACTGGCACTGCGGTGGGGAATCAGGCGCGATGGTCTCGAATGACGCCAAAGGCCTGATGAGAATGCGCCCGCCGCTTGCGGCTGCGGACGTCCCCCCAGATTGGTTGTGCCACCCGGGTGTCTATCGGACGAACAGCGTACCGCATGCCGCTCAATGCCCGACCCGGCGGGCGCGGATCGTCAGTCCCAGAGCGTGTGCTCGGGGGCGACAGTGCGCAATCGCTCGTCCTTCGTCACGAGCAGTGCGCCGACCGCCGTCGCCTGCGCGAGGATGAGCCGGTCGAAGGCATCGCGGGTGAAGTCAAGCGGCAGCGCCGTGGCCACCACATCGATGATTGCGGTGCCATCGGTCGCGAGCCCGATGCTCCGACCCAGTTCGGCGAGGATCTCGTCGGGGCTCGCCGTGATGCGCCCGATCTCGCGCAGGTAGGCGAGTTCGAGCTTCACCATCGGGGACACGCGAAGCGGCTCCACGGCGAGGCGTGCCCTCGTCTCGTTCGGAATGCGCCCCGCCTCGCCCGCGGCGAGCCAGACGACGACGTGCGTGTCGAGGTGGAGGCTCACCCTAGAGCGCACTCCCGGGACGCCACTCGCCGGCCCAGTCGAGGTCGACCAGCGCGTCGGGGTCCCCTGCGATCAGCCCCGGAATCGGCCGAACCCGCTCGAGTCGGTCGGCCGTGGGCTCGGCGACGAGTCGCAACGTGCGGCCCTTCCGTGTGATCTCAAGCGGTTCACCGCTCTCAATCACCTGGTCCGCGAGCCGGTACAGGTCGCTGCGGAGCTCGGAGAGGGTGACGCGCGCATTCATGCAGGTAGCGTATCGAAACGTACGTATGTCAGGCAAGAGTCGTACGTACGCATCCGAGCATGACGGGTTCGCACTCGAGGAGAAGGGCAGTGGCTCAGCCGGTGACGGCGCCCTCGGAGGCCGAGCGCACGAGCTTCGCGTACTTCGCGAGCACGCCGCGGGTGTAGCGCGGCGGGAGCGATTCCCAGCCCTCGCGGCGCGCCGCGAGCTCGGCCTCGTCGACGAGCAGGTCGATCGAGCGCGCCTCGACGTCGACCCGGATCCGGTCCCCGTCGCGCACGAACGCGATGGGGCCGCCGTCGACGGCCTCTGGCGCGATGTGGCCGATGCACAGGCCGGTGGTGCCGCCGGAGAAGCGGCCGTCGGTGACGAGCAGGACGTCCTTGCCGAGGCCCGCGCCCTTGATCGCCGCCGTGATCGCGAGCATCTCGCGCATGCCGGGGCCGCCCTTCGGGCCCTCGTAGCGGATGACGACGACCGAGCCGGGCTCGATCGTGCCCTCGGTGAGGGCGTCGAGCGCGGCCCGCTCCCGCTCAAAGACGCGGGCCGGTCCCTCGAAGACGTCGGCGTCGAAGCCCGCGGTCTTGACGACCGCGCCCTCCGGCGCGAACGAGCCGTGGAGGATCGTGAGGCCGCCGGTGGCATGAATGGGGTTGTCGAGCGTGTGCAGCACGTCGCCATCCAGCGGCTCGGGACGCAGCTCCGCGAGGTTCTCCGCGACGGTCTTGCCGGTGACCGTGAGCGCGTCGCCGTGGATGAGGCCGGCCTCGAGCAGCGCATTCATGAGCACGGGGATGCCGCCGCGCTGGTCGACGTCGTGCATGACGTACTTGCCGAACGGCTTGAGGTCGCCGATGTGCGGGACCTTCGCGCCGATGCGGTTGAAGTCCTCGAGGGTGAGCTCGACCTCGGCCTCGCGCGCGATCGCGAGGAGGTGCAGGACGATGTTCGTCGAGCCGCCGAGCGCCATGCCGACGGCGATCGCGTTCTCGAACGCCTCGCGGGTGAGGATGTCGCGCGCGGTGTGCCCGCGGCGCAGCATCCCGACGACCGCCTCGCCCGAGCGGTGCGCGTAGTAGTCGCGGCGACGGTCCGCGGACGCCGGGCTCGCCGAGCCGGGCAGCGCGATGCCGAGCGCCTCGGCGACGGAGGACATCGTGTTCGCCGTGTACATGCCGCCGCACGCGCCCTCGCCGGGCGCGAACGCGCATTCGATCCGCTTGGCATCCTCGAGCGACATCTTCCCGGCCTTCACCGCACCGACGGCCTCGAAGGAGTCGATGATCGTGATGTCCTTCTCGGTGCCGTCCGACAGCCGGACCCAGCCGGGCGCGATCGAGCCGGCGTAGAGGAAGACGCTCGCGAGGTCGAGCCGCGCCGCGGCCATGAGCATGCCGGGGATCGACTTGTCGCAGCCGGCGAGCAGCACGGAGCCGTCGAGCCGCTCGGCCTGCATGACGACCTCAACGCTGTCGGCGATGACCTCGCGGCTCACGAGCGAGAAATGCATCCCCTCGTGCCCCATCGAGATCCCGTCGGAGACGGAGACGGTGCCGAACTGGAGCGGGTAGCCGCCGCCCGAGTGGACGCCCTCCTTCGCCGCCTGCGCGAGACGGTCGAGCGAGAGGTTGCACGGGGTGATCTCGTTCCACGAGGACGCGATGCCGATCTGCGGCTTGTCCCAGTCCGCATCGCCCATGCCGACCGCACGGAGCATGCCGCGCGAGGTCGTCGCCTCGATGCCGTCGGTGACGGTGCGGGAGCGGGGCTTGATGTCGGGCGCCTCATGCATGAGGACGAGTCTATGACTCCGGCGGCGGCCCCGCCGGGGGGATGCCCTGGGCCCCGAGCTCGATCTCGGACTCGGCGAGCTCGTCGATCGGCATCTGGCTCGCGACGTAGTTCTCGGTGCGATAGGCGGCGCGCGACATCATCTGCGCCGCGATGGGGGCGATGAGCAGCTGCAGCACGAGGATGGGCGAGAGCATGAGCAGCGTCGACCACGAGCGCGCCTGCAGCGCGAGCGCGATGACCATGAGGATGAGCCCGAGGATCTGCGGCTTGGTGCCGGAGTGGAGGCGGGCCATCGCGTCGGGGAATCGCAGCAGGCCGACCGCCGCCGCGAGGGTGAAGACGCCCGCGCCGACCATGAGCACGAGCGAGGCGAGGTCGAGCCACCAGTCGAGGCCGGGATCGACGGGGATCATCTGGCCTCCTCCTGCGCGACGGTCGCGTCGTCCGCGTCGTCCGAATCATCCGGGTCGTCCACCTCGTCCATGTCGTCCGCGTCGTCCGGATCGCCGGGGGAGGACGCGTGCGCCTCGTCCCAGTCGGGCTGCCGGTCCTGCTTCGAGATCGTGCGCGCGACCGCGATGGCCGCGAAGCTCGCGACGGCGGCGATGACGACCATGAGCACGAGGTTGTCCGTGTGCTCGTTGATGACCATCTCGGCGCCGAGCACGAGGATGACCGTCGTCAGCAGCACATCCGAGGCGATCATGCGGTCGAGCAGGCTTCGACCGCGCACCATCCGGATCGTCACGAGGATCGCGGCGACGGCGAAGAGCGCGCCGACGACCCAGCCGAGCATCACGAACAGGCTCATCGGGTCTCCTCCCCGGGCGCCGCGACCGGGTCGGCGCCGCGGATGATCGCGAGATCCGCACGGCTGCCGATCGCCCGGACGATGCCCCGCTCGATCGCGAGCACCTTCCGCCGCAGCACCTCGGCGTCGTCCTGGTTCGCGACGTCGATCGCGTGCAGGTAGAGCACCGCGTCGTCCTGATCGATCTCGATGACGACCGACCCCGGGATGAGCGTGATGACGATCGAGGTGAACGTCATGACCAGGTCGCTGCGCGTCACGAGCGGCGCGGCGACGATCGAGTTGCCTCGCAGCGGCTTCGGGCGGAAGGCGAGCCAGGCGACGTGGCACGAGCCGACGACGACCTCGTAGAGGAACCAGCCGAGGAACACGAGGCACCAGAGCGGGTTGATCCGCCCCGAGAGCTCCGCTGGCGGCAGATAGAAGACGAGGCTCACGAAGAATGCGACGACGAGGCCGCTCGTGAGACTCAGCCAGGAGAACTCGCCCCACAGCACCATCCACAGCGGCACGAGGAGCAGGACGAGCGGGAGCTGCTGCCAGAGCCGCCAGAGAATCTCGCGGGGCGGGATCGCCCGCGTGCGCCGCGCATTCATCCGATCGCCCCCGTCTCCCCGATCGGCGGCACGCCGGCGGGGTAGACCGTCGAGATGTACCGCTCGGGCGTCTCGAGCGCCTCCCCGGCGCGCTCGGCGAAGGCGAAGAGCGGGCCGGCGAAGACGGTGAGGCCGATGCTCGCGATGACCATGCCGACGGTCGCGGTCGTCATGAGCCGCGGGACCTGCCGGGTCGCGCGCGTGCGGGTCGAACCGGGCGCGAGGGCGATCCGGCCGATGAGGTTCGACTCGTAGCCCTCGACCTGCTCCGCGGGGCGGAGGAAGGCGAGCGTCCACGCGCGCATGAGCACGTAGAAGGTGAGCAGCGACACGAGCGCGCCGACCGCGACGACGGCGTAGCCGAGCGCCGTGCCCTGCTCGGCGGTCGCGACGAACAGCGCGTACTTGCCGAGGAAGCCGGAGAACGGCGGGATGCCGCCGAGGTTGAGCACCCCGAGGAAGAACAGCACGGCGACGGCGGGCGCCGCCGTGATGAGGCCGCCGAGCCGGAGGATCGAGGTGCTGCCGCCCACTCGCTCGATGAGGCCGACCGCGAGGAAGAGGGTCGTCTGCACGATGATGTGGTGGACGATGTAGTAGATCGTCGCCGCCGTGCCGAACGCCGTGCCGAGCGAGATGCCGAGCAGCAGGTAGCCGATGTGGCTGATGAGGATGAACGAGAGCATCCGCTTGATGTCGGCCTGCGCGACCGCACCGAGGATGCCGATGAGCAGCGATGCCCCCGCGGCGACCATGAGCACCGGATTGAGCTCGTGCCCGGCGAAGAGCAGCGTCTCCGTGCGCATGATCGCGTACACGCCGACCTTCGTGAGCAGGCCGGCGAAGACCGCCGTGACGGGTGCGGGCGCCGTCGGGTACGAGTCCGGGAGCCAGAACGACAGGGGGAAGACAGCGGCCTTGATCCCGAAGGCGATGAGCAGCATGACATGCAGCACGAGCTGGACGTCGGGCGGGATCTCGGCCATGCGCTCCGCGATGTGCGCGAGGTTCACCGTGCCGACCGAGGCGTAGATCATCGCGATCGAGGCGAGGAAGAGCAGCGACGAGACGAGGCTCACGACGATGTACGTCGTGCCGGCGCGGACCCGCGGCTCGGTGCCGCCGACGGTGATGAGCACGTAGCTCGCGACGAGGAGGATCTCGAAGCCCACGTAGAGGTTGAAGAGGTCGCCGGCGACGAATGCGGTGAAGACGCCCGCCCCGAGGATGAGGTACGTCGGATAGAAGATCGTGACGGGCGTCTCATCGTCGCCGTCGACGAGGCCCTGGCCGACGGAGAAGGCGAGGACGCCGAGCAGCACGAGCGCCGAGACCGCGACCATGAGCGCGGAGAGCCGGTCAACGACGAGCACGATGCCGAACGGCGCGGCCCAGCCGCCCACCTCCATGGTCAGCGCACCGACGTGGTCGACGATGACGACGAGGGCGGCGCCGATGAGGAGCACGATCGTCAGCGCGATGCCCGCGATGCCGCGCTGGAATCGCGGTCGCCGGGGGACGACGAGCGCGAGTGCCGCGGCGAGCAGCGGCACGAGGACGACGAGGGGGACGAGGAGGTTCATCGCGCCTCACGCCCCTCGGGCTCGGGACGCGGATCCCCCGCGCGCAGCTCGTCGCCGAACTCGGTCGCGAGCTCCGCCTCGTCGCTGCCGTCGTCGATGTCCTCCGCGCTGTGGACCGTCGGCAGGCCGGAGCGCATCGCGACGTCGTCGCGGTCGTCGGCGACGACGTCCTGGTTCGCGAGTCGCCACGAGCGGTAGATGAGCGCGAGGAGGAATGCGGTGACGCCGAACGTGATGACGATCGCGGTGAGCACGAGGGCCTGCGGCAGCGGGTCGGCGATGCCGATCGCCTCCTCCGACTCGTCGACGATCGGCGCGGAGCCCGCGGGGCCGGCGACGATGAGCAGGAGGAGGGTCGTCGCGTTCGCGGCAAGGAGGAAGCCGACGAGCACGCGGGTGAGGCTGCGCTCGAGCATGAGATACACGCCGCACGCGTAGAGCACCGCCATGATGACGACGAGGACGAGGGAGGCGCTCATGCGTCGACCTCCGCGTCGTGGTGCCGCTCCGCGTGACGATCGACCTCGGCGCCGAGACTGCGCAGGACATCGAGCACGAGCCCGATGACGACGAGGTACACGCCGATGTCGAAGACGGTCGAGGTGACGAAGTCGATGGTCCCGATCGGACCCAGCGCGATCGTGAACCATGTCGAGGTGAGCGCGTCGACGCCGAAGACGAGCGGGATCGTCGCGGTGCCCGCGGCCAGGAGCATGCCAGAGCCCAGAAGCGCGCCGGCCGCGAGCGGCGCTGCCGCACCGAGCTCGTGCCGACCTCCCGCGAGATAGCGGGCGACGAGCGCGAGTCCCGCGATGAGGCCCGCGGCGAAGCCGCCGCCCGGGGCGTTGTGGCCGGCGAGCAGCACGAAGAACGAGATGACGATGATCGCGTGGAACGTGAAGCGGACGATGACCTCGAGCGGGAGCGAGCGGTACCGCTGCGCGATGCGGCCGCCGGACGGCAGCCAGGCGCCGCGCTCGTCGATCGCCGGGTCCGCGGCGCGCAGTCGCTGCGCGCGCACCTCGCGGATGAGCTGGATCCGCGTGAGCCGCGGGAGCGTGTCGTCGCGCGTCGAGACGAAGACGAGGCTCGCGACGCCGGTCGCCGCGGCGATGATGACCGAGAGCTCCCCCATGGTGTCCCAGCCGCGGAGGTCGACGAGCGCGACGTTGACGATGTTCTGCCCGTGCCCGCCCGTGACGGCGAGCTCGGCCCATTCGGCCGACACCGAGGGGCCCTGGCGTGCGCCGAGTGCGACGACGGCCACGACGGCCATGACCGCGCCGAACCCGGTGCCGATGATCGCGCGCACGATCGGCCGTCGGGAGCCGTTCGCCTCGCCGAGGCGCGGCGGGAGGCGGCGCAGCACGAGCACCATGGCGATGAGCGTCACGAGCTCGACGAGCGCCTGGGTGAGCGCGAGGTCGGGGGCGCCCTGCGTCGCGAAGAGCACGACGAGGCCGTACCCGGTCGCGCCGACGAGGATGACGACCTGGAAGCGCTTCGTCGCGACGGTCGCCGCGAGGGCGCTCACGATCATGACGACGGCGATGACGAGCTGCCAGGGCGAGTCCCAGGCTCGCAGCGTCTCGGGCCAGGAGCGGTTCGCCGCGAGCGCGATCCCGACACCCGCGATGAAGACGCCGAGGATGACCGCGAGGTAGGTCGGCAGCGAGCCGCGCTGCGTGAGCGAGGTCGTCCGCGCGGCGACGCGGTCGAGGAGGTCGAGCACGCCGTTGTAGACGTCCTGCGCGCCGAAGCGCCGAACCGGCGTCGCCTCGAGATCGCGGCGCGTGCGCCGGATCGAGATCGCCGCGACGACGGCGCCGATGAGCAGCACCGCCGCGGAGATGCCGAGGGCCGGCTCCCAGCCGTGCCAGAGCGCGAGGTGGGCGGGCGCCGCGGCGAGGACGGGCAGCTGCTCGGCGTAGCCGTGGAACCAGCCGTCGAGGACGGGCGCGGCGAGGCCCGCCGCGAGGCCGGCGACGGCGAGCAGCGCCGGCGACAGCAGGAAGTCCGCCTCGCCACGCACCGCCTGTCGCTGCTCGACGCCGGGCTTGCTCGCGAACGCGCCCCAGATGAACCGCGCCGTGTACGCGACGGTGAGGATGGAGCCGAGCGCCGTCCCGACGAGCGCGATCCAGCCCCACGGCTCGGCCCGCAGCCCCGCATCGAGGAATGCGGCGAACATCCCCTCCTTGCCCACGAAGCCGAGGAACGGCGGCAGCCCGATCATGCTCGCCGCGGCGAGCGTCGCGACGACCGCGAGCACGGGCGCGGCGCGGCCGAGGCCGGAGAGCCGCCGGAGGTCGCGCGTGCCGGCGCGGTGGTCGATGATGCCGACGACGAGGAAGAGCGCGGCCTTCGACAGCGCGTGCGCGAGCAGCATCGCGAGTCCCGCGAG
>CAKUJB010000039.1 GCA_934661165.1 uncultured Microbacteriaceae bacterium | reverse complement strand
GTCCTGGGAGCTCGACGGCTGGCAACGCCGGCTGCGGAACGTGACGCGCTATCTCGTCCGGCTGCGCCGCGAGCACCCGGCGCTGCGGCCGGTGCGCTTCGGGCGCTGGGGCGAGACGGTGCCGGCCGCGACGCAGATGGACTGGTACAACAAGCAGGGCGAGCCCATGACGATGGCCGACTGGGACTCCCCCGCCGAGCGCACGCTGCAGTACCTCGCCGCCTCGACGCCGCAGTACGAGCCGGCCAACCGGATCCTCCTCGTCGTGCACGGCCTCGACACCCCCGTCACGGTGACGCTGCCGAGCCACGAGGGCGTGACCGGCTACACGCTGCTCTGGGACTCCGCGGTCGCCAAGCTCCGGGAGCGGCAGCTCGAGTACGCGCCGCGCGGGCCGCTCGGCGTCGCGGGCGCCTCGATCCAGCTCTTCCGCGCGCACGGCTGAGCCGCCTCAGCCGCCGAGGACCTCGCGAATCGCGTCGGGGATCCGGGCGTTGAGCTCGAGGATCGTGAAGGGACCGCCGCCGGAGCCGTCGGGCCGGCACTGCGCGGCCAGGCGCGCGGCGCGGCCGTGGAGGAATGCGGCACTCGCGCCGATCGAGACGAGCGCGTCCTCCGTGATCGACTCCGGATCGCGGGCCGCACGCGTCGCGAGCAGCGCGCCGAGGATGCCGGCGAGCGCGTCGCCGGCGCCGGCCGTCGCGAGCCACGGCGTCGCCTCGGCCACGGTGACGACTCGGCTGCCGTCGGTGACGATCGTCGTCGGGCCCTTGAGCAGGACGACCCCGCCGGTCTCGTCGGCGAGTCGGCGGGCGCAGTCGGCGGGCTCCGCCTCGATGCCGAGGCGGTCGATGCCGAGCAGTCCGGCGAGCTCGCCGGCATGCGGGGTGAGCACCGTCGGGCCGAAAGCATCGCCCGCGAGGGCAAGGGCCCCCGCGTCGAGCACGAGCCTGGCGCCCTCCGCGAGCGCCGTGCGGATGGGGGCGAGCGACTCGGCGTCCGCGGCGTCGATGCCCGAGCCGGCGACCCACGCCTGCGCCCGGCCGTCGCCGAGCACGGCCTCGGGTCGACGCTCGAGCACGAGCCGGCCGACCCGGTCGGGGCCGAGCCAGCGGACCATGCCGACGCCCGTGCGCAGCGCCGCGTCGACGCCGATGACCGCCGCGCCGGGGTAGGCGGCCGAGCCGGTCAGGAAGCCGAGGACGCCCCGGCGATACTTGTCGTCGTCGGCCCGCGGCGGCGTGCACCACGCCGCCGCGTCCGCCGCGCGCCAGGTCTCGGTCATCCGACCATCATGCGCCGTTCAGCCGCGAGTCGGGCCGAATCCGTCCTGCGGGAAGGGCTGCCCGCCACCGCCGCCGGGACCGGGCATGCCGCCCGCCGCGCCCTCGCCGGCGACGACGCTCGCGCCCGAGGCGCCGTCGATGCGCACCTCGTAGGTCTCCCCCGTCGCGATGTCGGGGGTCGAGACGATGACCGAGCCGCCCGGCTTGCGCGCGACGACGGTGGCGACGGTCTGGCCTGCCGCGTCGATGACCTCGATCGACGCGCCGGCGGCGTAGTCGGCCCGCGCCGAGATCCAGCCCTGCGTCGAGTCCGCGGCGGGGGTCTGCGCCATCCCCGCGCTGCCGATGGCGATGAGCGTCCCGCCGGTGACGGCGACGCCGCGATCGGCGTCGATGGCACCGTTGTCCTGCCGCGTCGGGCCGTGGATGGTGAGCGTGCCGCCTGACATCGCGGCCGTTCCGTTCGAGTCGAAGCCGTCGCCCTCCGCGTCGATCGTGATGTCGCCGCCGGTGATCGTGACATCGGGCGTGGCGATGACGTCGCTCGCGGCGTTCATGCCGTCGTCGCTCGAGACGATGCCGATCGTGCCGCCCGCGATCGCGATGTACGCGGCCTCGATGCCCTCGACGGCGGCGGTGATGTCGATGACGCCGCCGGAGACGAGCACGGCGAGCTCGCCCTTGATCGCGTCGTCACCGGAGGCGACCGTGACGGTGCCGCCCTCGATCGACAGCCAGCCGCGGCCCTCGTCCTCGGCGTTGTCGGCGATGAGGCCGTCGTCGGCCGCGGTCACCGTGAGGGCGCCGGCCTCGACGAGGAGCGAGTCCTTGCCGCGCAGGCCGTCGTCTGCCGCGGTGACGACGAGCTCGCCGCCGATGATCGCGAGGTCGTCCTCGGCGACGATGCCGTCGCCCCCGCGGCCGGTCACCTCGAGCGCGCCGGTGCCGCTGATCGTGAGGTCCTCTTCGCTGAAGAGCGCGGCGTGGATCTCGGCATCCGCCGGATAGGCGGCCGCATCGGCGAGCGAGTTCCGGGATCCCGCGGCGAGGTGGACGGCGACGTCGTCAGCGCTCACGACCGCGATCGCCGCGGTCTCGGCCGAGTCGATCGCGACGCCGTCGAGGATGAGCACGACGAGCGCGTCGTCCGGCGCGTCGACGACGACCTGTCCGTCGAGGGTGCCACTGAGCCGGTAGACGCCCGCGGCTGCGATCGTGACGGTCGCGCCGGCGACGCGGACGCCGCTCGAGCCCGAGGCCGCGGTCGTGCCACGCAGCTCGATGTCGACGGCGTCGGCAGCGGACCACTCGTCCTCGCGGACGACCGTGCCGTCGGCGAGCTCGACGGGGACCGTCGCGCGCGCCGCGGGCGCCTTCTCGGGCGTCGTCGGGACCACCTCGATCGTCGCCTCCGGGGTGGGCACGGCGGTCGGCGTGCTCGCGCAGCCCGCGAGGACGGCGGCCGCGAGGCCGAGTCCGAGCGCTCCCGCGCCGAGGCGGGCGGCGGCTCCTCGCCGCGTGCGGAATCCGAGATCGGTCATCGTCCTGCTCCTGTCATGTCGGTCGCCGTCGAGAAGTGCCGGCCGAGGACGCGCGACCACCTGTTCGACGGCAGGTCTGGGTGGAGCGCCGCCATGCCGACGCCGAACTTGCTGATGGACACCGGCCGGTTGCCGAGTGCGAGGAGCGCGCGCTCGAATGCGCTCGGCTGCCCGCCCGACTTCGTCTCGACGACGACGAGCCCGGGGGTGCGCACCGCGGGGCCCGCGGGGTCGGTCCAGCGCAGCTCGGTGTCGACGGTCGCGCGGGCGCCGTCGGCGACGAGCGTCGTGCGCCGGTAGCACGTGACGAGCACCGGCTCGAGGCGGTCCGCGAGCCCGGGCGGCAGCCCGATCGCCGCAAGGCCCTCGGCGGCGTACGCGCGGCCCTCGACACCGAGCCGATCCCGGTCGTCGAATGCGACGGGGATGCGCTCCTTGACGGTCGACTGCCGCGCGCCGCGCGTCTTGACCTCGAGGTACGCCTCGCGCGTGTCGAGGTACGCCCGGACGCGGATCTTGAACCGCCGGCGCCGGCGCGTCGCCGCCATCCGGTGGCTGAGCCGGTCTGGCGTGTCGAAGTAGGTCGTCTCGTACGCCGAGCTCCGTTCGCCGGCGAGCTCGAGGACGCGCGTCGCCTCGGGGACGCGCTCGAGGAAGCGGACCGCGTCCTCGACGGGCAGCAGGTGCTTCCGGTCGACGCGGGTGAGCAGCTCGGCCTCCGCGACGAGGTCGTCGAGCCCGACGGCCTCGAGGCCCGCGCACGCCGCCGCGATCTCGTCGGTCGCGGATCGGCTCGTCAGCGCATTCATCGCGTCGAGTACCGGACGTCGACGACGGTGACATCGTCGACGAAGTCGAGCTTCTGCACCGTCACCGCGGTCACGCGCGCGCCGAGCCGGGACGCGAGCTCGTCGCGGAGCTCGGTCTCGTCGGCGATCGCGCGATCGAGGGTCACGACCTGCTGCCGCGAGCGGGACAGGACGCGCGGGTGGTCGACGATCCACATCGCGAGGACGATGCCGGCGATGAGCGCGACGTTGAGCCAGAGCTCCGTCGCCGGCAGGCCCGCGACGAGGCCGATCGCGAGCGCCGCGAAGTAGTAGGCGATCTCTCGCTGCGTGATCTCGTACGAGCGCAGCCGGATGATCGACAGGACGCCGAAGAGTCCGAGGCCGAGCCCGAGCCCGATCTCCGCGCTGCCGAGGACGATCGCGACCGCGAAGGTCCCGACATTGACCCCGATGATCGCGACAAGCAGGTCGCGGCGGCGGCGGCGCGGGTAGTAGATGGCGAATGCGAGCAGCGAGATGGCGAGCAGATCGACTGCGAGCAGGACGGCGACGGACACGGGACTCCCCTCGGGAACGGACGGCGGGCGGTGGCCCGCGAGACCATTCCCGCAGGCGCACCTATGAGCGGGTTATGCGTTCCGCCAGCGTCGGCTGTCAGGTCGCGATGGATTCAGCCGCGCTGCGTCGCGTCGTCGACGCGCCCGACGAGCTCCTCGATGATGTCCTCGAGGAAGAGCACGCCGGTCGTGCGCCCGGCGTCGTCGAACGAGCGGGCGATGTGCATGCCGCGGGCGCGCATCGCCGCGAGCGCGTCCTCGAGGTCCGTGTCCTCGTAGATCGAGGCGAGGCGCCGGATGAACTTCGGGGGCACGGGCTCCTGGTACTCGTCCGGGCCGAGCGGGAGGACGTCCTTGAGGTGGAGGTAGCCGGTGGGCTCGCCCTGCTCGTCGACGAGGATGTACCGCGAGTAGCCCCGCTTGGCGACCGCGGCCTCGACATCCGCCGCCGAGGCGTCCTCCGGCAGCGTCACGAGGGCGCGGAGCGGCACGGCGACGTCCTCGACCTTCTTCGTCGTGAACTCGAACGCGGCCTCGAGCGCGCCGGTGCGGTCCTCGAGGAGCCCCTCCCGCGTCGACTGCTCGACGATCGTCGCGACCTGGTCGAGCGTGTAGACGCTGTTCGCCTCGCTCTTCGGCGTGACGCCGAAGAGCCGGATGACGCCGTTGGCGATGCCGTTGAGCGCGAAGGTGATGGGCCGGACGACCGTCGCGATCGCGACGAGCGGCGTCGCCAGGACGAGCACGGCGCGGTCCGGCAGCGTGAACGCGAAGTTCTTCGGCACCATCTCGCCGAAGACGACGTGGAGGAAGCTCACGAGCACGAGCGTCACGCCGAAGCTCAGGCCGTTGACCAGCTCGGTCGGCCAGCCGAGCGGCTCGAGCGCGCCGGCGAGCAGGTGGTGGATGCTCGGCTCGCTCACGAGCAGGATGAGCAGCGAGCAGACGGTGATGCCGAGCTGGCACACCGCGAGCATCGTCGTCGCGTGCTCCATCGCCCACAGCGCCGTCTTCGCGGCACGGGAGCCCGCCTCGGCGCGCGGCTCGATCTGGGGACGCCGCGCGGAGATGACGGCGAACTCCGCCGCGACGAAGAACGCGTTCACCGCGAGCAGGATGACGAGCCAGAGGATGCCGAGCCAGTCACTCATCGGTCGATCACCTCGATCGGACCCGTCTCCGGCCGCGGGGTGAAGCGCAGCCGGTCGATGCGTCGGCCGTCGAGCCGCTCGACCCGGAAGACGCCCGCGGGGTGGTCGACCTCGTCCCCGACGACGGGGATCCGCCCGAGCTCGGACATCGCCCAGCCGGCGACCGTTTCGTACGGGCCGTCCTCCGGCACGGCGATGCCGGTGCGGTCCCGCAGCTCGTCGGGGCGCAGCTGGCCGGGGAAGGTGAACCAGTCGCGGGAGCGCACGACGCCCGCGCGGCTGCGGTCGTGCTCGTCGGAGACCTCCCCGACGAGCTCCTCGACGAGGTCCTCGAGGGTCGCGACGCCGGCGGTGCCGCCGTACTCGTCGACGACGACGGCCATCTGATAGCCCTTGGCCCGCAACTGGCCGAGCAGGGCGTCGAGGTGGATCGTCTCGGGCACCCGGAGCGCCTCGGAGGCGAGCGCGGCGACCGGCACGTCCGCCCGGCGCTCGCGCGGCACCGCGACCGCCTGCTTGACGTGGACGATGCCCACGAGCTGGTCCGCGGAGCCGTCCTCGACGGGGAAGCGCGAGTAGCCGGTGCGGCGCGCGAGCTCGATGACCTCCTCCGCGCTCGCCGAGCGGTCGATCGACTCGAGCCGGGGTCGCGGGGTCATGACGTCGGCGGCCGTGTGCCGCGAGAACAGGAGCGTGCGGGTGAGCAGCGTCGCGGTGTCGCGTTCGAGGCCGCCCTCGCTCGCCGAGCGCCGGACGAGGTAGGCGAGCTCCTCGGCGGTGCGCGCCCCCGAGAGCTCCTCCTTCTGCTCGATGCCGAAGAGCCGGAGCACCGCGCCGGCCGTGTTGTTGAGGAGCACGACGGCGGGCCGGAAGACGGCGGTGAAGGCGAGCTGGAAGGGGACGACCGCCTTCGCGGTGACCAGTGGCAGGGACAGCGCGAGGTTCTTCGGGATGAGTTCGCCGACGAGCATCGACAGGAGCGTCGCGAGCACGATCGCGACGACGCTCGCGACGGGTCGCACGAACTGGGCCGACACGCCGAGCGCGGCCAGCGGCCCGGCCAGCCAGGCCGAGAGCGACGGCTCGAGCGTGTAGCCGGCGAGCAGCGTCGTCAGGGTGATGCCGAGCTGCGCCGAGGACAGGTGCGTCGACGTGCGCTTCAGCGCGGCGATCGTCCAGTCGAGGCGCCGCTCGCCGCGTGCACGCCGCGCCTCGAGCTCGGCCCGGTCGAGGTTGACGAGCGAGAACTCCGAGGCGACGAAGAGCCCGGTCCCGATCGTCAGCAGGATCCCGAGGGTGAAGAGCAACCAGTCAGGCAACGCCGACTCCCCGTCCCGTGCGGATCAGGTGGTCGGCGCTGGGACTATGACCGGGCGAATCGTCCATTGCGTGCCCGATGATACTGGAGCGGTCCCGCGCGGCACTACCAGCTCACCGGGAGGGCCTTGCCCTCCTCATAGCCGGCGGCCGACTGCACGCCGACGATCGCGCGCTCGTGGAAGGCCTCGACGCTCCGCGCGCCCGCGTACGTCATCGAGCTGCGCAGCCCGGAGGTGATCATGTCGAGGAGGTCCTCGACGCTCGGCCGGAGCGGGTCGAGGTAGATCATCGACGACGAGATGCCCTCGGCGAAGAGCGTCTTCTTCGCGAGCTCGTAGTGGTCGAGTCGGCGGAAGCGCTCAACGACCGCCTTCGTCGAGGCCATGCCCCAGTTCTCCTTGTAGGCCCGCCCCGCGGCGTCCCGGGCGATCGCGCCGGGCGCCTCGATCGTGCCGGTGAACCAGGAGCCGATCATGACCGAATGCGCGCCCGCGGCGAGCGCGAGGGCGACGTCCCGCGGATACCGGACCCCGCCATCGGCCCACACGTGCGCACCGAGCTCGCGCGCGGCCTCGGCCGTGTCGAGCACCGCGGAGAACTGCGGCCGGCCCACCGCGGTCATCATGCGGGTCGTGCACATCGCGCCGGGTCCGACCCCCACCTTCACGATCGTCGCGCCCGCGCGGACGAGGTCGTGCACGCCGTTCGCCGTCACGACGTTGCCCGCGACGATCGGCACGCCGAGCCCGAGCGCGGCGACCGCCTCGATCGCGCGGATCGCGCCGTCCTGGTGGCCGTGCGCGGTGTCGACGACGAGCACGTCGGCGCCCGCCTCGACGATCGCGCGCGCCTTCGCGGCGGCGTCGCCGTTGATCCCGACCGCCGCGCCAACCGCGAGCCGTCCCTCGGCGTCGAGCGCGGGACGGTACAGCGTCGAGCGCAGCGCACCGCGGCGCGAGATCGTCCCGATGAGCCTGCCGTTGTGCACGACGGGGGCGAACTCGAGCCTCGCCTCGACCATGAGGTCGAAGGCCCCACGCGCGTCGACGACCTCGTCGAGGTCGACGGCGGGCAGTCGATCTCCGAGCAGGTCGCTCAGCGGCGCATCGCCGATCGCGCTCGCGAGCCGTTCGGCCGCGATCGCACCGATGAGCTCGCCCTCGTCGTCGGTCACGACGACGCCGTAGCCGGTGGTCGGCGGCACCTCGCCGAGCGCCGCATCGACCGTGTCGTCGGCACGCAGCTCGACGGCGGTGTCGAAGCCGACCGGCTGGGCCTTCACCCACCGCAGGGCGGCGTCGAGGTCCTGGAGCGGCAGGTCCTGCGGCAGGATGCTCAGCCCGCCCCGCCGGGCGAGGGCCGCGGCCATGCGGGGGCCGGTCACCGCATTCATGTTCGACGACACGATCGGCAGCGTCGCGGGCGTGCCGTCGCCCGGTGCGAGGTCGACGTCGAACCGGCTCTCGACGGCGCTGCGGGACGGCGCGAGGAAGACATCCGAGTAAGTCAGGTCATGGGCCGGTCTGCCGTCGAGGAACCGCATGGCCCCAGGGTACGCGCGGCGCGCGATCGGAGACAGCGCGCGGGACCCCGCGGCACGCCCTGCCCCTCAGCGAACGCCGATGGACTGCGGGTAGCATTGAGGCTCAGGCGCGCCGGGGGGTCCCGGGACGTCCGCGCCGGATCCACCCGCGAAGGCAGGCTGACGCCCGTGTCGAACCCCTCCAGCCCGACGACCACCGGGGGCGCATCCGACGATGCCGCCGAACAGTGGCTCATCGACCAGCTGCTGCACTCCACCAGGCGAGCCGACGAGGCGGCGATCGCCGCCGGCCAGGCCCCGAGCGCGGAGGGGCTCGCGGAGCTCGACGCCGAGTTCGCGGCGCTCGCGACGGGCGGAGCGACCGAGCCGAGCGCGCCCGCGGCGACGACGGCGCCGGCTGCGGAGACTGCGGTGACCGCGCCCGCCGAACCCACCGAGCCGCCGACGACGACGGGACAGGTCTCCGCGCGGACGACCGCGCTGCCCGCGAAGACGACCCCGGTCCCGGCCGACGTGCCGACCGCGCCGATCAGCCGGCCCGAGCCGCCGGCCGCCGACGAGCCCGAGTACAGCGTCCTCCGGGGCCCGGCGAAGGCGCTCGCCTCGCACATGGACGCCTCGCTCACGGTCCCGACCGCGACGACCGTCCGCTCGATCCCGGCGAAGCTGATGATCGACAACCGGATCGTCATCAACAACCACCTCACGCGGACCCGCGGCGGCAAGATCAGCTTCACGCACCTCATCGCGTGGGCGATGATCCGGGCGCTCAAGGAGTTCCCGAGCCAGTCCGTCTACTACGACGAGATCGACGGCAAGCCCGCCGTCGTGACGCCCGCGCACATCAACCTCGGCATCGCGATCGACCTGCCGAAGCCCGACGGCACCCGCTCGCTCGTCGTGCCCGGCATCAAGCGCGCAGAGACGATGAGCTTCTCCGAGTTCATCGCGGCGTACGAGGACGTCGTCGCCCGCTCGCGCGCCGGCAAGCTCACCGCCGACGATCTCACGGGCAACACGATCTCGCTGACGAACCCCGGCGGCATCGGCACCGTGCACTCGGTCCCCCGCCTCATGAAGGGCGCCGGCTGCATCATCGGCGCCGGTGCGCTCGAGTACCCGGCCGAGTTCCAGGGCACGAGCGAGCGCACGCTCGCCGACCTCGGCGTCGGCAAGGTCATCACGCTCACGAGCACGTACGACCACCGCGTCATCCAGGGCGCCGGCTCCGGCGAGTACCTCAAGAAGCTCCACGAGCTGCTCATCGGGCAGCGGGACTTCTACGAGGACATCTTCGCCGCGCTGCGGATCCCGTACGAGCCGATCCGCTGGGCCGCCGACGTCGCCGTCGACCCCGCGACCCAGATCGACAAGACCGGCCGCGTGCAGCAGCTCATCAACGCGTACCGCGTCCGCGGCCACCTCATGGCCGACATCGACCCGCTCGAGTACGTGCAGCGCGGTCACCCGGACCTCGACATCGCGAGCCACGGCCTGACCTTCTGGGACCTCGACCGCGAATTCGTCGTCGGCGGCTTCGGCGGCCGGCGCTCGGCGAAGCTCCGCGACGTGCTCGGCATCCTCCGCGACACGTACTGCCGGACGGTCGGCGTCGAGTACATGCACATCCCGGAGCCCGAGCAGCGCCGCTGGTTCCAGGAGCGGCTCGAGGTGAAGTACGAGAAGCCGACGCACGACGAGCAGATGCGCATCCTCGGCAAGCTCAACGAGGCCGAGGCCTTCGAGACCTTCCTGCAGACGAAGTTCGTCGGCCAGAAGCGCTTCTCCCTCGAGGGGGGCGAATCGACGATCCCGCTGCTCGACGAGATCCTGCAGAATGCGGCGGCCGCCGAGCTCGACGGCGCCGCGATCGGCATGGCCCACCGCGGTCGGCTCAACGTCCTCACGAACATCGCGGGCAAGACGTACTCGCAGATCTTCCGCGAGTTCGAGGGCGACTTCGGCACCTCCGGCTCGGGCGACGTCAAGTACCACCTCGGCACCGAGGGGCTCTTCGAGTCGCCGGACGGCAAGACGGTCCCGCTGTACGTCGCGGCGAACCCGAGCCACCTCGAGGTCGTCAACGGCGTCCTCGAGGGCATCGTCCGCGCGAAGCAGGACCGCCGCCCGATCGGCACGTTCACGACGCTGCCGATCCTCATCCACGGCGACGCCGCGCTCGCGGGCCAGGGCATCAACGTCGAGGTGCTGCAGATGTCGCAGCTGCGGGCCTACCGCACCGGCGGCACGATCCACATCAACATCAACAACCAGGTCGGCTTCACGACGAGCCCGAGCGAGGCCCGCACGAGCCTCTACTCGACGGACGTCGCGAAGACGATCCAGGCGCCGATCTTCCACGTGAACGGCGACGACCCCGAGGCCGTCGTCCGGGTCGCGAAGCTCGCCTTCGACTACCGGCAGCGGTTCCACGCCGACGTCTTCATCGACCTCATCTGCTACCGCCGCCGCGGGCACAACGAGGGCGACGACCCGAGCATGACCCAGCCGCTCATGTACCAGCTCATCGAGGCGAAGCGCTCGACGCGAAAGCTCTACACCGAGGGCCTCGTGGGCCGCGGCGACATCACGCAGGAGGAGTCGGAGGCCGCGCAGAAGGACTTCCAGGAGCGCCTGGAGCGAGCCTTCCTCGAGATGCACGTCGCGCAGACGGCGCCGATCCCGGTCATCGCCGAGACCGAGCCGGCCGGCGAGATCCGCGTCGAGATCCCGCCCGTGAGCGAGGCCGCGGTGCAGCTCATCGGGGACGCGCACGCGAACGAGCCGGAGGGCTTCACCGTCCACCAGAAGCTCGCGCAGAACGTCATCGCGAGGCGCGTCGAGATGGCCCGCAGCGGCGGCATCGACTGGGGCTTCGGCGAGCTGCTCGCGCTCGGCAGCCTCGTGCTCGAGGGCACCGCGGTCCAGCTCGTCGGCCAGGACGCGCGTCGCGGCACCTTCGCGCACCGCCACGCCATGTTCTTCGACCAGCGCACGGGCCAGGAATGGCTGCCGCTCGCGAACCTCGCGGAGCACCAGGCGCGCTTCTACGTGTACGACTCGCTGCTCAGCGAGTACGCCGCGATGGCGTACGAGTACGGGTATTCCGCCGAGCGGGCCGACGCGCTCGTGCTCTGGGAGGCGCAGTACGGCGACTTCGCCGACGGCGCGCAGATCGTCATCGACACGTACCTGTCCTCCGGCGAGCAGAAGTGGGGCCAGTCGAGCTCCGTCGTGCTGCTCCTGCCGCACGGCTACGAGGGCCAGGGCCCCGATCACTCCTCCGCCCGCATGGAGCGCTATCTCCAGCTGTGCGCCGAGGACAACATGACCGTGACGCGGCCCTCGACCCCGGCGAACTACTTCCACCTGCTGCGGCGCCAGGCCTACGACCGGCCCCGTCGCCCGCTCATCGTCTTCTCCCCGAAGTCGATGCTCCGGCTCAAGGGCGCGACGTCGCAGGTCGAGGACTTCACCTCTGGCCGCTTCCAGGAGGTCATCGACGACGTGCGGATCGAGTCGACGGCGACGGTGCAGAAGGTGCTGCTTGTCTCGGGCAAGCTCTACTACGACCTGCTCGCGGAGCTCGAGAAGCAGCCGGAGAAGGCGCAGCTCGTCTCGCTCGTGCGGATCGAGCAGCTCTACCCCGTGCCCGTCGAGCAGATCGTCGAGACGGTCGCCCGCTACCAGCACGCGGACATCACGTGGGTGCAGGACGAGCCGGAGAACCAGGGCGCGTGGCCGTTCGTCAACCAGTTCATCGCGCCGCTGCTCGGCAAGCCGGTCGGCGTCGTCTCCCGGCCCGCGAGCGCGGCGACGGCGACGGGTCTGCCGAAGCGGCACGCCGCGGAGCAGGGTCGTCTCCTCGAGGCGGCGCTCGCCCTGTAGCGAGCGCCGTCCGGGTCAGGCCTTGAGGGCCTCGATCCGGGACTTGATGAGGAGCTTGAGCTCGTCCGGTGCCTGCTCGACGCACGCCCGCCGGACCCGCTCGGTGAGCGTGATCCCGACGAGGTGCTCGGCCGAGCAGTCCTCGCACCCGGCGAGGTGCTCCTCGATGTCGCGGAACGCCTCGTCCGAGAGCTCGCGATGCAGGAACTCCTCGAGCTCCGCCTTCGCCTTCTCGCAGCCGCAGTCGGTCATGATGTCACCCCCTCGGCCGTGTCGGCCGACTCGCTCGCGAGGATGCCTCGCTCGATCGCGTAATCGCGCAGCTTCTCCCGCAGCAGCTTGCGCCCGCGGTGCAGCCGGGACATGACCGTCCCGACCGGCGTCTTCATGATGTCGGCGATCTCCTGGTACGCGAAGCCCTCGACATCCGCGAGGTAGACCGCGAGCCGGAAGTCCTCGGAGATCGACGCGAGCGCCTCCTTGACGTCGCTGTCCGGCAGGTGATCGATCGCCTCCGCCTCGGCCGAGCGGCTCGAGGTCGCCGTCTGCGACTCCCCGACGAACTGCCAGTCCTCGAGGTCGTCCGTCGAAGTCTGGAACGGGTTGCGCTGGTTCTTGCGGTACGAGTTGATGAACGTGTTCGTCTGGATCCGGTACAGCCACGCCTTCAGGTTCGTGCCCTGCTGGAACGAGCCGAAGGCCTGGTACGCCTTGACGAACGTCTCCTGGACGAGGTCCGCCGCGTCCGCGGGGTTGCGGGTCATCCGCATCGCGGCGCCGTAGAGCTGGTCCATGTACGGCAGCGCCTGCTCCTCGAACAGGGCCTTGAGCTCCGGACCAGGCGCGGGGCGGGTCCGAGCGGGCTTGGTGGTGGCCATCGCCCTGGAGTCTACGGCGGTCGGCCGGTGCCGCGCCGGGACGCGGCTGATCCCGCCCGCGCGGCGGGGGCGCTCGAGGGTGGCGGTGTCGGTACTCATCGGTAGCCTGGAACCGATGAGCCCCTCGCAGTATTCCGGCGGCGCCTACCCCGCACCCACCGCCCGCGGTCCGCTGCAGGCGAGCGTGCGGCTGCCTGGCAGCAAGTCGCTCACCAATCGCGAGCTCGTGCTCGCGGCCCTCGCGACCGGGCCATCCCGGCTCCGCGCGCCGCTGCACGCGCGCGACACCGAGCTCATGGCCGAGGCGCTGCGCGCCCTCGGCGCCGACATCCAGGAGGCGCCGGCCTCCGGCGAGTACGGCGCCGACTGGCTGGTCACCCCGGGGGCGCTGCGGGGACCGGCGACGATCGACGTCGGGCTCGCGGGCACCGTCATGCGATTCGTGCCGCCGCTGGCCGCGCTCGCGTCGGGCGAGGTGCGCTTCGACGGCGACGAGTCCGCCCGTCGTCGTCCCATGTCGGTGACGATCGACGCCCTGCGCGCGCTCGGCGTCGAGGTCGACGACGGCGGGACCGGTCGCCTCCCCTTCACGGTGCGCGGCGTGGGCGAGGTGCGTGGCGGCGCGATCGAGATCGACGCCTCCGCCTCGAGCCAGTTCGTGTCCGGGCTGCTGCTCGCGGCGCCGCGATTCGCCGAGGGGCTGCGCCTCCGGCACACGGGCCAGCGGCTGCCGAGCCTGCCGCACATCGAGATGA
>CAKUJB010000038.1 GCA_934661165.1 uncultured Microbacteriaceae bacterium | reverse complement strand
TGATCTGATCCGCGGAATTACGCGGTTCTCGGCGAGTGCTAAACCACTTGGACGCCTGGGGGTCAAGGGGTCGCAGGCTCAAATCCTCTCGGCCTGATGCAAGAGCCTCGATGAGCAAGCTTTCCCCTCTGCTCGAAGTCCGTCCACCGGTGACGATGAGGCCTGCCGATGACAGGGCCTATGCGGAGTCGAGGATAAGTGGCCATGCCGTACTCGGCTCGCGCAATGAGCACGACGAGCGCGACAAGGCTTGCTCCGCCCTCGGCGGCGCTGGGGATGCATACGGTCACCCGGCCGTCGCCGTCAGCATCGGCGAGTCGGCGTCCGCCGCCCATGCCACCCCGAGCGCGAACAGCGTTGACACCCCGTAGTGGCTCATCGCCTGGGCGACGCGTCGTCGACCGGTGCGCGGGTGCACGCCGATCTGGCGGGAGGCGGTGTCGAGCGTCATGCCCTTCCGCATGAGCGCGAGCAGGGGGGTCCATGGCGCCGCGGTCGGCACCGCGGGGATCGCGAGCCGCCAGAGCGAGGCGAAGTAGGCGGAGATCATTCCGGCGAGCGCCCCGTTGCGCACGCTCACGACGCTCGTCGGACGTCCCTCGCCCCACTCGTAGGGCACGGCGAGCTGGTCGCCGTCGACCCAGAACCAGCTCGGCGGGTCGTCGAGGAATCGGTACTCCATGCCGGCGGCGGTGAAGGCGACGAGCAGCTGCGCCATGGTCGGATCGTCGGCGACTGCGGTCGGGAGGATCACGCGGACGGCGTCCTTGCTGCGGAACGCCTCCGAGAATCGCCGCACGCGCTCGTCCCCGCTCGTCAGGAAGCGGCTGATGTCGGGGAGCACCGCGTCCAGCGTGCCGGTGTCGCGCCGGCCGAGCTCGACCCAGACGTCCTCGGACGCCCGCGGCCCGTGGCGAGTGACGTAGGGCATCGGATCGCTCGAGGTCTGGCCGATCGACCAGTGGTCGATCATCCGGGGCAGCTCGGCAACGACCCGCTCGATCTCGCCGAGCAGATTGCGGGCGGTGTCGCGCAGGTCCGCCGCCCGTGCCGCGACCGACTCCGCCGCCCAATCGGCGGGGTTCGCGTACGTGAGGTGATCATCGCGGCCGCCGAGCTGTCCGCGATCGCGGAGCCGCGCCACCGCGGCCTCCGCGTCGGCGATCGGGAGGTGGGAGAGCGTCGCCAGCTCGGCGGTCGTCGCCGGCCGACCGCGGTAGGCCAGGGCCAGCAGGGAGTCGTCGCGCATTCGCCAAGAATGGCCGCTTGCGGACACGTCCGCAAGCGGTTCTTGTCAGGCGGGTGGACGGTTCAGGACACTTGGTCAGAGCAGAGACTCTGCGATGCCGGATCGATCGTTGCGCTTGCGCAGGGACGCCGACAGCACGGTGCATCATCACCAGGGGGTGGCGTCATGACCGACTGTCTCGAGGCGGCCGGATGGCAGCCGTGGACCTTCATGGTCCTCGCGCTGGCGCTGGGCGCGATCGCGGTCGGGGTCATCCTCGTCCTGCGCCGCCGAGGCGGACGCGGGGATCGGCGCGGCGCAGCGCTCGGCCTGGTGGCGGCGTTCATGATCGGCGCGCTCGCGGCTGGTACGGCGACGCCGTTATCGGCGGCTGCCGCGGAGCGCTGCGTGACGATCGCGGAGGACGCCGAGGTCGCCTTCGTCAGCGGCGGCGTGACCTTCCACGCCAGCTACCGGGCACCGATCGACTCGACCCGCCCTGTCGCGGCGGCCGTGATCGTCGGCGGCACGGGCGCGGTGGACCGCGACGGGGACGGCGCCGGGATCCCGATGCAGCAGTACGACTGGCTGGCCGAGCTCCTCGCCGCCCAGGGCATCGCGTCGCTGCGATACGACAAGCTCGGCACCGGCGCGACCGGGCTCGGCCCGTACGAGGCCGACCCGAGCCGGCTGCTGCCGCTCACCTACGACGAGCTGCGGCTGCAGCCGGTGCGTGACGCGCTCGCATTCCTCGTCGCGCAGCCGGGCATCGACCCCACGCGACTCCTCCTCATCGGCCACAGCGAGGGCGGGGCCGTGACGCTGAGTGTGGCCGCCGACCCCGGCGATGCGCCCGCTCCGGCGGGACTGCTGCTCATCGAGCCCGCCTACGACCACATTCTCGACGTGGTGCCGCAGCAACTCGCGCAGCAGATGCATGCCGCCGTCGCGGGCTCGGCGATGACGCGCGATGACGCGGCGATGCTGCAGGCCTGGATGGCCGACGGCGTCGACGAGATCCGCTCGGGCACGCCGCCGTATCCGACACCCGACCCCGTGCCGCTGCCGGATGCGACCGACTACACCGCCGTCATGCAGTCGACGATCCAGGCCAACATCTTCGGCGCCGACCCCGCACAGATGGTCATCTCGCACGCCTACCGCACGGGCTACGGCAAGCAGTTCGACGAGATCGACCCCGCCCGGCTCGCGGCGTCGATCACGATTCCCGTGCTCGTGACCTGCGGCACGAAGGACTTCAACACACCGTGCGGCGACGGCACGCCCGGCTCCGGCGTGGCGTGGCTGTCGCCCGCGTTCGCTCCCGGAGTGGCGGAGTTCGTCGAGCTCACGAATGTGGTGCACATCCTGCGCGACGTCGGCACGGCGGACGTGCCGCAGCTCGCCGACCAGGTCGCCTACCCGTTCTCGACGCAGCTCGAGCGCGCATTCGTGGCGTTCGTCGCCCAGTTCCGCAACTGATCGAGAAAGAGGCACTGATGCGCCGGACCCGACGGATCGCCCTCGCGGGCGCCCTGCTGCTCGCCGGGACGCTCACCGCCTGCACTGCGGCGCCCGCGGCCGTGCCGACCACGACCGCGGATGCCGACGCCGCATTCGCCGACCGGATGGCGGCCGCGCTGCTGCAGTGGCGGGCCTCGCCGTCGACCGGGCCGTTCGCGTACACGATCCCCGGGACCGCGGTCGCTGCCTCCATCGGCGACGGCGAGGTCGTCGCGGCAGCGAGCGGCGAGGGGGACGCCGGGGTGCCGCTCGACCCCGACGCGGCGTTCCACATCGGGAGCATGACGAAGCTCTTCACCGCGGCCCTCGTCATGCAGCTCGATCAGGAGGGCGTGCTGGCCCTCGGCGACACGATCGACAGCTGGTTCCCCGCGGCCCCCGGCGGCGACCAGATCACGGTACGAATGCTGCTGCAGCACGAGAGCGGACTCAGCGAGCTCGACTTCGACCTCGTCGGCAAGGCCACCCCCCAGGAGCTCATCGATGACGTCGTCGCCCGGGAGCCGGTCTTCGCGCCGGGCACCGAGTACGAGTACCTCAACGCCGGCTACATCATGCTCGGTCGCATCGCCGAGCTCGCAGCGCGGGCGCCGTATGAGGAGCTCGTGCGCACGCGATTCATCGAGCCGCTCGGCCTGACGAGCACCTACCTCGACGGCGAGGGCAGCGGCCCCGAGGCGGTGCACGGCTTCGTGCTCGTGTGCGATGCGGGCCAGGGCGCGGACTGCGCTGGACAGCACGGCGTCGTCGAGCCGCAGCAGCCCTCGCCGCAGTGGCCGGGCGCGTGGTCGGCCGGGAGCATGGTGAGCTCGGCCGCGGACCAGGCGGTCTGGATCCGCGCGCTCGTCGGCGGCGAGGTCCTCGACGCGGCGCACCTCGACGAGATGCTGCGCATCACGCCGCTGTCGTCCGAGTTCTACTCGGCGGTCTACGACCAGTCCAAGGTGCCGCACGTGCAGCTCGGCGAGGGCGCGGGCCTCGCTGCCTGGACGGTGCCTGGCGTCGGGACCTGCCACGGGCACGCGGGCGCCATCCCGGGCTCGAACGGCATCGCGGCGTACTGCCCCGACTCGGAACTCGCGATCGTCATCCTCAACGCGATCGAGCCGGCCGGCCTCACTCCGGGCTACCCGGGCCTCACGCCGTTGGCGGCCGGGATGCTCTGGGCCCTCAGCGGATAGCACCCGCTGCCCCGAGTCAGACCGGTGCGACACGCTCTGTCGGTCGTGGGCTATGGTCGCCGAGGAGCCGGCCACGGGAGCCGTGCCCCGGACGAAGGAGATCCCTTGCGACGACCGACCGCTCTGCGCGCTCTCAGCGCCTCCGATGTCCTCAGCAACGAGACTCGGGCGCGGCGCGCCAGCACCGGACTCCGCGCTGCGGCGCCACTGCTTGCCGCGACGGCACTCCTGCTCGCCGGCTGCGCGGGCGGCGGCGACTGGCCCGGCAGCCCGGCCGAGCCGGCGCCCACCGCACCGGTGGCGTCCGTCGATGCGAGTCACGCGCCGAGCGAGGAGCGCCCCGCGCCGTCGGTGAGCACGCCGACCCCGACGACGGCCGACTCGTGCGACTGGGACCGCCCGGCCGCGCCAGGCACGTCGGCGGCGCCGAACGGCTCGGTGGGCGCGGTGCGCGACACCATCGTCGGCGCGTGGCAGCACACGCACATCGACACCGGTGAGGGCTTCGCCCCGATCGACGGCGCCGACATCCGCTATGTCTTCCCGTCCGCCGACGAGATCCTTTACTGCCAGGACGTCCCGGGCGCCACCCTCCAGGCGGAGCAGCGCGGCGCGATCACGTGGGAGGACACGACGATCGTCCTGCCGGGCGGCGCGCTGCGCTACACCGTCACCGACTGGAGCGACTCGGCGATGGTGTGGCACAACCACCTCGACGGCTCCCGCTACCTCCTGGTCCGACGATGAGGAGGAATGCGAGGGGACGCATCGCGGCGATGGCCATCGGCGCGGCGCTCGGTGCACTCGTGCTCGTGGGCTGCACGCCGCCCGAGGCGATCGGCACCGCGGGCGGCGGGCCCGGCTCGGCCCGCACACCATCGTCGACCAACCCCGTCGACCCGACGCCAGCGGCGACCCCGACGCCCGCCACGCCCGTCGCTGGCGACCCAGCCCCATGCCTCGTGGGCACGTGGCTGGCGGACAATGCGTGGTTCCTGGGACTCATGCAGGGCTTCGGCGATGAAGTGCACAGCGTCACCGGCGCGGTCGAGCTCGAGTTCCGCGAGGACGGGGCGATGACGACCGACTATCAGGACTGGCGCATTCTCGCCTCGGCCGAGGGCCACGACGTCACCGTTCGCCGCCACGGCCTCGACACGGGGACCTACACCGCGACTTCGACCTCCCTGTCGTTCGCCGACACCGCGATCGGCTCCACGATCGTCCTATCCGGCGAGGGGCTCGAGATGTCGGTGGCGCCGACGCCGAACTCGGTGGCGAACGCGACGTACACGTGCGACGCGAGCACAGCGCAGGTGCATGCGCCGGACGGGGATCTGCAGCTCCATCGCCGGTGACCCATCGCGACGGCCGCACCTGCGTGCCCGACGCCCGTCGTCAAGCCCCCTGCGCACCCGCGTGTGCCTTCGTACGGTCGCGATCATGAGCGACACACCCCACACGGTCCCAGGACCCGCCGAGGAGGCGGACCAGGAGCAGCGCACGACTGACGCGGACCGCACCGCCACGGCGGAACCCGGTGGTGCCCTTGACGAAGCCAGCGAGGACGAGGAGATTGAGGGCGATCTCGTCGACCGAGCGCTCAAGGAGCCGCCCGGTTGAGTTCACTGGTCGTCCCTGACGCGAAGGAGGAGCCATGCACGAGCCCCGAAACCCGGAGGAGCACATCCCCGAGGCCGACGCGCACGAGCAGCGTCGGCCGCTCGTCGAGGCCGAACTCGATCCCGAGGACACCGCCGAATGGCGGTCACCGGGCGAGCTGAGCACCGAGGCGGATCCGGCCGACGCGCACGATCAGGCGACCGAGGTCGGCGACGACCTTGACGACGAGTACGTCGAGCCATGATCGCCGAGCCCCGAGACCCGGCCCACGACGAGCCTCGCGTGCCCGACCCGGACGAGCCGACGATCCCCGAGCTTGAGGAGGATCAGACCGTCGCCCCGCGCCCGGAGGAGGAGATCGCCGATGTGCTCCGGGCCGAGCCCGACGTCGAGCCGCACCCCACCGGCCCGGACCGTGATCGCACGGACTAGCGACTGCGCTCCGACTGCCGAGCCCGCGACGGCCCGCCGACCTCCTCCGGCAGCTCGTCGACGGGGACGAGGACGACGTCGTGGAGCTTCCAGTCGAGGTCGACGCAGGCATCACGCGTCCTCATGAGCCGCCGGATCGACGGGGCCCCGCGCTTCGGGACGATGAAGGACTCGACGTGGAAGACGTGGCCCTGGTCGCGCATTCGTGACCCCGCCTCGCGCACCCACGACAGGCTCCGCAGATAGTCGTCGAGCCTCGCGAGGACGGGGTGGGGCTCGCCCTCATCGAACGTGGTGGCGCGGGTATCCATGAGGTCGGTGATCGCGCCCTTGAGGTTCTGCACCCCGTCCCAGATGATGCTCCCTGCGATAAAGATCGCCGCCGCGGCGTCTGCCCACCATAGGCCGACGCCGATGCCCGCGACGCCGACGATCGAGCCGACCGCCGTCATCCAGTCGGCCTTGTTCATGTCAGCATCGGCATACAGGACCTTGTCGTGCAGCTCGCGCGCCAAACGCATCTTCTGCTGCCCCAGGTAGATCGGCAGCGGGATCGTCAAGGCCATGACGCCGATCATGAGCCAGCCGAGCCAGACCGGCTCGCCGAAGAGGACGATCGCCCCGATCGGCGGGCGCTCCGCGGCGATGAGGCCGCTGCCGGAGTCGACGAGGAGGAATGCGCCCATTGCGAAGAGCGCGACGCCGGCGACGAGGTGCGCGACACCCACGGCGCGGTGGTAGCCGTACGGGTACTTCGCGTTCGGCCGGCGGTTGACGATCCGGACCGCGAGCAGGAAGGCGATCGGCGGTGCGAGCGAGAGGATGTCCTCGATCCACGCGGCCTTCATCGCCTGTGAACTGCCCATCACCAGGTAGACGGCCGTGATGGCCACGGCAAGGAATGCGAGTGTCAGCCACTGCAGTCGGATCGCCCGGCGCAGCGCGTGCTCCTGCCGCTTGGGGAGCTCCGCGCGCCCGAAACGTCGGGTCATGGCGGCCCCGCCCGTTCGTGCAGGAATGCGTCGAGCGCCATGAGGAAGCGGTTCTCGCCCATTCGGACGAGCATGACGTGCTGCTGCTCGCCGCCGTCGGTTCGCGTCGTCGTGTAGGGCCGGGTCAGTGCGCCACGATCCGACCACGGCGTGTCCGCGAGGAACCCGCCGATCATCAGGTCGATCTCCCCGCGGTGCAGCGCCTCGGCGAGCACGGCTTCGCTGCCGGGCCGCCATTCGATCTCCGCGCGCATCTCGTCGGCGAATGCGACGACGAGGGCGGGCTCGGTCCCGCCGGGGGCCGCGCCGTCGGGCCGGTCCATCGCATTCGTCACCCATGGCGCGTTGTCCGTGACGCCGACCCGCAGCACCCCGTCGGTGACCCGATCGAGCGTTCCTCCGGGGTCGGCCGGGATCTGGAGGCCGCACCCGGCGAGCGCGAGCGCGATGCCGACCACCACGGCGCCGACGACAGCGACACGGTCCGGGGATACCGCCATGCCGTCCGCCTTCCGAAGGTCCGGTCCGATGCCGACTGCTCGACGCTATGACGCGGCGCCGCCGCCGTGCAGGGGCTTGACAGGGTCCGCACCGCCACTCCGCCGAGGGGCGCCGGCCGCGCGCCGTCATCTTGCGCACCCCAGCCCACATCCGCCAGGGTGGTTCGCACGATGACCGGGAGCGAGATGCCTGGCCGCTGGTGGCGGTGACCGGCCGCCGTCGTGTCCGGCGCGGCGGTCGGCGCGCTCGTGCTCGGCGTCGGGGGCGGTCTGATCGGCGGGGCGATCGCGGGCTCGGCGCGCAGCCCGGGCGCGTGCGACGCGGTATCGGTCGCGGCGGCGGCGCTGCCCTCCGTCGTCACGGTGTGGGCGACCGGCCCGCGCGGCAGCGGCAACGGCTCCGGCGTCCTCATCGACGCCGACGGGCTCATCGTCACCAACGATCACGTCATCGCCCCTGCTATCGCGAATGGCGGGGTGGCGGGCGATCTGGCGGTGACGCTCGTCGACGGCGAGCGGCTCGAGGCGGCGCTCGTCGGGCGCGACCCGCAGACCGACCTCGCCGTGCTGCAGGTCGAGCGCGACGGCAGCCTCCCCACCCTCCGCTACGGGGACTCCGCGCGATCGCGGCCGAGCTCATCGAGCACGGCCGGGTCGACCACCCGTCGTTCGGCATCGAGGTGACCGAGCTTCCGGCGCCGGCCGCCGCGCACTTCGGCGTGCCGCCGGGCCTCGTCATCACCGCGGTCGTGCCCGGCGGCTCCGCGGCCGAGGCGGGACTCGGCGTCGGCGACCTCATCACCCGCATCGGCGCGACGTCTGCGCCGACCGCCGCGCACCTCGCCGCGGTGACGGTCCGCGCGGCGCCCGGGACGGAGATCGAGGTCGAGTTCGTCCGCAGCGGCGAGACGCACAGCGTCACGGTCGTGCTCGAGCCGAACCCACCGGGATGACCGCGTCGTCAGGCCGCACGCCTGACCCCGCCAGCCGCCAGGCAAGCCGCGCAGATCCGCGGGACCCTAACGGCTGTCTCGCGGGTCCGCAATCCGCTGTGTCTCGCGGGCGCCCTGAGCGACACTGAGCGCGCGACGTGGCACTGCGGCTCGTCGCACCAGCCATCGAGCAAGGAGGAGCCCCATGGACGCGACCCCGCGCGATCCTGTCGACGCATCCGACGTCGACGAGGAGATCCCCGAGGAGGACCTGCCGGTGCCCGAGATGCAGCCGGAGACGCAGGGTCACGACCCCGTCATCGCTGACCTTGGGCCTGACGGCGAGGGAGACGTCACCGCCGACGGCGTGTGACGTCCGCCGTGACCGCCGCGGCCCGGCATACGCCGCGGCGCGGCCCGTCCGCGCGCTGTACGTCGGCGGCGCTGAGCCGCGGACAGCGGACGAATGCGCGGCAGCAGGACCGATCCGCGGCATCCGTCCTGCTGCCGCGCATTCATCCTGCGCTCGTGTGCGCGGTCCGCCCAGGCCAGGCGACCCGCGCCACGTCGCGGTTCGCCCGTGCCCGGCGACCCTCGCCACGTCGCCTCCCGCGCGCGATCACAACCGCGGCGGACCGTCCGACCCGGCGGCGTACGTCTCGAGCGGCACGTCGCCGCGCGACCAGGCGTCCCGGACCGGTTGCAGGATGCGCCAGCACTCCTCGGCGGCCTCCGCGCGCACCGCGAGCGTCATGTCGCCGTCGAGGATGCCGCCGAGGATCTCCGAGTAGGCGAGCAGCTGCCCGTCACCGAGGCTGCTCGACAGTGTGCTGCGTCGGAGCTGGAAGGGGTCGGTGCCGCCGGTCGTGTTGAGCTCGAGTCGGAGCTCGTCCGGGCCCATCGCGATGGTGAGGCGCCCGCCGTCGGGGACGTCGCCGGTGAACCCCGCGGGCAGGTGGCGCACGGGCCGCATCCGGAGCGACACCTCGGAGCGCTTCCGGCCGAGCGCCTTCCCGGAGCGCAGTCGGAATGGCACGCCCGCCCAGCGCTCGGTCCGCACCTCGCACAGGAGCTCCGCGTAGGTCTCGGTCCCGCGGGCGGCGTCGACACCGGGCTCGTCGACGTAGGCGCCGACCTCGCAGTCGCCGATGCGCCCGGCGGCGTAGCGGGCGCGCCGAGAGGCGGACCCGGGATCGTCGCCCCAGATCCGCGTCGCACGGAGGGCCGCGGTCTTCGCCGCGCGCAGCTGCTCGGCGTCGAGCGCGGATGGCGGCTCGAGCGCGACGAGGCTCAGCACCTGGAGGAGGTGGCTCTGGATCATGTCGATCATCGCCCCCGCGTGGTCGTAGTAGCGGGCGCGGCCCTCGAGCGCGAGCGTCTCGTCGAAGCGGATGTCGACGGACTCGATGTGCTCGGCGCTCCAGGCCGGACCGAGGACGCGGTTCGCGAACCGCACGCCGAGCAGATTGAGGAGCGTCGAGCGCCCGAGGAAGTGGTCGACGCGAAAGATGCGTTCCTCGGGGACGAGTCGCCGGAGGAGCTCGTTGAGCGATCGCGCGCTCGCGACGTCGTCACCGAACGGCTTCTCGAGCGCGAGCACCGTCCGCGCGGGCAGCGGCACCGCGGCGAGCGCCTCCACGGCCGCGCGGGTGACCGCGGGCGGGAGGGCGAAGTAGATGACCAGATCGCCGTCGATGGGGGACAGCAGGCCCAGCAGCGCGGCCGCCTCCGTCGCATCGACCTGGTGATACGTCGTCGCCCCTACCCGCCTCAACTCTCCCTCGGCGCCCGAGGCGAGGAATGCGTCGGCGACCGTCCGCCGCCATCGCTCGGCATCGAGAGGGTCGCTGCCGGCGCCGAGGAGCGCGATCTCGCGGTCCGGTTCGAGCCGGAGGAGCTGGCCGAGCGCCGGCAGCAGCAGGCGGGAGGTGAGGTCCCCGGAGGCGCCGAGGATGAGCAGCGTCGTCGCGGCCATATCGACCACGGTAGCCCCGCGCATTCCTCCGCGACACTGGCACGCGACCGCTGACGGTGTCAGGATCGATTGAATGCCGACACCCATCGAGGACTACGCCCTGCTCAGCAACTGCCGCACGGCCGCGCTCGTCTCGCGCGAGGGCCGGCTCGACTGGCTGTGCCTGCCCCGTCTCGACTCCGCGGCGGTCTTCGCCGCGCTCCTCGGCGAGACCGAGGACGGGATGTGGTCGCTGCGCCCGTCCGGCGAGGCGACGGCGACGCGGCACTACGACGGCGACACGTTCGTGCTCGTGACCCGGTGGGAGACGCCGACGGGCGTCGCCGAGGTCCACGACGTCATGCCGGTCGGCCCCGACCCGCACGTCGCGATCGACCGCACGGACCTCGTCCGCCGCGTCATCGGCATCACCGGCACCGTCGAGTTCGAGGTCGAGCTCCGGATCCGATTCGACTACGCGCGAGCCCTGCCCTGGGTGCGCCAGACGGGCACCGACGCGGCGCCGGAGCTGCTCGCGATGGCGGGACCGGATGCGATCGTCGTGCGCGGGATCCGACTGCAGGCAGACGAGCGTCGGCACACCGCCGCGTTCACGGTGGGCGCCGGTGAGCGGCGGGATCTTGTGCTGACCTGGTTCCCCTCGTTTCGCCCCGTCCCGGACGCACTCGACGTCGGGCACGCGCTCGCGCAGACCCGTTCGTGGTGGCAGTCCTGGGCCGATCGGATCGAGTACGACGGGCCGCACCGTGCGGAGGTCGTCCGCTCGCTGCTCGTGCTCCGCGCGCTCAGCAACCACGACACCGGCGGCATCGCCGCGGCGGCGACGACCTCGCTGCCCGAGGACTTCGGCGGGGTGCGCAACTGGGACTACCGCTACGTCTGGCTCCGCGACGCGGCGCTCACCCTCGAGGCGCTCCTCGGCCACGGCTTCGTCGGGCTCGCCGAGCACTGGCGCACCTGGCTGCTGCGCGCCGTCGCGGGCGACCCCGCGGACCTGCAGATCATGTACGGACTCGCGGGGGAGCGGAACATCGCCGAGACCGAGTTGCCGCACCTCGCCGGCTACGCCGACTCCCGACCGGTGCGGATCGGCAACGGCGCGGCGCTGCAGTACCAGGCCGATGTCGTCGGGGAGGTGCTCATCACGCTCGCCGCGGCACGCGAGGCGGGACTCGTCGAGTCCGAGTTCGCCTGGGCGCTCGAGCGGCACCTCGTGCAGTACGCCGCCGAGCAGATCGATCGGCCCGACAACGGCATCTGGGAGATCCGCGGCGAGCCCCACCACTTCACGCACTCGCGGGCGATGATGTGGGCGACCTTCGACCGCGCCGTGCACGCGGTCGAGGACCACGGGCTCGAGGGCCCCGTCGACGAGTGGCGGGCGCTGCGGGCGCGGCTGCACGCCGAGATCGAGGCGCACGGCGTCGTCGACGGCCACTTCACGCAGTTCTACGGCACCGCCGAGGTCGACGCCTCGCTGCTGCTCCTCGCGCAGGTCGGCTACTGCGAGGCCACCGATCCGCGGATGCTCGCGACCGTCGAGCGCATCGAGTCGACGCTGCTGCGCGACGGGCTCGTACTGCGGTACCGGACCGAGAGCGGCGTCGACGGACTGCCGGGCGGCGAGCACCCATTCCTCGCCTGCTCGTTCTGGCTCGTCGAGCAGTACGCGAACTCGGGGCGAGTCGAGGAGGCGAACGCGCTCATGTCGCGGCTGTGCGCCCTGGCCAACGACCTCGGGCTGCTGTCCGAGGAGTACGACCCGATCGGCCACCGGCAGGTCGGCAACTTCCCGCAGGCGTTCTCGCACCTCGCGCTCGTGCGGGCCGCGGACGCCCTCGCGGGCCTCGGACGGCAGTCGCGATGACGGCGCGCATCGTGACCGTCGGGCACTCGACCCACCCGATCGAGGAGTTCCTCGCCCTGCTGGGAGGCGCCGAGGTCGAGGTGCTCCTCGACGTGCGGACGCTGCCGGGGTCGCGCCGCAACCCGCAGTTCGACCAGGAGCGACTCGCGCCGAGCCTCGAGGCCGCCGGGGTCGCGTACGAGCGCGACGCGCGACTCGGCGGACTGCGGAAGGCCTCGCGCGAGGTCGCCCCCGAGGTGAACGGCTTCTGGGACAACGCGAGCTTCCACCACTACGCCGACCACGCGCTCGGCGAGGAATTCGCGGTGGGACTCGACGACCTCATCGCCCGCGCGGCGGAGCGGCGGGTCGCGATCATGTGCGCGGAGGCCGTGTGGTGGCGCTGCCACCGGCGGATCATCGCCGATCACCTGCTCGCGCGCGGGATCCCCGTCGCGCACCTCATGCCGGACGGGCGACTGGCGCCGGCGACGCTGACGCGCGGGGCACGGGTGGGGGAGGACGGCGCCGTCACGTACCCGGCGGGGTGACAGGGCGCAGGTCGCCAGCTACGGGCCCGGGGGCTCGGGCACCGACTCGGCCTGCTTCGCCCGCTTGCCGCGCAGGCTGCCGATGAACTGCCAGCCCGCGTAGCCGAAGAGCAGGACGGCGAGGCCGATGACGATCCAGGAGCGATCGCCGCCGCCGACCGCGTTGTTGAGGTAGCCGATCCAGGGGAGGCTGTACCAGACCTTGCCGACGACCTGGACGTCCATGACGGGCTCGCGGTCGGGCGACGGGTTGTTGTCGCCCTTCGTGATGAAGGTCGTCGTGCCGTCCGTCGACCGGCTGATCGAGACAATGCGGTGCGTGATGTAGACCGCGCGGCCCGACTCCTGCTGGTAGGTGATCGGGTCGCCGATGCGCAGGTCCTGCGCATCGGTCGGCTTGACGATGACGAGCGTGCCCTCGGGGTAGGTCGGGCGCATCGAGCTCGTGAGCACCGTGAGTGGGGTCGAGCCGGTGAGCATCGGCACGATGATGACGAGCACACCGATCGTCACGACGAGCAGCAGGAGCCCCGCGCTGATCCCGGCCGCGAGATAGTGCCAGAGCGACTTCTCCTTCGTCGTCGTCTGCTCCCGTGCCGCTCGCGCCTCGCGCCTCGCGCTCATCCCTGCTCCACCCTCAGCCCTTGTCGTGGACGCCACACCTCAGTCGACTCCCGGCTGCGCAGCCACCGCTCGGCGGTCACCCGGCCGAGCATCCCGAGGAGTGCCGCGCCGATGAGTATCAGGATGGCGTATTCCTCCCACCAGCGCACGGTATTGAAGAAGTGCGTGTCGACGCCGATGACCCCGTCGACGTCGATGGTGCCGGCGGCGGCGGCGGGACGATCGAATGCGCTGCCCGCCCCCGTCGTGGCCCCCGGCGCGCCGGCCTGGTCGCTCCCGGCGGTCGTGCCGGGGCCGCCGGCGGTCGTGCCGCCGCCCGACACGCCGC
>CAKUJB010000037.1 GCA_934661165.1 uncultured Microbacteriaceae bacterium | reverse complement strand
TACTCGGCGGTGGGCCGGCCGGCGCGGATGCCGGGGATGAAGCCGCCGTACTTCTTCATGTTGTCGGCGACCTCCTCCGGGTTGAAGGTGATCGCGACATAGAAGTACGTGAAGCCGACGTTGAGCGCGAAGAACACGACCATGTAGACCCAGCTGTCGCCCGAGGCGAGGTTGTTCTGGATCCAGACCACCCATTCGGCGGGTTCCTGACCGACCGCCGGCTGGTTGAACTGCGCGATGAGCATCGGCAGGTACAGCAGCGAGGAGGCGAAGATGACCGGGATGACACCCGCCATGTTCACCTTGATGGGGATGTACGTGTTGTTGCCGCCGTACGTGCGACGACCGACCATGCGCTTCGCGTAATGGACAGGAATGCGCCGCTGCGACTGCTCGACGAAGACGACGCCCGCCATGATGACAATGCCGACGGCGATGACGAGGGCGAGGAGCTCGATGTTCGGCGAGCCGTCGGCGTGCGCGTCGTTGACCGCGATCGCCCAGAGCGCGCTCGGGAAGGTCGCGCAGATCGAGGCGAAGATGAGCAGCGACATGCCGTTGCCGACGCCGCGCTCGGTGACGAGCTCGCCGAGCCACATGATGAGGCCGGTGCCGGCGGTCATCGTGATGACCATGAGCAGCATCGCCATCCAGCTGTCGTCGGTGACGAGCTGTGCGCATTCGGGCACGCCGGCGGTCGGGAAGAGCTGTCCGCTCCTCGCGACAGTGATGAGGGTCGTCGACTGGATGAGGCCGAGGCCGATCGTGATGTAGCGGGTGTACTGCGTCAGCTTCGACTGGCCGGCCTGACCCTCCTTGTGCAGGGCCTCGAAGTGCGGGATGACGACGCGCAGGAGCTGGACGATGATCGACGCGGTGATGTACGGCATGATGCCAAGCGCGAAGATCGACAGGCTGAGGAGCGCGCCGCCGGAGAACAGGTTGATGAGGTCGTAGAGCCCGCCCGTCGAGGACTGCGAGCCGAGGCAGATCTGGACGTTGCGGAAGTCGACGAACGGCGCGGGGATCTGCGAGCCGAGGCGGAACAGCGCGACGATGAGCAGCGTGAAGCCGATCTTGCGCCGCAGGTCCGGAGTCGTGAGGATCCGCTTGATCACATTGCCGCTTTTGCCGACTGCCACCGAATTCTCCAGTATCGTTCCTGCGCCGCGAACGGGCCCTTCATTCTAAGGGCCCGTCCGCGGGCGACTGTGTTCAGGATGGTTCGGACGTCAGTCCTGCACGTCGGCGACGCTGCCGCCGGCCGCGACGATCTTCTGCTGGGCGGCGCCGGTGACCTTGTCGACCGACACCTCGAGCTTCACCGCGAGGTCGCCGCCGCCGAGCACCTTGACGAGCTCGCCCTTGCGGACGGCGCCCTTCGCGACGAGGTCCGCGACCGTGACGGTGCCGCCCTTCGGGTAGAGCTCCGCGAGCTTCGCGACGTTGACGACCTGGTACTCGGTGCGGAACGGGTTCTTGAACCCGCGCAGCTTCGGCGCCCGCATGATCGAGTTGAGGTTGCCGCCCTCGAGCCCGACGCGGACCGTGTTCCGGGCCTTCGTGCCCTTGGTGCCGCGGCCCGCGGTCTTGCCCTTCGAGCCCTCACCGCGGCCGACGCGGGTGCGGTCCTTCTTTGCGCCCGGGGCCGGGCGGAGGTGGTGCACCTTGAGGAGGTGGACGCGCTCAGCGGTCTCCTCCTGCTTCGCGGCGGCCTTCTTCGGCGCGGCCTTGGCGGCCGGCTTCTCCGCAGCGGCGGTCTGCTCCGCCTTCGCGGCCGGTGCCTTGGCAGCCGGCTTCGCAGCTGCGGCCGGCGCCTTGGTCGCGGCGGCCTTCGCCGGCGCAGCCTTGGTCGCGGCGGCCTTGGCGGGCGCCTTCGCGGCAGCCGCCTTCGCCGGAGCCTTCTCGGCGGCGGCCTTCGCCGGCGCCTTCTTCTCCGCGGCCGGCTTCGCAGCGGCGTCCTTCTTGGGCGCAGCGGCCTTCTTCGGGGCCGCGGCCTTCTTCTCGACCTCTTCAGCCATCAGTCGATCTCCTCAACCTTGACGAGGTGCGCGACCTTGCGGACGTAGCCGCGGTTCTGGGCGTTGTCCTCGCGGACGACCGACTGGCCGATCCGCTTGAGGCCCAGGCTGCGCAGCGTGTCGCGCTGGTCCTGCTTCTCGCTCACCTTGGACTTGATCTGGGTCACCTTCAGCTGTGCAGCCATCAGGCACCTGCCTTCGCATGGGCCGCCGCGGCAGCCTCCGCCTCGGCCTTGAGCAGGCGGGCGGGGATGACGTGGTCGGCGTCGAGCCCACGACGGGCGGCGACGGCGCGCGGCTCTTCGAGCTGCTGCAGCGCCGCGACGGTCGCGTGGACGATGTTGATGGTGTTCGACGAGCCGAGCGACTTGCTCAGGACGTCGTGGATGCCGGCGCACTCGAGCACGGCACGGACCGGACCACCGGCGATGACGCCGGTACCGGCGGATGCCGGACGCAGCAGCACGACACCGGCTGCGGCCTCGCCCTGCACGGGGTGCGGGATCGTCGCGCCGACGCGCGGGACGCGGAAGAAGTGCTTCTTCGCCTCCTCGACGCCCTTCGAGATCGCGAGCGGCACCTCGCGGGCCTTGCCGTAGCCGACGCCTACGAGCCCGTTGCCGTCGCCGACGACGACGAGCGCGGTGAAGCTGAAGCGACGGCCGCCCTTGACGACCTTCGACACGCGGTTGATCGTGACGACGCGCTCGAGGAACTGGTTCCCCTTCTCGTCGGCGCCGGCGCGCGAGCCGCGCTCCTGGCGCGGGCTACGCTCGCGGCTGCCGCGGCGGGCCTCGCGAGGCTCGTTCGCGGTCTCCGCCGGAGCGGCGGCCTGGGTCTCGACGGCCTCGGCGGTCACGCCCTGCTCCTTCTCGTTCACAGTCTCCTCGCTCACAGGCTCAGTCCCCCCGCTCGGGCGCCGTCGGCGACCGCCGCGACGCGTCCCGCGTAGCGGTTGCCGCCACGATCGAAGACGACCGACTCGATGCCGGCCTGCTTTGCACGCTCGGCGACCAGCTCGCCGACCTTCTTCGCCTTCGCGGTCTTGTCGCCATCGAGGCCCCGGAGGTCCTCCTCGAGCGTCGACGCGAACGCCAGGGTGTGGCCCTTCGCGTCGTCGACGACCTGGACGAAGACGTGGCGCGCGGAGCGCGTCACGACGAGGCGCGGACGCTCCGCGCTCCCGACGATCTTCTTGCGGAGGCGCGCATGACGGCGGGCCTTCGCCTCGGACTTGGTCTTGACAGCCATGGCTTACTTCTTCCCGCTCTTGCCGGCCTTGCGACGCACGACCTCGCCCGCATAGCGCACACCCTTGCCCTTGTAGGGCTCCGGCTTGCGCAGCTTGCGGATCTGGGCGGCGACCTCGCCGACGGCCTGCTTGTCGATCCCGCTCACGGTGAGCTTCGTGTTGCCCTCGACCGTGAAGGTGATCCCGGCCGGCGGGTCGAACACGACCGGGTGGGAGAAGCCGAGCGCGAACTCGATCGACTCGCCCTTCGCGGCGACGCGGTAACCGGTGCCGACGACCTCGAGGCCCTTGGTGTAGCCCTCGGTGACGCCGACGATGTTGTTGGAGATGAGGGTCCGGGTCAGGCCGTGGAGCGAGCGCGAGTCGCGCTCGTCGTCGGGACGCGTGACGAGGAGCTGCCCGTCCTCGAGCTTGACCTCGATGGGCGCGGGCACCTGGTGCACGAGCTCGCCCTTCGGGCCCTTGACGGTGATCTGCTGCCCGTCGAGGTCGATGGTGACCCCGGCGGGGACGTCGATGGGGAGACGACCGATACGAGACATGTCAGCTCACCACACGTAGGCGAGGACTTCCCCGCCCACGCCCTTGCTCGTCGCTTCCTTGTCCGTGAGGAGACCGGAAGACGTGGACAGGATCGCGACCCCGAGGCCGCCGAGGACCTTCGGGATCTCCGCGGACCGCGCGTACACGCGCAGACCAGGCTTCGAGACCCGCTTGAGGCCGGCGATCGACCGCTCGCGGTTCGGGCCGTACTTCAGCGTGATGGTGAGCGTCTCGCCCACCCGGTCGGGCACGACCGCGAAGTCCGCGATGTAGCCCTCCCGCTTGAGGATCTCGGCAATGCGCGCCTTGAGCTTGCTCGCCGGCAGGGACACCGTGTCGTGGTGCGCCCCGTTCGCATTGCGAAGGCGAGTCAGCATGTCGGCGACCGGATCAGTCATCGTCATGGTTGGTTCTTCTTTCTCGTCGGTTCCGGCTCAAGGGTCCACCCCGGCCGGCCTGTGCGATCTCAGGCCTGCGAGTCCGCGGGCTTGAAGGGGAAGCCGAGCGCCTTGAGGAGCGCACGGCCTTCGTCGTCGTTCTTGGCCGTCGTGACGACGGTGATGTCGAAGCCGCGGACGCGGTCGATCTTGTCCTGGTCGATCTCGTGGAAGATCGACTGCTCGGTGACGCCGAACGTGTAGTTGCCACGGCCGTCGAACTGGCGCGGCGAGAGGCCGCGGAAGTCCCGGATGCGGGGCAGCGCGAGGGTCACGAGGCGGTCGACGAACTCCCACGCGCGGTCGCCGCGCATGGTGACGTGCGCGCCGATCGGCATGCCGTCACGGAGCTTGAACTGCGCGATCGACTTGCGCGCGGCGGTGACCTGCGGCTTCTGACCGGTGATGAGCGAGAGATCGCGGATCGCGCCCTCGATCACCTTCGAGTCGCGCGCGGCCTCGCCGACGCCCGTGTTCACGACGACCTTCACGAGGCGCGGGACCTGGTGCGGGTTCGTGAAGCCGAACTCCGCGGTCAGCGCCGGGATGATCTCCTCACGGTACTTCTGCTTGAGGCGCGGCTGGATTCGGCCAGCCGGCGCGGCAGTCGTGGTGCTCATGGTGCTCAGTTCTCCTCGTCAGCGGCCTCGGCCGCCGCGTCCGACTTCTTGGCCGTCGACTTCTTCGCGGCCGGCTTCTCCGGCTTCGCGGTGTAGCGCGACTTCTTGTAGACACGCTGCTTCTCGCCGTCGACGATCGCGGAGCCGACACGGGCCGGGGCCTTGGTGTCCGGGTCGACGAGCGCGACGTTCGAGATGTGGATGGGGGCCTCGACGTGCTCGATACCGCCCGTCTTCGTGCCGCGCTGGGTCTGGCCGACCTTGACGTGCTTCGTCGCGAGGTTGACGCCCTCGACTACGACGCGCTCGCCGATGATCGACAGGACGCGGCCCTGCTTGCCGCGGTCGCCGCCGCGGTCCTGCTTGCGGCCGGAGACGACCTGCACGAGGTCGCCGGTCTTGATCTTGCTCATGGTCAGATGACCTCCGGGGCCAGCGAGATGATCTTCATGAACTTCTTGTCGCGAAGCTCACGGCCGACCGGACCGAAGATACGGGTCCCGCGGGGGTCCCCGTCGTTCTTCAGGAGGACGGCGGCATTCTCGTCGAACTTGATGTAGGAGCCGTCGGGACGCCGCGTCGACTTCGCCGTGCGGACGATGACCGCCTTGACGACGTCGCCCTTCTTGACGTTCCCGCCGGGGATGGCGTCCTTGACGGTCGCGACGATGATGTCGCCGAGGCCGGCGTACCGGCGCTTCGAGCCGCCGAGCACGCGGATGGTGAGCAGCTCCTTCGCGCCGGTGTTGTCGGCGACCTTGAGCCGGGATTCCTGCTGGATCATCGCTTACTTCGCCTTCTCGAGGATCTCGACGAGGCGCCACCGCTTGGTGGCGGACATCGGCCGGGTCTCGTTGATGAGGACGAGGTCGCCGATGCCGGCGGTGTTGCCCTCGTCGTGCACGTGGACCTTCGAGCTGCGGCGGAGCACCTTGCCGTACAGGGGGTGCTTCACGCGGTCCTCGACCTCGACGACGATGGTCTTGTCCATCTTGTCCGAGGTGACGTAGCCGCGCCGCGCCTTCCGGTAGCCGCGCGCATTCACATCGCGGACGTCGTGCTCGGCGGACTCGTGGCCAGCGGCGGGCGCCGCCTTCTTGGCAGCCGGCTTCTTGGTCTCAGTCTTCGACTCAGCCATGCGGATCACTCAGCCTTCTCGGCCTCGACCTCGGCGGGGGCCTCGGTCTTGGCGGACTTCTTCGCCTTCGCGGTCTTGGCCTGGGCCTCGAGCGGGGCGGGGGTGGCGCGGATCCCGAGCTCGCGCTCACGGATCACGGTGTAGATGCGGGCGATGTCGCGCTTCACGGCACGGATGCGACCGTGCGCGTCGAGCTGACCAGTCGCCGACTGGAAGCGGAGGTTGAAGAGCTCCTCCTTGGCCTTCTTGAGCTCGTCGACGAGACGAGCGTCCTCGAAGGTGTCGAGCTCCGTCGGGCGGAGCTGCTTGGAACCGACGGCCATTATGCGTCAGCCTCCTCACGCTTAATGATGCGGGCCTTGAGCGGCAGCTTGTGGATGGCACGGGTGAGGGCCTCGCGAGCGAGCTGCTCGTCGACGCCCGCGACCTCGAAGAGAACGCGACCGGGCTTGACGTTCGCGATCCACCACTCGGGCGAGCCCTTGCCGGAGCCCATGCGGGTCTCGGCGGGCTTCTTCGTGAGCGGGCGGTCCGGGTAGACGTTGATCCAGACCTTGCCGCCGCGCTTGATGTGCCGGGTCATCGCGATACGCGCGGACTCGATCTGCCGGTTGGTGACGTACGCCGGGGTGAGGGCCTGGATGCCGAACTCGCCGAAGCTGACCTTCGTGCCGCCGGTGGCCTGGCCGTCACGGCCCGGGTGGTGCTGCTTGCGGTACTTGACCTTGCGTGGGATGAGCATGGTTACGCCTCAACTCCTGCGGCGACGGGCGCCTCGGAACGCGGGCCGCGGCGCGGGCCGCGGTCACCCCGCTCGGGGCGCGAGGACTTCTGAGCGGCCTGTTCGCGGGCGAGCTCCTTGTTCGTGATGTCGCCGTTGTAGATCCACACCTTGACGCCGATGCGGCCGAACGTCGTCTTCGCCTCGTAGAAGCCGTAGTCGATGTTCGCGCGCAGCGTGTGCAGCGGGACGCGACCCTCGCGGTAGAACTCGGAGCGGGACATCTCCGCGCCGCCGAGACGGCCGGAGACCTGGATGCGCACGCCCTTCGCGCCGGCGCGCTGCGCGCCCTGCAGGCCCTTGCGCATCGCGCGGCGGAACGCCACACGCGCCGAGAGCTGCTCCGCGACGCCCTGGGCGACGAGCTGCGCCTCAGCCTCGGGGTTCTTCACCTCGAGGATGTTGAGCTGGATCTGCTTGCCGGTGAGCGACTCGAGCGAGGCGCGGATGCTCTCCGCCTCCGCGCCGCGGCGACCGATCACGATGCCCGGGCGGGCGGTGTGGATGTCGACGCGGACGCGGTCCTTCGTGCGCTCGATCTCGATGCGCGCGATGCCGGCGCGGTCGAGCTTCGACTGCAGCATCTTGCGGATCTTGATGTCCTCGGCGACGTAGTCCTTGTAACGCTGGCCCGGCTTCGTCGAGTCGGAGAACCACCGCGAGATGTGGTCCGTCGTCGTGCCGAGGCGGAACCCGTACGGGGAGACCTTCTGTCCCATTACTTGCCTGCCTTCTTGGTCTCGACGCGCTCGGGGGTCGCGAGCTCGACGGTGATGTGGCTGGTGCGCTTCCGGATCCGGAAGGCGCGACCCTGCGCGCGCGGCTGGAACCGCTTGAGGGTGGTGCCCTCGTCGACATAGGCGCGCGCGATCACGAGGTCCTGCTCATCGAGGTACTCGTTCGCGTTGTCCGCCTTGACCCGGGCATTCGCGATCGCCGACTCGACGAGCTTGTAGATCGGCTCGCTCGCGGCCTGCGGCGAGAACTTGAGGATCGCGAGCGCCTCGACGGCCTGGCGGCCGCGGATGAGGTCGACGACGCGACGTGCCTTCATCGGCGTGATCCGGATGTGGCGGAGCTTGGCAATCGACTCGACCATCAGCGGCGCCGTCCCTTCCTGTCGTCCTTCTCGTGACCGCGGAAGGTGCGGGTCGGCGAGAACTCGCCGAGCTTGTGGCCGACCATCGTCTCGGTGACGAAGACCGGGATGTGCTTGCGACCGTCGTGCACCGCGATCGTGTGGCCGAGCATGGCCGGGATGATCATGGAGCGGCGCGACCAGGTCTTGATGACGTTCTTCGAGCCGGACTCGTTCGCCTTGACCACCTTCTGCAGGAGGTGCTCGTCGACGAAGGGTCCCTTCTTGAGGCTGCGAGGCATTCTGGGCTACTCCTACTTGCGCTTCTTGCCGACGTTGCGTCGACGGACGATGAGCTTGTCGGACTCGAGCCCGCGCTTGCGGGTGCGGCCCTCCTGCTTGCCCCACGGGGTGACGGGGTGGCGACCGCCGGAGGTCTTGCCCTCACCACCACCGTGCGGGTGGTCGACGGGGTTCATGGCGACACCGCGGACGGTCGGGCGGACGCCCTTCCAGCGCATGCGGCCGGCCTTGCCCCAGTTGATGTTCGACTGCTCGGCGTTGCCGACCTCGCCGATCGTCGCGCGGCAGCGCAGGTCGACATTGCGGATCTCGCCCGAGGGCAGACGCAGCTGCGCGTACGGGCCGTCCTTCGCGACGAGGCGCACGCTCGCGCCCGCCGAACGGGCGAGCTTCGCGCCGCCGCCCGGCTTGAGCTCGATCGCGTGGATGACCGTGCCGACCGGGATGTTCTTGAGCGGCAGGTTGTTGCCGGGCTTGATGTCGGCCGAGGGACCCGACTCGACGATGTCACCCTGCGACAGCTTGTTCGGCGCGATGATGTAGCGCTTCGTGCCGTCCACGTAGTGGAGCAGCGCGATTCGGGCCGTGCGGTTCGGGTCGTACTCGATGTGCGCGACCTTCGCGTTGACGCCGTCCTTGTCGTGGCGACGGAAGTCGATGACGCGATACTGGCGCTTGTGGCCGCCGCCGATGTGGCGGGAGGTGATCCGGCCGGAGCTGTTGCGACCGCCGGTCTTCGGCAGCGGCTTGAGCAGCGACTTCTCGGGCGTCGACCGGGTGATCTCGGCGAAGTCGGCGACCGACGAGCCGCGACGACCCGGAGTGGTCGGCTTGTACTTGCGGATGGACATGTTCCTTCTTCCCGTCCTCAGCCGACAGCCGTGAAGATGTCGATCGAACCGGACTTGAGGGTGACCACGGCGCGCTTGGTGTCCTTGCGCTTGCCGAGGCCGAACCGGGTCCGGCGGGTCTTGCCGACGCGGTTGAGCGTGTTGACCGAAGCGACCTTCACGTCGAAGATCTTCTCGATCGCGAGCTTGATCTCCGTCTTGTTCGCGTCGGGCGCCACGACGAAGGTGTACTTGCCCTCATCGATGAGCGCGTAGCTCTTCTCGGAGACGACCGGGGCGATGATGATGTCGCGCGGGTCCTTGTACGTGAGGGTCACGCGGTCACCTCCTCGTGCTTCGCGGCCTGCGCGGCGATGAACGCCTCGAGCGCGGCCTTGGTGAAGACGATGTCGTCGGAGACGAGCACGTCATAGGCGTTGAGCTGGCCCCAGGCGATGGCGTTCGCGCCGGGGAGGTTGCGCACCGACTTCGCGCACGGCCCCTGGGGGTGCACGACGACGACGAGCACGTTGCGACCGGCGGTGCGGCCGGCGAGCGCCTGGGCGGCGAGGCCGGTCGACGGCACGCCGTCGACGCTCAGCGCGTCGAATGCGTGGATCCGGCCCGCGCGGGCGCGGTCGGACAGCGTGCCCTTGAGCGCCGCGGCGATCATCTTCTTGGGGGTGCGCTGCGAGTAGTCGCGCGGCTGCGGGCCGTGGATCGTGCCGCCGCCGCGGTGCTGCGGCATGCGGATCGAGCCCTGGCGCGCGCGGCCGGTGCCCTTCTGCTTGAACGGCTTTGCGCCCGAGCCGGAGACCTCGCCGCGGGTCTTCGTCTTGTGCGTGCCCTGGCGGGCCGCCGCGAGCTGCGCGGTGACGACCTGGTGGATGAGCGGGATGTTCGTCTCGACGTCGAAGACCTCAGCGGGGAGATCGATCGAGCCGGACTTCTTGCCCTTGATGTCGAAGACGTCGATAGCGGTCATCGTCAGGCGCCCTTCACGGTGGTGCGGACGTAGACGAGACGGCCCTTCGCGCCAGGGATCGCGCCCTTGACGAGGAGGATGCCGCGCTCGGCGTCCACGGACTGGATCTTGAGGCCGATGACGGAGACGCGGTCGCCGCCCATCCGGCCGGCCATCCGCTGTCCCTTGAAGACGCGGCCCGGCGTCGCCGAGGCGCCGATCGAGCCCGGCTTGCGGTGGTTGCGGTGCGCACCGTGGCTCGAGGAGACGCCCTGGAAGTTGTGGCGCTTCATGACGCCCGCGAAGCCCTTGCCCTTGCTCGTGCCGACGACGTCGACGAGCTGGCCGGCCTCGAACGCGGTGACGTCGAGCTCCTGGCCGAGGGTGTACGCGCCGGCGTCCGCGGTGCGGACCTCGACGACGTGGCGACGCGGGGTCACGCCGGCCTTCTCGAAGTGCCCGGCGAGGGGCTTCGTGACCTTGCGCGGGTCGATGGCGCCGGCGGCGATCTGCACGGCCTCGTAGCCGTCGACCTCCGTCGTGCGGATCTGGGTGACGACGTTCGGGTCGACCTTGATGGCGGTCACCGGCACGAGCTTGCCGTTCGCGTCCCAGACCTGGGTCATGCCGAGCTTGATGCCCAGCAGGCCCTTCGAAGTCTTGGTGGCAGTCATGGTTTCAGTCCCTTAAAGAGGCAGCGGTTCAGAGCTTGATCTCGATGTTGACGTCGGCGGGCAGGTCGAGGCGCATGAGCGAGTCGACCGCCTTCGGCGTCGGGTCGATGATGTCGATCAGCCGCTTGTGCGTGCGCTTCTCGAAGTGCTCGCGGCTGTCCTTGTACTTGTGGGGCGAACGGATCACGGCGACCACGTTCTTCTCGGTCGGGAGCGGCACGGGGCCGACGACGCTGGCGCCGGCACGGGTGACCGTGTCGACGATCTTGCGAGCGGACGAGTCGATGACCTCGTGGTCGTACGACTTCAGCCGGATGCGGATCTTCTGTCCCGCCATGGCTCTCGCCTTCCTTCTCTTGGGTACTCGGTGCAGCAGCCGGGCCGCGGTGGTGACCGCGCTCCGGCGCACTTCGAACTGCGCACTGTGCTGATGTCAAGGTGCTGATGTCGCGCCGGCACGGATGGATCCGTGGGCACAGGCACCTGTTCTGTCTCTCTGCGGCCTAGCTGCGGTCTGGGACTGTGCCGGAATCGGCGCCCCACTCACGAGTTATGCACTGCCTGAGAGTGATCCGCCCGGCCGGGCCGAGCGGAGTATTGAACTAGAAGATTCTGCCAGGCCCAGGCATTTCATGCAACTCGGGCGTGTCGCGCCTGACCAGGTGCCTCCCGACCATGATCGCACGCCATTCGCAGCTCATTCTGGGCGCCTCGCGACGGCCGCCGGTGGGGTCTGCCAGCGCAGCAGGACGGACATCGCGCGCGCGAGCACGGCGACCGCGAGGCCGATGATCGCGGCGATGAATGCGGGCAGCCAGATGTCCGCGACGACCTGGGCGATGGCGGCGATCAGCGCGGCACCCGCCTCGAGCGTGCCGGGTTGCAGGACGGTCGGGCGGCGATTGAGCAGCAGGTCGCGGAGGATGCCGCCGCCGACCCCCGTGATGACGCCGAGCAGCACGCAGGACACGAGCGGCAGCCCGGCCTCGAGCCCCTTCCCCGCGCCGAGCACCGTGTACAGCGCCAGCGCGACGGTCTCGAGGGTGAAGACGACGGGCCGCGCCCGGGTCGTGAGCGAGTGGATCGGCGTGCTGAGGAAGAAGACGAGGAGTCCCGCGGCGCCCGCGGTGGGCAGGTACCACAGCGAGACCATCGCGAGCGGCGGGCCCTGCGCGATGAGCAGGTCACGGATGATGCCGCCGCCGAGCCCCGTCGCGATCGCGACGAAGAGCACGCCGTTGAGGTCGTACCGCTCCCGCGCGGCGACGAGCCCGCCGGCGAGCGCGCTGACGGCGACGGCCGCGAGGTCCGCCCACAGCGGGATGAGCGGGCTCGCGCCCGGTTCGGCCGCCGCGCCGACTGCCGCGACCTCGGCGGCCGCGGCGAGGAGTCCGGCGCTCAGCGGCGCCACCACCGCGTCCTCAGCGTCGCGCCGACCATCCGTGCTCCTCGAGCGCCTGCCTGGCCTCCTCGCGGGCCGAGTACGCCGTCTTGACGCCCCGGATCTCCCGGTAGTCCTGGTGCCCCGGACCCGCCCAGAGGATCGAGTCCTCAGGACCCGCGAGCCCGACCGCGACACGGATCGCCGCGGGCGGAGGGGACACCTCGTGGATCTCGCCGTCGGGTCGCGCGGCGCGCGCGGCGGCGACAAGCGTCCGACGGATCGATGCCGCGTCCTCGAATCGCGGGTGGTGGTCGGTCACGATGAGGACGTCGGCGCGTGTCACGGCCTCCCGGGCCATGTCCGGGCGCTTGAGCGCGTCCCGGTCGCCGTCGGCGCCGAAGACCATGATGACCCGGCCCGTGGTGACCGCGCGGACCGCCTCGAGCGTCTTCGCGAAGGCGTCGGGCGAGTGCCCGAAGTCGACGTAGACCGCCGGACCGCCGGGCCCCGCGACGTTCTCGGTGCGCCCGGGCATGGGCGGGATCGCCCGATCGTCGGCGAGCGCGGCGGCGATCGCGTCGAAGTCGCGGCCCGCGGCGACGAGCATCGCGATGGCGAGGCCCGCATTCGCGGCATGATGCTCGCCGATGACGGGGAGGAATGCGCGCAGCGAGCGCCCCCCCGGCTCGGTCACCTCGCACCGCGTGCCGGCGCGCGTCACCTCGAGGGTGCGCACCCGCCAGTCGGCGTCGCGGGCCGGGTCGCTCGTGATCGTCTCGACCGGCACGCCACTGGCCGCGGCGACGCGCGCGCCGTAGTCGGTGTCGAGCGAGACGATGGCGCGGCCGGCGAACTCGGGGGTGAAGAGCTTGAGCTTCTCGGCGAAGTAGCGCTCGAGGTCCCCGTAGTCGTCGAGATGGTCGTGCGAGAGGTTCGTGAAGCCGACCGTGCCGAACCACACGCCGTCGACGCGGTGGCGCTCGAGCGCCTGCGCGCTCACCTCGATCGCGGCCGCCGTGACCTCCGCCTCGCGCATCGTCGCGATGAGCGCGTGGACGTCGCTCGCCTCCGGGGTCGTGAGCCCCGAGACGACGACGCGGCCGGCGATGTGGCGCTCGGCGGTCGAGCTGAGGCCCGTGACCTCGCCGAGGGCGCCGGCGATCCCCTCGAGGAGGTGCACGGTGCTCGTCTTGCCGTTGGTCCCAGTCACGCCGAAGAGCTGCGGGCGGTCGGCGGTGAAGTCGTAGACACGGGCCGCGACGGCGCCGAGCGCGAGGCGGGGCGACGCGACGACGAGCTCGGGCAGTGCCGCACGGGAGGCCGCGGCGAGCGACTCGGCCGCGATCCGCGCGCCCTCGGCATCGGTGAGGATCGCGACCGCGCCCGCGGCTACCGCGTCGGCGGCGAAGCGCGCGCCGTGCTGGTGGAGCCCGGGGATGCCGACGAAGAGGTCGCCCGGGCGGGTCGTCGTCGAGCTCACGGTCACGCCGGTGACGGGCGTCGCGGGCGACCCCGCGAGCTGCGCACCGACCGCCTCGGCGAGCTCGCCGAGGGTGACGGGCTGCACCCGCTCGGGCCGGATCGACGGCGGGATCGGGGCCGTCGCGACCGCAGGCACATCCACCCCACGATCCTATGCGGGGATGCGAAGAGGGGCCGGACCTCGCGGTCCGACCCCTCTCGTGGCGTGTGCCTCAGCTCACTTGGTGATCTTCGTCACCTTGCCGGCGCCGACGGTGCGCCCGCCCTCGCGAATCGCGAAGCCGAGGCCCTCCTCCATCGCGATCGGCTGGATGAGCTCGACCGACATGTCGGTGGTGTCGCCGGGCATGACCATCTCCTTGCCCTCGGGCAGCGAGATGACGCCGGTGACGTCGGTGGTCCGGAAGTAGAACTGCGGACGGTAGTTCGTGTAGAAGGGGTTGTGACGGCCGCCCTCGTCCTTCGAGAGGATGTAGGCGGTGCCCTCGAACACGGTGTGCGGCGTGACCGAGCCCGGCTTCACGACGACCTGGCCGCGCTCGACGTCCTCGCGCTTGGTGCCGCGCAGGAGCAGACCGCAGTTCTCGCCGGCCCAGGCCTCGTCGAGCTGCTTGTGGAACATCTCGATGCCGGTGACCGTGGTCTTCTGCGTCGGGCGGATGCCGACGATCTCGACCTCGGAGTTGATCGCGAGGGTGCCGCGCTCGGCGCGACCCGTCACGACGGTGCCGCGGCCCGTGATGGTGAAGACGTCCTCGATCGGCATGAGGAACGGCTTGTCACGGTCGCGCTCCGGGTCCGGGACGTTGTCGTCGACGGCCTGCATGAGGTCGACGATCGACTGGACCCACTTCTCGTCGCCCTCGAGCGCCTTGAGCGCCGAGACGCGCACGACCGGCGCGTTCTCGTCGAAGCCCTGGCTCGCGAGCAGCTCGCGGACCTCGAGCTCGACGAGCTCGAGGATCTCCTCGTCCTCGACCATGTCCGACTTGTTGAGCGCCGCGAGCAGGTACGGCACGCCGACCTGCTTGGCGAGCAGCACGTGCTCGCGGGTCTGCGCCATCGGGCCGTCGGTCGCCGCGACCACGAGGATCGCGCCGTCCATCTGGGCCGCACCGGTGATCATGTTCTTGACGTAGTCGGCGTGACCCGGCGCATCGACGTG
>CAKUJB010000036.1 GCA_934661165.1 uncultured Microbacteriaceae bacterium | reverse complement strand
GCCCAGGCCGCCGCCGCGAAGCAGGAGCGCGAGGCGCGCGCCGCCGAGGCCGCGAAGGCCCGGCAGGCGAAGCAGGCGCAGGCCGCGAAGCGCGCCGCCGCCCGCCGCCGCGCGAGCCTCGGCGACTGGATCGGCGCCGCCCGCATCCCGACGCTGCCGCTCAGCATCGCGCCGGTCATCCTCGGCGCCGCGACCGTCTACCTCGCGACGCTCGGCCTCGACGGGACGTGGCCGCACTGGCTGCGCTTCGCGAACCTCCTCGCGATCGCGATCTGCCTCCAGATCGGCGTCAACTTCGCGAACGACTACTCGGACGGCATCCGGGGCACGGACGCGAAGCGCCACGCGAGCGCGCCCGGCCGCCTCGTCGCCTCCGGCAAGGCGAGCCCGCGCGCGGTGCTCACCGTCGCGATCGTGTGGTTCGCGCTCGCGGCCGTCGCGGGGCTCATCCTCACGGTGCGCACGGGCCACTGGTGGTTCCTCGCGGTCGGCGCGGCGGCGCTGCTCGCCGCCTGGTTCTACACGGGCGGCAAGCGCCCGTACGGCTACCTCGCCCTCGGTGAGCTCGCGGTCTTCGTGTTCTTCGGCGGCGTCGCGGTCATGGGCTCGGCGTACGCGATCGGCGGCTTCGTCCCGTTCGAGGCGATCGTGTGCGCGGTCGCGGCCGGCGCATTCGCGACCGCGACGATCCTCATCGCGAACACGCGGGACCTCCCGACGGACCTCGCCGCCGGCAAGCGCACGCTGAGCGTCCGGATCGGCGACCGCTCGTCGCGGATCCTCTACGTCGTGCTGCTCGCGATCCCGTACGTCGCGGCGGGCGTCCTCATGTGGATGTTCTACCCCCGCGCGCTGTACGCGATGCTCACGCTCCTCATCGCGATCCCCGCGGCGCTCATCGCGCTCACCGCGCGCACGCCCCGCGAGCTCGTCACCGCGATGCGGCTCACGACGCTCTGCTCGCTCGCCTACGCCGTGCTGCTCGCGCTCGCGATCGCTGTCTGGTGAATGCGCGACCGCGCCTCACGCGCGGTCGTCGCCTCCCGCGTCCCGCGGCCCCGTCTCGGGTGCCGTGCCGGCCGAGCCCTCGATCTCGGCGTCCTCGATCTCGGCGTCGTGCTCGCCGAAGCGACGCGTCCTGGCGGCGAGGTCGGCGGCGACCCGGTCGCGGAGCCTGCCGAATGCGAGGTACGACACGGTCCACGCGAGGACGGCCGCGACGATGATGCCGAGCCACCACAGGCTCGCCCAATCTGAGCCGAGGATCAGCCACATGAGGAGCACGGCGACGAGGAGCAGGCCGACCCTGACGATCGCGTAGAGGAGCCAGGGCTTCATGCCGCCAGCGTAGCGACCACGGCTGGAGGTCGGCCCCGCCGCCTAGACTCGGGGCATGTCCCGGCTCATCGTCGTCGCCGTCGTCGCCGTCATCCTCGACGTCTTCGCGCTCATCGATCTGCGGTTCATCGACGGTGCGCGCATCCGCACCATGAACAAGCTCGCCTGGGCGCTCATCATCATCCTCGTGCCGATCGTCGGCGCGCTGCTGTGGTTCCTCGTGGGCCGCGGCGGGATGAAGCGCCGTCCCGCGCGCGGCCCGAAGGCCCCAGACGACGACCCCGAGTTCCTCCGCCGGATCCGCATCGAGCAGGAGTCCGAGGAGCGCATCCGACGGCTCGAGCAGGAGCTCGCCGAGCTCGACGAGGAGGGCACGAACGGTCAGGGGGAGCCCCCGGCCGGCGCCGACCCGACGGGGCGCTGATCCCGTGACCGGTCCGGCCGCGCCTGCGACCGCGTACGCCGCCGAGCTGCTCGTGCAGTTCCTGCGCCTCGGCGTTCGGCACCTCGTCGTGGCGCCGGGCTCGCGCTCGCAGGCGCTCGCCCTCGTCGCGGCCGAGCTCGAGCGCGCGGGGCACGCCCGGCTCCATGTGCGGATCGATGAGCGGGCCGCCGGCTTCCTCGCCCTCGGCATCGGGCTGGAGTCCGGGGTACCCGCCGCGATCATCACGACCTCGGGCTCCGCAGTCGCGAACCTCCACCCCGCCGTGCTCGAAGCCCACCACGCGGGCGTCCCGCTCCTCGTGATCAGTGCCGACCGGCCCGCCGAGCTGCACGGCATCGGCGCGAACCAGACGACGACGCAGACCGGGATCTTCGCCGGAGCGCTGCGCGGCGAGTGGGACGTGCCCGCCCCGCGCGGGGAGGCTGGGGAGACGGCCCACGCGGCGGCGACCGCGCTCGCCGCATGGCGGGCGGCACTCGGCGACGGCGATCCGCGCGCGGCCGGTCCCGTCCAGCTCAACCTCGCGCTCGCCGACCCGCTCAGCTCGCCGTGGTCGGCGCCGGCCGACCTGGGGGCCTCGCCCGAGACCCTCGCCGCACCCGACGCCCCGCGCGAGGTCCTCCGCCTCGCCGCGGACCGTCCGACGGCCGTCATCGCCGGCAGCGGGGCGGGGCCCGCGGCCGAGCAGGCGGCGCGCGACCTCAGCGCCGTGCTCCTCGCCGAGGTCGTGAGCGGCGCGCACTTCGGACCGAACCTCGTCGTGCCCTACCGGGAGGCGCTTCGCGACGAGGACCTCCTCGACCGCCTCGAGCGCGTCATCGTCTACGGCCGTCCGACGCTGTCCCGCGAAGTCCCGTGGCTCATCGAGCGCGGCGGGCTCGAGCGCATCGGCGTCCGCGGCCCCGGCGCCGAGACCTACAACCCGGGCCGCGCGCTCGACCGCATCGTCGACGCGATCGAGGTCGAGGATCCGACGGCCGCGGCGGAGTTGACCCGCACCTGGGTGCGGCCGTGGGTCGCGGCGTCCCGCGCATTCCTCGAACGCGGCGAGGACCTCCCGCCCGAGGTGGGCCTGCCGGCCGGCCCGAAGGCGCGGCACGAGCTCGAGGCGGTGCGCCGGCCGGTGACGCGGCGGGCGCTCGCGGAAGCGGTCTGGCGGGCGACGTGGCCGCACGACCGACTCGTGCTCGGCGCCTCGCGACTCGTCCGGGAGCTCGACCGCGTCGCACCCGGCAAGGCGATCCGGGTGCGCGCCAATCGCGGGCTCGCGGGCATCGACGGCACGGTCTCCACGGGCATCGGCGTCGCGCTCGCGCAGCAGCAGTCCGCCGACGCCGCGGACGGCGGGAGCCCCGGGGTGACCCGCGTCCTGCTCGGCGACCTCGCATTCCTCCACGACGTCGGCGGTCTCGCGCTGCCCGACGCCGAGGACGCGCCCCGGGTCCTCGTCATCGTCGGCGACGACGGCGGCGGCACGATCTTCGACCTGCTCGAGGCGGGGCAGGCGGCGCGCGAGCGCGGCGGCGAGGCGGCGTCGGCATTCGCGCGGGTCATGCGCACGACGCAGTCGGCCTCGATCGAGCTGCTTGCGCGCGCGTACGGCTGGGAGCACCGCCGGGTCGAGACCCGCGGCGACCTCGACCCCGCGCTGTCGAGCTGCACCGGGCCGACGATTGTCGAGGTGCCGCTGGCTCGCTAGCGTGGCGGCATGCAGCCCAGCGCGCCCCCACCCGTCGGTCCCGGATTCCGTCTCGCCGACGTCGACCCGGACGCGCAGCCGGGCATCGAGGACAAGGATGCCGCTGAGGCGTATGTCGCGGCGACTGCGGAGGAGTTCGCCGACCTGCAGGAGCGGTTCTTCGCCGAGGCGCGCGGCGGCGGGACCCGGAGCCTGCTGCTCGTGCTGCAGGCCATGGACACCGCCGGCAAGGGCGGGATCGTCCGGCACGTCGTCGGCCTGGTCGATCCGCAGGGCGTGCGGATCACCGGGTTCAAGGCGCCGACCGCCGAGGAGCGCGAGCACGACTTCCTGTGGCGCATCCGGAAGGCGCTGCCCGCGCCCGGCCTCATCGGCGTCTTCGACCGCTCGCACTATGAGGACGTCCTCATCCATCGGGTGCGGGGGCTGTCGCCGCTCGACGTCGTCGAGGCCCGCTACGGGATCATCCGCGACTTCGAGGCCGAGCTCGTGGCGGGCGGCACGACGATCCGCAAGGTCATGCTCCAGATCTCGAAGGACGAGCAGCGCGAGCGCCTCGCCGAGCGCCTCGACCGGCCCGATAAGCACTGGAAGTTCAACCCCGGCGACATCGACGAGCGCGAGCTGTGGGACGACTACCAGGCGGCGTACCAGCTCGCGATCGAGCGCACCGCGACCCCCGAGGCGCCGTGGTGGGTCGTCCCGGCGAACCGCAAGTGGTACGCGCGCTGGGCGGTGTACGCGCTCCTCCTGGAGACGCTCCGCGAGCTCGACCCGCAATGGCCCGCCCCCGACTTCGACGTCGACCACGAGCGCGCCCGCCTAGCCGCCTCCTGATCGCCGCGCGCATTCCTACGCGCATCTCTGCGCGCATTCCTACCCACATTCCCGCGCTCAATCCCAACGTTTGCGCCCGGTCCCTATGAATATCCGTATGCAGGGAGCGCAAACCTAGGGATCGAAAGCGTGCGGGGGGCGCCCCGTTGTCGGGTCAGGGGGCGCGGAGGGCGTCGAGGATGGGGCGGAGCTTGAGCTCGGTCTCGGCGAGCTCGGCGTCGGGGTCCGACTCGGCCATGATGCCGGCGCCCGCGAACGCCCGGAAGCGGCCATCCGCCCCGAGCTGCGCGCTGCGCAGCGCGATCGCCCACTCGCCGTCGCCGTGCGCATTCATCCACCCGACCGGGCCCGCGTAGCGGCCGCGATCGACGCGCTCGAGCTCGCGGATCCGGGTCATCGCCGCGGCGGTCGGGGTGCCCGCCACGGCCGCCGTCGGGTGCAGGGCCTCGACGAGCGCGAGCACGTCGGAGCCATCGGCGATGCGACCCGCGACATCGGTCGCGAGGTGGCTCAGGTGGGGGAGCTCGAGCACGTAGGGCCGCGGGTCCGACTCGAGCTCGCCGAGATGCGGGCGGAGCGCGTCGAGGACGGAGTCGACGGCGAATGCGTGCTCCGCAACATCCTTCGCGGAGTCGAGCAGCGAGTGGCCCGCGCCCGGCGCGGCCGTCCCCGCGAGCACCCGCGCGGTGACGAGACCGCCGTGCACCGTGATGAGCGTCTCGGGGGAGGCGCCGAAGAGCCCGTCGACGCCGAAGACGCTCGCGCCGGGGTGGGCGGCGTAGAGCGCGTCGAGGAGCGAGCCGGCGTCGACCGGCTCCTCCGGCTCGATGACGACGTCCCTCGCGAGCACCACCTTGCGCAGCCCCCCGGCCGAGATCTCCGCGGTCGCGACGGCGACGGCCGCGCGATACGCCGCCGCCGACATGTCCCCTGGGCGCACCCGCGCCTTCGGCAGCATCGCGTCGCCGAGCCTGGGCAGCCCGCCGGCGACCGGGACGGCGCGTGCGGGCACGAGCAGGCTGCCGCCCGCAGACGAGCGGGGGTCGAACGGGAAGGCGCCGAACGCGACGAGCTCCCCATCCGGCGCGTGCGCCACGAGCCGCGCCCAGCGCTCGCGAGCCGCCGCGTAATGACCCGGTCCGGCGACGTCGATCCGGCGCACCGGCCCCTCGCCGAGCCAGCCGCGCCCCTCGCGGACGAAGACGAGCGGGAGGGGCACGCATCAACGCTACTCCGCTGATCGACAAGGACTCCCCGGCTAGACTCGCACCGTGTCACGCGCCGACCTCGAGAAGGAACCCGATGAGGTCGCCGGGATGTTCGACGAGGTCGCACCCCGGTACGACCTCACGAATCAGGTGCTCTCCGCGGGCAACGCCGCCCTCTGGCGGATCGCGACCGTCAAGGCGATCGCGCCGCTTCCGGGCGAGCGGATCCTCGACGTCGCGTGCGGCACCGGCACCTCGACGGTCGCCATCCAGGCGAAGGGCGCGACCGCCGTCGGCGTCGATTTCTCGCCTGGCATGATCCGCGAGGCGAAGCGCCGGAATCCGGGCATCGAGTTCGTCGAGGGCGACGCCACCGCGCTGCCGTTCGCCGACGGCGAGTTCGACGCCGTCACGATCAGCTTCGGGCTGCGCAATGTGCACGAGCCGCGCCTCGCGCTCGCCGAGATGTACCGCGTGCTGCGACCGGGCGGCCGGCTCGTCGTCACCGAGTTCTCGACGCCGCCGGTCGGTGTCGTCCGCGCCGCGTACGGCGGCTACCTCCGACACGTCCTGCCGCGGCTCGCCGACCTCGCGAGCTCGAACCCGGCCGCGTACCGCTACCTCGGCGAATCGATCGAGGACTGGCCCGACCAGTCGGAGCTCGCCGCGTGGCTGCGCGGCGCCGGCTTCACCAGGGTCGCCTACCGCAACCTCACCGCGGGGATCGTCGCGATGCACCGCGGGCTCAAGCCCACCGACGAGAAGGTTCTCGCGATCAAGGCGAAGCGGACGCGCAAGGCGGCGACGTGACCTCGGCACGCACGAGTCTCGCGGCGTCGCTCGGCCTCGATCCGAGGCGGTTCGACGCGACTCTCCACGACCGGCGCCTCGCGAAGGCGATCGAGGACGGGCTCGACCGTGTCGAGGCGGAGCTGCGCCGCGAGCTGCAGTTCTCGAACCGGCTCGCGGACGTCGCCGGCCGCTACCTGCTCGAGGCTGGGGGCAAGCGCATTCGTCCCGTCCTCGCCCTGCTCACCGCGCAGCTCGGCGACGGGACTACCAGCGAGGTCGTCCGCATCGCCGCGACGATCGAGATGACGCACCTGGCATCCCTGTACCACGACGACGTCATGGACGACGCGGCGCTGCGCCGCGGGGTGCCGAGCGCGCACACCGTGTGGGACAACTCGACCGCGATCCTCACCGGCGACCTGCTCTTCGCCCGCGCGAGCCTCATCATCGCCGACCTCGGCGTCGAGGCGCTCCAGCTCCAGGGCACCACCTTCGAGCGCCTCGTCATGGGCCAGCTCAACGAGACCGCGGGGCCGCGCGACGACGAGGACCCCATCGAGCACTACCTCCAAGTGCTCGCCGACAAGACGGGCTCGCTCATCGCGACCGCCGCGGAGGCGGGCATCCGATTCTCGAATGCGGACCGCGGCCTCATCGCGCCGCTCCGGCGATTCGGGGAGCGCGTGGGCGTCGCGTTCCAGCTCGCCGATGACGTCATCGACCTCGCCGCGGACCCGGCGATCACCGGGAAGCCGACCGGGACGGACCTGCGCGCCGGCGTCCCGACGATGCCCGTGCTCCTGCTGCGGCGGGATGCGGCGCACGACCCCGCGGCGGACGCGCTGCTCACCCGGCTCGACGCCGCCGACGACATCGAGTTCGCTGACGCCGTCGCCGAGCTCCGCGCCCACCCCGTGACCGAGGCGACCCGCCAGGAGGCGCGCCGCTGGGCGGCCGAGGCGATCACCGCGCTCGAGCCCATCGCCGACGGGCCCGTGCGTCGCGCGCTCACCGAGTTTGCCTCGCGCGTCGTCGAGCGCGACGCCTGAGGCGCCCCGCCGGGCCCGAACCGACCAGGAAGCACTGAAGGACCGCATTCATGACGAGACTCCGCCTTGCGATCATCGGCGCCGGCCCTGCCGGGATCTACGCCGCCGACATCCTGCTCAAGCACGAGCGGGCGTTCGACGTCTCGATCGACCTCTTCGACCAGCTCCCCGCGCCGTACGGCCTCGTGCGCTACGGCGTCGCCCCCGACCACCCGCGGATCAAGGGCATCATCACGGCGCTGCGCGAGGTGCTCGACCGCGGCGACATCCGGGTCTTCGGCAACGTCCGCTTCGGCGAGGACCTCACCCTCGAGGACCTGCAGCGGCACTACCACGCCGTCATCTTCGCGACCGGGGCCGTGCGCGACGCCGAGCTCGACATCCCCGGCATCGGCCTGCCCGGCTCGTACGGCGCGGCCGACTTCGTCTCCTGGTACGACGGGCACCCCGACTCCCCGCGCGAGTGGCCGCTCGACGCGGAGTCGATCGCCGTCATCGGCAACGGCAACGTCGCGCTCGACGTCGCGCGGATGCTCGCGAAGCACCCCGAGGACCTCATGCCGACCGAGATCCCGGCGAACGTCGAGGCGGGCCTGCGGGCCTCGCGCGTCACCGACGTCCACGTCTTCGGCCGTCGCGGCCCGATGCAGGTGAAGTTCTCCCCGCTCGAGCTCCGCGAGCTCGGCGAGATGCGCGACGTCGACATGGTCATCGACGAGACCGACTTCGTCTACGACGACGCCGCGCGGGACGCGATCGCATCGAACAAGCAGATCCTCGTCATCGACCGCATCTTCACGAAGTGGCGCGCCGAGCCGCAGACGGGCGGGTCCCGACGGCTCCACCTCCACTTCTGGTCGAAGCCGCTCGAGCTCGTCGCCGGGCCCGACGGCGCGGTCGCGGCGATCCGCGTCGAGCGCACCGAGTCCGACGGTGCGGGCGGGGCCCGGGGGACCGGCGAAATCCGCGAGATCCCGATCCAGGCGGCGTACCGGGCAGTCGGCTACTTCGGCTCGCCGCTGCCCGGCATCCCGTTCGACAGCCGCCGCGGGGTCATCCCGAACCACGAGGGCCGCGTCGTGCGGACCGACCCGTCGAGCCCGGACCAGGCGAACGAGTTCCTCCCCGGCGTCTACGCGACCGGGTGGATCAAGCGCGGCCCGATCGGCCTCATCGGGCACACGAAGTCCGACGCGATGGAGACGATCAGCCACCTCGTGCGCGACCAGGCGAACTGGTGGTCGCCGACCGAGCCCGACGAGGACGCGATCCCCGCGCTGCTCCGCTCGCGGGGCATCATCTGGACGGATCTCGACGGCTGGCACCGGCTCGACCAGCACGAGATCGCCCTCGGCGCGGCCGCCGGGCGCGAGCGGGTCAAGGTGGTGCCGCGCGACGAGATGGTGCGGATCTCGCGCGACTGAGCAGGTCCGCCGCGGGACGCGACTACTGCAGCCCCGCGGTGAGCCGCATGATGTTGTCGAGCACCTGCGTGCCGGGCGGGCGGCGCATCCACTCCTCGAGCGTCAGCTCCCGCGACGCCTCCCGGTAGCTCTGCTCGATCTCGCGCAGCTCGCGCACGAACTCCCGCGAGTGCACGAGGACCGAGATCTCGTAGTTGAGCGAGAACGAGCGCATGTCCATGTTCGACGAGCCGACGACCGCGACGTCGTCGTCGATCGTGAAGTGCTTGCCGTGGAGGATCGTCGGCGCCTGGTAGAGCCAGATCCGCACGCCCGCCTTGAGGAGGTACTCGTAGTACGAGCGCTGGGCGTGGAAGACCATCGCCTGGTCGCCGATCTCCGAGACGAAGAGCTGCACATCGAGCCCCGACTGCGCGGCGGTCGTGATCGCGTAGAGCATCGAGTCGTCGGGGACGAAGTACGGCGAGGTAATGATGACCCGCTCCTTCGCCTCGTAGAGGAGCGAGTTGAAGAGCCGGAGGTTGTTCTCCCCGGAGAAGCCCGGGCCACTCGGGACGACCTGCGCCTCGACGGTGCGGGGGCCCTCGATCGGCGGCGGGTTCGTCACCTCGTGGAGCAGCACCTCGCCGGTCTCCGAGTACCAGTCGGTGATGAACAGGACGTCGATGCCCTGTGCGATCGGCCCCTCGAAGCGGACCATGAGGTCCTTCCAGTGCAGGCCGCGCTTGATGTTGCCCTTCTTGTTGTACGAGGAGGCGACCATGTTCTGCGACCCCGTGTACGCGATCTCGCCGTCGACGACGAGCAGCTTCCGGTGGTTGCGGAGGTCGGGACGCAGCCACCGCCACGGCCAGAGCGACAGCGGCAGCATGCGATGCCACTCGATGCCATGCTCTCGGAGGAACCGCAGCGTGCGCCGGTAGCCGGGCTGCCGGAGGTTGGCGACGTGGTCGAGCAGCAGGCGCACGGTGACGCCGCGCCGCACCGCCTCGGCCATCGCGTCGAAGAAGCCCCGGGTCGTGTCGTCGAGCGTGAGGATGTAGAACTCGACGTGGACGGTCCGCTCCGCCCGTCGGACGGCCTCCGCCATGGAGTCGATCGACTCCTCGTAGTGCGGCAGGTACTCGAACGTGTTGCCGCCGACGAGCGGCATCGCCCCGAGCGTGCGGTTGAGCCGCGCGACCTGTCGGAGCCAGTCCGGCCAGTCCTGCTGCTGCGCGTGATCGTGCTCGAGCGGCATCGCCTGGGCGATGAACTCGTTCACCTCGCGCTGCCGCGCCCGGCGCTGCCGGCCGACCCGTCGCGAGCCGAAGAGGATGAAGACGAGCCAGCCGAACCACGGCGCGATCATGATCGCGAGCAGCCAGGCCATGCTCGTCTGCGGGCGCCGATTGCGCGGGATGACGATGAGCGCGATGACGCGCAGCGCGATGTCGATGACGAGCAGCGTCGCGGTGAACCACGGCGACCACTCGAACGTCACGACGATCCCGTCCCCGAGGCTGTCCTCCATGTGCGGCTCCCTCGCCGGTGCGTCGCGCGGCCGGAGCGGCTAGCGGAAGTTGATGAACTGGAGCGCCACGTCGAGATCCTTCGACTTGAGCAGTGCCATCGTCGCCTGGAGGTCGTCGCGCGACTTGCTCGACACGCGCAGCTCGTCCCCCTGGATCTGCGCCTTCACGGACTTCGGACCCTCCTCGCGGATGAGCTTCGAGATCTCCTTCGCCTTGTCGCTCGGGATCCCGTTCTTCAGCCCCACGTCGATGCGATGCTCCTTGCCGCTCGCGTACGGCTCGCCGCGGTCGAGGGCCTGCAGGGCGATGCCCCGCTTGATGAACTTCGACTCGACGACGTCGAGGACGGCCTTCGCGCGCTCCTCCGTGCTCGCCTTGATGAGCAGCTTCTCCGTGCCGGACCAGTCGACCTCGGCCCCCACGCCCTTGAAGTCGTACCGCTGCGCGATCTCCTTCTGCGCCTGGTCGACGGCGTTCTTCGCCTCCATCGGGTCGACCTTGCTCACGATGTCAAAGGTGCTGTCAGCCATGCGGCCCAGCCTAGTGATCGGGTGGGCGCTCGGCACGAGGCGGCGGACCGCCCGGACGGGGCGATGGCCGGTGCATGCGCGGGGTCGCGACCCTGTACGATAGTTCTTCGCGCGACCGGGCGGCTGATCACAGGCGGCCGGTGGCGCAAAGGGCAGGTTACCCTAGCGGCCAAAGGGATCTGACTGTAAATCAGACGGCTCAGCCTTCGGGGGTTCGAATCCCTCACCTGCCACCATGGGCCCCCTGGGCCGCCCCCACCCAGCGCGGTGCTCAGACGCGGACCGTCACGACGACGGGCTGGATCTCGAAGGTCACGGCGCTGAGGTCGCCGAGCTCGTCCCCGTCGACCTCGAAGGTGACGGGCTTGTCCATCGTCAGCGCGAAGCGGCTCCCGCGAAGGTGCGACGTGTTCGCGCCCGCCACGGCGTCCCGGTCGTCCTGGAGCCATCGCAGCACGCCGTTGTCCCAGACGGCGGTCTTCAGCGTCTCGAGCCAGCCGGGCACCGTCTCGGCGCTCAGTGCCATGAGGTCGAGGAGGCCGTCGTCGGGGACCGCGTCCGGCAGGAGCGTCAGCCCGCCCTGGACGGTCCCGCAGTTGCCGACCAGGACCGTGTGCGCCTCGATGGATGTCGCCGGCTCGCCGTCGACCGCGAGCGCGACACCGACGACGTCGGCGGAGGACAGCGAGCGACCGAGGGCTGCGAGGTAGGCGAGCCACCCCGCGCTCGACTTCAGGTCGTCGTCCGTCTCGACGATCATGCGCGAGTCGATGCCGAAGCCTGCGATGACGGCGAATGCGTGGCGCCGGCCCTGGACCTCGGCCCACCCGACGTCGATGCGACGCGCGCCGTCGCCGAGCGCGATGCGGCACGCGCCAGCGGCATCGAGCGGGATGCCGAGGTTGCGCGCGAGCAGGTTGCCGGTGCCGCGCGGCACGATGCCGAGCGGCACCGACGTCCCCGCGAGGACCTCGATGGCGGCGCGCACGGTGCCGTCCCCGCCGGCGACGAGGAGCAGGTCGGGCTCGCCCCGGAGCGCCTCGGCCGTCGCCTGCTGCCCGGGGTCGGACTCCGAGGTGGCGCGCCAGTCGACGGGCCCCTCGTGGTCGGCCGCGCGCAGGGCGGCCTCGAGCTCGTCCCGCTCGGTCTTCGCCGGGTTCCAGACCGCGGCGATCACGACTCGTGCCGGACGTGCGACTCCGGGAGGGGCATCCGGCCGCTGAGGCGCACGACGCCCGGGTCGGGGTCGCGCGGGGCACGGACCACCGCGACGAGGACCGCGACCGTGAAGGCCGCGAGCAGCAGCGCCATCCAGCCGAGTCCGAGGAGCCAGAGCCCGGCCATGGCGAGCGTCGCCGAGACGGTCGCCAGGATCACCGCGATTCGCATCATGGCGGTCACGGTAGGCACGGCCGATCGCCGCGCGCAGGGGATTGCGCCGGTCGGGCCGCCCTGGTATGCGCTCGGGTCGCGCCCGAGCGCGGGGTGCATGCCGGCGCGACCGAACGGAGGCGGCCCATGCGCGATCGCGGGTGGCGGCCCCTAGACTGCCCGCCATGTGCGCCTCCTACGGTCTCGAGCTCGTCGACGACCGCAGCGGACTCGACGAGCGTCTCGCGACCGACGAGCTCATCGAGTGGCTCGTGGCGCGCATGCCCGGCAGCTTCGGGACCACCCGCAAGGAGGGGGTCCCGCTCAGCCCGATCATCGCCGCCGACGGCGTCGAGGATGCCTGGTGGTGGCTGTGGGTGCGGGGCGCGCCGGCGAAGGTGACGGCGTTCAACGCCCGCAGCGAGAAGCTCGTCGACTCGCCGCTGTGGCGCGGGCCGTTCCGACAGCGGCGCATCCTCATCCCGGCGACGCACTACTTCGAGCGGGCGAATCAGCCCGGCGTGCGCGGCCGCTTCCGCTTCCGGCATCCCGAGGTGTCGCTCCTGATGATCGCCGGGATCGCGGCGCCGACCGGCCCGTCGACGGTGCCGGCCACCTCATTCGCCATGGTGACGCGCAGCCCCGCGGCGCCGGGCGCCGGCATCCACGACCGCATGCCGCTGCTCGTGCCCGCCGCCTTCCAGCAGACCTGGCTCGATCCCGCGACGCCCGCGGATCAGGGCCTCGTCGATGCCGCGGTCGCGGCGTCGCAGGCGCTGAGCGACGAGCTCGTCGTCGAGCCGGTCTGAGCCCGTCACGCGTCGGGCGGGCCGCTCTCGGCCGCGGCGGGGTCCATCCAGAACGGCTCGAAGTGGTTGCCGTCCGGGTCGTCGAACTGCCGCTGGTACATGAAGCCGAGGTCCTGGGTCTTGCCGACCTTCGCGCCCGCCGCGGCGGCCCGATCGACGAAGGCGTCGACCGCCTCCCGCGAGGGCAGGTCGAAGGACACGAGCGCGAGCGAGGTGGTCGCCGGGTCCCCGACAGCCTTGCCGTCGAGGAAGGTCGCGTAGAACTCGCGGCGAAGCACCATGAGGAACTTGTCCTCGTCGATGACGACGCAGGCGGCGTTCTCGTCGGTGAAGCTGTCGTTGATGCGCCAGCCGAGCGCCGTGAAGAAGGCCTTCGAGCGGTCGACATCCGCGATCGGGAGGTTGACGAAGATGTGCATGCCGTCACGCTCGTCTGTCACCGCCGCGGCGTCAACCCCCTGACGCCCACAGCTCCGCGGCTCGGGCAGCGGCGCTCGTGATGAGTGGCTCGAGCTCAGGGGACGCGGGGACCGCGAAGGACACGTAGGCGCCGCGGCCGGCGCGTCGCCCTCGAGGATTGCGCGGAGCCGGGCGAGGTCCTCGCGCACCATCGCGGCGTCGCGCTCGAACTCGGCCGCGCTCACGCCGGGGAGTCGGTACAGCGTGAAGACGACTTCGCTGCCGTCGCCGTTGCGCAGCACGCGCAGCGGATTGCTGACGACCGTCCCGTCGGGCAGGCGCACATCATGGTCGAGGATCCCGTGCTCGATCGGACCGGTGAATGCGACCTCGACGACGCCCATCGGCGAGTCGGTCACCCAGCGGCCGCCCTCCTGCCGGATCCCTGAGCTCAGCCCCGCGGCCCACCGCGGCAGGTTCGCCGGGTCGCCGGCGAAGGCGGCCACCTCGGCGGCCGGGCGGGCGATCGACTGCGTGAGGTGTCGCGCGGACCAGGGCATCCCGTCACGCTACTCGCGCCGCAGGCGCACGCGAAGCCGGAATCCCGCGCCCGCGCGCACCGCTGTGGGAGACTCGCGGCATGAGCACCGCTTCGTCCCCGCGCGCCGGCCAGGTCGCCGTCGCCCTCGCCGGCATCGTCCTCATCGTCGTGCCGCTCATCGCCGCCGGGGTCAAGGTCGCCTCCTTCGGCTGGCTCATGGTCATGCTCGTCATGTACCTCGCTCCCATCCCGCTCATGCTCATCGGCTACGTGCTGCAGCTCGTGCTCGCGATCCGCGGGTTCCTCCGCCGGGACGGGTACATCCGCACGGCGCCGAATCGGGCGCGCGCGGTCGCGGCGGCCTGGGTGACGAGCCTCGGCGCGCTGTTCACCGCATTCTTCGTCGTCGATGGCGGTGACCAGGGCTGGGGCTCGACGTTCATGGTGTGGTTCGGCCTGGAGTCGGATGTCGCCGCGGGCGACGTGTCGAGCGCGCTGTCGTTCATCGCCGGCGCGGCGTGGGTGCTCGGCTGGGTGTGGCTCCTCGTCGAGTGGATCCTCGCGAAGCAGGCGGCCAGGCGCGCCTGACCCCGCGGCTTAGGCTGGCCGGGTGGAGAACGCCCCCAGCTCGCTGCTCGCCCTCGCGCTCGACCTCGGTCGGGAGGCGGGTGCGCTCGCGCTGCGGCGTCGTCGTGCGGGCGTCGAGATCGCCGCGACGAAGTCGACCGCGGTCGACATCGTCACCGCGGCCGACCAGGAGGTCGAGGCGCTCATTCGCGGGCGCCTCGCCGCGGAGCGGCCCAGCGACGGCTTCCACGGCGAGGAGTCCGTCGCCGCCGACGGCGACTCGGGCATCACCTGGGTCGTCGACCCGATCGACGGCACAGTCAACTATCTGTACGGCATCCCGCAGTGGGG
>CAKUJB010000035.1 GCA_934661165.1 uncultured Microbacteriaceae bacterium | reverse complement strand
GGAATGCGTTTCTCCGCATTCCTGAATATGTTATGCGGCGGTGCGACGCAGCGGAATGCGCAGGCGCATGGCGGTGCGACCGGGAACGGATGCCGCCTCGGCGGTGCCGCCGTGCGCGACGGCGATCGCCTCGACGATCGCGAGCCCGAGCCCGGTCGCGCCACCGGGATCGCCGGCCTGCCGCGCCCGTGACGCGTCCCCGCGGACGAACCGGCCGAAGACGTCGGGCAGCAGCGCCTCGGGGATGCCGGGGCCGGCGTCCTCGACCTCGACGACCGCCGCATCGTCCTCGGCGCGGACGCGGGCGACGACGACGGTGCCGGGCGGGGTGTGGGCTGCGGCGTTCGCGAGGAGGTTGACGATCGCCTGCTGGAGCTTCGGGGCGTCGCCGATGACCTCGACAGGCTCGGGCGCCTCGACCGACCAGTCGTGCTCCGGCGCGGAGGCCTGGACGTCGCCGACCGCGGTCGCGACGAGCTCGGCGAGCTCGACAGGCTCGGCCGCGAGCGGCTGCGACTCGTCGAGCCGGGCGAGGAGCAGCAGGTCCTCGACGAGCGAGGTCATCCGGATCGACTCCGACTCGATGCGGCCGAGCGAGTGCCGCACGTCGCTGCGCAGCCTGGCGCCGGAGCGTCGGGTGAGCTCGGCGTAGCCGCGGATCGAGGCGAGCGGCGTGCGCAGCTCGTGGCTCGCGTCGGCGGCGAACCGGCGCAGCCGTGCCTCGCTCGCCTCCCGCGCCGCGAGCGCGGTCTCGAGCCGCTGCGTCGTGCGCTGAAGCGCCGAGCCGATCCCCCACGCCCCGGCGCCGGCGACGACGAGGACACCGAGCCCGACGAAGGCGGCGAGCCAGAGGTACTGACCGAGCACGCCGTCGACCTCGGCGAGGGGCAGCCCGAGCACGAGCACCCGCCCGTCGGCGAGCGCCACGGAGGTGACCCGGTAGGCCCCTCGCCCGTCGAGCGCGACGTCGAAGACGCTCCCGACGGTCCGCCCGTCGAGCCGCTGCCCGAAGGCGGCGGTCGCGGCCTCGTCGAGCGCGGCCGTCTCGCCGCGCTCGTCGAGCACCGCGACGACCGTGAGGCTCCCGCCGACGACGATCGCCGCGAGGGTGCCCGGCGCCTGGCCGGGCAGGCTCACGGCGCCGCCGGCGCCCGGCATGGGCGGCTCCGGCTTCGACAGCGCGCGCAGCGCGCGATCCGCCGTGCCACGCAGCTCGTCGTCGAGATCGGTCACGAGGTAGGCGCGCAGCGCGGCCCCGGTCACCGCGCTGAGGAGCACGACGACGACCGCCATGAGGCCGACGACGGCGAGCGTGAGCCGACCGCGCAGCGAGACCGCGCGTCGCGGCCGGACGCCGGTCACTCGGCCGCCTTGATGAGGTAGCCGAAGCCCCGGACGGTGTGGATCATCGGCGGACCGAGCGAGTCGATCTTGCGCCGGAGGTAGGAGATGTAGAGCTCGACGACGCTCGTGCGCCCGCCGAAGTCGTACGCCCAGACGTGATCGAGGATGCGATCCTTCGAGAGGACCCGCTTCGCGTTGCGCATGAGGTAGCGCAGCAACTCGAACTCGGTCGCCGTGAGGTCGACGGCGACGCCGCCGCGCGAGACCTCGTACGTGTCCTCGTCCATGAGCAGATCGCCGACCCGGAGGACCGATGCCTCGCTCGCGACCAGGCCGTGCGAGCGGCGCAGCAGCGCGCGCAGTCGCGCGACGAGCTCCTCGAGGCTGAAGGGCTTCGTCACGTAGTCGTCGCCGCCGATCGTGAGCCCCGCGACGCGATCCTCGACCGCGTCCTTCGCCGTGAGGAAGAGCACGGGCACGTCGTCCCCCTCGGCGCGCAGCCGCTGCAGCAGCTCGGTGCCGTCGAGGTCGGGGAGCATGATGTCGAGCACGACGACGTCGGGGCGGTGCTCGCGGATCGCGGTGAGCCCCGCCTGCCCCGAGTTCGCGGCGCGGACGTCCCAGCCCTCGTAGCGCAGCGCCATCCGCACGAGGTCCGCGAGGGACTCCTCGTCGTCGATGACGACGGCGCGGATCGGTCCGCCGTCGGGGCGGGTCGGCGCGGTCGGGGGCTCGGGTCGCATGCCTCCAGTGTGCGCCGTTTACCTATGAAGGGGCTTTGCGTTCGCTGACTCGTGTCGCAGTGCCGCGCATTCCTCCGGGAACGCGTGAGGCCCGCCGGGATCCCGGCGGGCCTCACGTCAGGCGTCGTCCGATCAGCCGATCGACGCGACGTCGAGCGGGATGCCCGGGCCGAAGGTCGTCGAGACCGAGCCCTTCTGGATGTAGCGGCCCTTCGAGGAGGCCGGCTTCGCCCGAAGGATCTCGTCGAGCGCCGCCTGGATGTTCTCCGAGAGCTGCTCCGCGGTGAAGCCCGCCTTGCCGACGATGAAGTGCACGTTCGCGTGCTTGTCGACGCGGAACTCGATCTTGCCGCCCTTGATGTCGGAGACGGCCTTGCCCGTGTCCGGGGTGACCGTGCCGGTCTTCGGGTTCGGCATGAGACCGCGCGGGCCGAGCACCTTGCCGAGCCGGCCGACCTGGCCCATGAGCTCCGGGGTCGACACGGCCGCGTCGAAGTCGGTCCAGCCGCCCGCCACCTTCTCGATGAGCTCGGCGCCGCCGACCTCGTCCGCGCCCGCCGCGATGGCCGCCTCGGCCGCCGCACCCGTCGCGAAGACGATGACCCGAGCGGTCTTGCCCGTGCCGTGCGGGAGGATGACGGTGCCGCGCACCATCTGGTCCGCCTTGCGCGGGTCGACGCCGAGCTTGAGCGCGACCTCGACGGTCGAGTCGAACCGCTTCGACCCGGTCTGCCGGGCGAGGCTCACGGCCTCGTCGGCCGTGTAGTGCTTGCCGTCCTCGATGAGGGCGGTCGCTGCGCGATATGCCTTCGACTTGCTCGCCATGATTACGCCTCCACCGTGATGCCCATGGAGCGGGCGGTGCCCGCGATGATCTTCTCCGCGCCCTCGATGTCGGTCGCGTTGAGGTCGACGAGCTTCTCCTGCGCGATCGCGCGGACCTGCTCCTTCGACAGCTTCGCGACCTTCTCGCTGTGCGGGGTGCCGGAGCCCTTGCTCACGCCGGCCGCCTTCTTGATGAGCTCCGCCGCCGGCGGGGTCTTCAGGATGAAGGTGAACGAGCGGTCCTCGTAGACCGTGATCTCGACGGGGATGACGTTGCCGCGCTTGTCCTGCGTCGCATCGTTGTACGCCTTGCAGAACTCCATGATGTTGACGCCGTGCTGGCCCAGCGCCGGGCCGATCGGCGGGGCGGGGTTGGCGGCGCCGGCCTGGATCTGCAGCTTGATCAGACCCGTGACCTTCTTCTTCGGTGCCATGGTGGCTCCATTCGGTCAGGAATGCGTGCGCCGACCCTCGCGGACCGCGCCCGTCATTCTGTTCTCGTGCCGAGCAGGACCATCGTGGGCCCCGCTCTCCCGCCAGGCGGTCGCCTGCGGTGTCCGGCCGCTCCCGTCGACAGCTGGGGCGAGACCCTGGCGCCGGAAAGAACGACCGGACAAGTGTAGCGGATGCGCCGGGGCGTCTACAGCGGGCCGGACCGGGGCTCGGGATGCGGGATCCGGTCGCGGCCACGCGCACGGGAGCAGGATGAATGCGCGGGAGGCGGACGGATTGCCGCGATCGGTCCTGCTGTCGCGCATTCCTCCTGCCCTCGTGCAACGGGGCGCGGCCGCGGACCCCCGCGCGCGGCGGAACCGGGAAGAATGAGGGTGCGCGTCGATCGCGCGGCGGAGGGAGTCGAGATGGTGCAGCTCGTCGCGGTCGCGCAGTTCGCGCCCGGGCCGGACCGGGAGGCGAACCTCGCGACCATCCGGAGGCTCGTCGCCGACGCCGTCGGCCGCGGCGCCGGGCTCGTCGTGCTGCCCGAGTACTCGTCGTGGTTCTCGCCCGAGCTCGGTCCCGACTGGCTCGAGCAGGGCGAGCCGCTCGACGGCGCATTCGTCACCGCTCTCGGCGCGCTCGCCGACGAGCACGGGGTGCATCTCGTCGCCGGCATGATCGAGTCCGCGGATGCGCCCGGGCGGGTGCGCAACACGCTCGTCGCCCTCGCGCCGGGCCGCGGCCTCGTCGCGACCTACCGAAAGCTCCACCTGTACGACGCCTTCGGCGCGCGCGAGTCCGAGTGGATCGAGCCCGGCGAGATCGGCACGCCCGAGCTCTTCGGCTGGGGCGCCATCCGCGTCGGGCTGCAGACCTGCTACGACGTGCGCTTCCCCGAGGTCTCGCGCCGGCTCGTCGACGCGGGCGCCGAGCTGCTCGTCGTGCCCGCCGAGTGGGTGCGGGGCCCGCGCAAGGAGCACCACTGGCGCACGCTCGTCACGGCCCGCGCGCTCGAGAACACGGTGTACCTCGCCGCCGCCGACCACACCCCGCCGGTCGGCGTGGGCACGTCACTCATCATCGACCCCATGGGCGTCGCGCTCGCGGAGCTCGGCGAGCAGGAGGGCATCGCGGTCGCCGCCGTCGAGCCCGCGCGGATCGCCGAGGTGCGGCGCGTCAACCCGGCGCTCGCGCTGCGCCGGTTCCGGGTGACGGAGGTCTGAGGGCTCAGGCCTCGGGCAGGACGGCGACCTCGACCCAGCCGAGCGCCCCGGTGGTCTCCTCGAGCGCGTCGACCTCGATCCGCACCGCGGAGGCGGCCGAGCCGCCAGCCGGGTACACGACATCGAAGCGCCGCAGCGACTCGTCGAGCCAGAGCGCGGCGGTCGGCACGACCGCGAACGGCGAGACGCCGCCCATCGGGTGCCCCGTCAGCTCGACGAGTGAATCGGGGCGGATCATGACGGGCTTCGCGCCGAAGCGCGCCTTGAATCGCCCGGAGTTCACCTTCGCGTCTCCCGCGACGAGGACGAGCAGTGCGCGGTCCTCGTCCTCGGGATCGAGGAATGCGAGCGTCTTCGCGATCCGCGCAGGCGCGGTGCCGAGCCGCGCGGCGGCGAGCTCGACCGTCGCGCTCGACTCGTCGAACTCCACGAGGTCGTGCTCCCGCCCGAAGCGGGCGAGGTGGGCGCGGACGGCCGCGACCGTCAAAGCTTGGAGACCTGCTCGAAGCCGAGGGTGACGGGGGTCTCGCGCTCGAAGAGTGAGACGAGGACCGTGAGCTTGCCGCCCGCGGCGTCGATCGCGTCGATCGTGCCGGGGAGCCCCGCGAACGAGCCCTCCTTGATCGTGATCGTCTCGCCAACCTCGAAGTCGATCTCGGTCGGGATGACGCGGGCCGCGGCCTGGCCGCCCTTGCCGCCGGCCGCCTTGCCGCCCGCGGCGACGGGCGCCTCGGCGATCTGGACCGTCGACTTCAGCATGCCGAACGCCTCGTCGAAGCGCAGCGGCACGGGGTTGTGGGCGTTGCCGACGAAGCCCGTCACACCCGGGGTGTGCCGGACGACGGACCAGGACTCCTCGTTGAGGTCCATGCGCACGAGGACGTACGAGGGGATCCGCACGCGGTTGACGAGCTTGCGCTGGCCGTTCTTGATCTCGACGACGTCCTCCATGGGGACCTCGACCTCGTAGATCGAGTCCTCCATGCCGAGCGAGAGGCGGCGGTTCTCGATGTTCTGCTTCACCGACTTCTCGAAGCCCGCGTACGAGTGCACGACGTACCAGCGGCCCGGCTTCGCGCGCAGCTCGTCCTTGAAGGCCTCGTACGGGTCGACCTCGATCTCGGCCGGCGCGTCGTCCGGGCCGTCGACCTCGAGCTCGTCCTCAAGCGCACTGTACGCCGCCTCCGCCTCCGCGACGGAGTCGATGTCGAGCGCGTCATCGACCTCGGCATCCGCCTCCGGATCCGCCTCGACGGCGATCTCCTCGGCGGCGGCGTCGAGCGCCTCCACCAGGTGCTGGATGTCCTCGTTGCTATCGGTCACGGTTCTGCGTTCCTCGGATGACTCGGGGCTGACTCAGGGCTGGTACAGGGAGATGTCGCCGAACACGTAGGCGACGAGATAGCCGAAGCCAGTGTCGAGCCCGGTGATCACCGCCATCATGAAGACGACGAACACGAGCACGACCGTCGTGTAGGTGATGAGCTCCTTGCGCGTCGGGGTGACGACCTTGCGCAGCTCGGCCATCACCTGGCGCAGGAACAGCGCGACGCGCGCGAAGAACCCCTTGCGGGCGGCACGATCGGCGCGGGCGGTCGCGACGACGTCCTCGGACGGCTCGTCGGCGACGTCGTGTGAAGCCAAGTCACGCACCTTTCGTTGTCCCGGCGGGGCCGGTCGCGACAATCAGTCGCGCTGGATTCGCAGGGCGGACAGGACTCGAACCTGCAACCTGCGGTTTTGGAGACCGCTGCGCTACCAATTGCGCCACCGCCCTTCGTCGACCCGAACGGGCACGGCGAAGTATGGGGTTTTGCAACCCCGGCGGACCAGTGTACGCCACGTAGCATGGTGCCGTGCCACGCATCTCCCAGCGCATCGGGTCCATCGCCGAGTCCGCGACGCTCAAGGTCGACGCGAAGGCGAAGGCGCTCAAGGCGGCCGGTCGGCCGGTCATCTCGTACGCCGCCGGCGAGCCGGACTTCGCGACGCCCGCGAACGTCGTCGAGGCCGCGGCGCGGGCCGTCCTCGACCCGCGCAACCACCGCTACACCCCCGCCGCGGGACTGCCCGAGCTCCGCGAGGCGATCGCCGCGAAGACCGCGCGCGACTCCGGCTGGGCCGTCGATGCCGCGCAGGTCATCGTGACGAATGGCGGCAAGCAGGCCGTCTACCAAGCCTTCGCGACGCTGCTCGATGCGGGCGACGAGGTGCTCCTGCCCGCGCCGTACTGGACGACGTACCCCGAGGCCATCCGGCTCGCCGGCGGGGTCCCGGTCGAGGTCTTCGCCCCCGCCGCACAGGGGTACAAGGTGACGGTCGAGCAGCTCGAGGCCGCCCGCACCCCGCGGTCGAAGGTGCTGCTGTTCGTCTCCCCGTCGAACCCGACCGGCGCCGTCTACTCGGCCGCCGAGACGCGCGCGATCGGCGAGTGGGCCGACGCGCACGGCCTCTGGGTCGTCAGCGACGAGATCTACCAGAACCTCACCTACGGCGAGCTCGCGGGACGCCCCGCGCCCGCGATCGTCGGCGAGGTCCCCGCGCTCGCCGATCGCACGATCCTCGTGAACGGCGTCGCGAAGTCGTACGCGATGACCGGCTGGCGACTCGGCTGGCTCGTCGGGCCCGCGGACGCCGTCAAGGCGGCGTCGAACCTGCAGTCCCACCTCACGAGCAACGTGAACAACATCGCGCAGCGCGCCGCGCTCGAGGCGCTCACGGGCCCACAGGACGCGGTCGAGACGATGCGGCTCGCATTCGACCGGCGTCGGCGGGCGATCGTCGCGGGCCTCGCGGCGATCGACGGCATCGAGGTGCCGGACCCGCTCGGCGCGTTCTACGTGTACCCGGACGTCACGGCGCTCCTCGGGCGGGAGTTGGCGGGCGTCACGCCCCACACCTCGCTCGAGCTCGCCGACCTCATTCTCGAGCAGGCGGAAGTCGCCGTCGTGCCCGGTGAGGCCTTCGGCCCGAGCGGCTACCTCCGGCTCAGCTACGCGCTCGGCGACGACGAGCTCGCGGAGGGCATCGCGCGGCTCGCGCGGCTCTTCGGCTGAGCCGCGCGGTCAGAGGATGATCGGCTCTGGCTGCAGGTTGACGCCGAAGTCGGCGGCGACCCGCGCCTGGACGAATCCCGCGAGCTGGACGACCTCCGCGGCGGTCGCGCCCCCCGCATTCGTGATCGAGAGCGCGTGACGTGACGAGATGCGCGCGCGCGAGCCCGGGAGCGCGTAGCCCTTCGCGATGCCGGCGGCCTCGATGAGCCACGCGGCCGAGAGCTTCACCTCGCGCCGGTCCGCGAACTCGCGGTGCGCCGGGCCCGCCTCGAGGGGCGCGACGAGGTCCCGCTCCCCCGGGCCGACCGGGTGGCGCGGCGCCTCCGGCGGCAGGCCGCGCGCCCAGTTCTCGTCGACGATGGGGTTCGTGAAGAATGAGCCGCAGGAGTCGGGCATCCCCGGGCCGACGAGCATCCCCTTGTCGGCACGAATGCGCAGCACCGCCTCCCGCACCTCGGCGAGCGGCGCGGCGCCCCCGAGCGGCACGTCGAGGGCGGCGGCGAGCTGGGCGTAGCGCACAACGGCGCGGTCGGCGGGCGCGAGCGCGAGCTCGACGGCGAGCACGACGCCGCGACGCCCGCGCTTCATCGCGCTCGTGCGATATCCCAGGCCGAGGTCGGCCGCGGCGAGGCGCTCGACGTCGCCGCTGACCTCGTCGAGGAAGTCGACGGCGACGAGGACGTCGGCGACCTCAGCGCCGTAGGCCCCGATGTTCTGCACCGGGGCCGCCCCCGTCGAGCCGGGGATGCCGCTCAGCGGCGCGAGGCCGCCGAGGCCGCGGGCCACGGTCGCGGCGACGACCTCGTCCCAGGGCTCGCCTGCCGAGATGCGCAGGTGGACGCGGCCGTCGTCCGCGGCGATCGACTCGATGCCGCGGACGCCCGTGGTGAGGACGACGGGGCCCGGCAGTCCCTCGTCCGGGGCGACGACGTTCGATCCGCCGCCGAGGACGAGCACGGACTCGGGGCCGTCCTCGGCGTCGGCCCAGGCGGTGCGGACCGCGTCGACGAGCTCCGCCTCCGACTGCGGGCGCAGCAGCGCACCTGGCGTGCCGCCGACGCGCATCGTCGTGAGGTCGGCGAGCGTCGTCCGCTCGGTCACGGCACGGCCACTCGAACCTGCGCCTTGCCGAGCACGGTCTGCTCCGCCGCGGTGACCGTGAGGTCGACGCGCACGATGCGCGCGTCGTCGTCGACCGCGCCGACCTTCGCGACGATCTGCACCTCGGCGCCCTCGACCGCGTCGACGACGACCATGCGGGTGAACCGCACGCCGTACTCGACGATGCGGGCCCGGCCGCCGTCGGCGCCCGGCGCGAGGCCCGCCGCCCAGTCGACGACCGGCTGCACCGCGGCGCCCATCGTGAGCATGCCGTGCGCGATGACGCCGGGCAGCCCGACCTCGAGGGCGACGACCTCGTCCTGGTGGATCGGGTTGTGGTCGCCGGACGCCTCGGCGTAGCGGCGGAGGTCGTCCCGCGTGAGCCGGACCACGCGCTCGGCGAGGACCTCGCCGGTCTCGGGCAGCGCGGTCATGCCGCGTCCTCCTCGCCGACGACGAGCACGCTCGTCGCCGTCGCGACCGTCTCCCCCGCCGCGTCCCGGATGACGGTCTCGGCGGTGAGCATGGTCGCCGGGCCGAGCGCGCGGAGCCCCGTGACGGTGAGCTCGCCGGTGAGGACGTCGCCGACGACGAGGTCGCGCACCGTCGCGAACCGCTGCTCGCCGTGCACGACGCGGCTGAGCACGATGCCGGTGCCGGGGTCGGCGAGGAGCGCGTCGAGGCTCGCCTGCTGCACGACGATCGGGTAGGTCGGCGGCGCGACCGGCGAGTCGGGATCGCTCGCGAGCACGGCGCCGGCGAATGCGCGCACGGACGCCGCGGTGACCTCGACGGGCGCCGTCGCGGGGTAGCTGCGCCCCAGGAGCTCGGGGTTGACGGGCATGGCGACAGCCTAGCGATTCCCTCACATCCGACGTCCCCCGGGCGCCATCCACCGGTTTCGCGCGGCCGCGAGCGGGGCGCGGGCCAGACGCGCCATCATCGGCGCACGAATCGGCGAGCGCCGGTCGGAAAGGGGAACGGACATGTCGGCACGGAGCGAGCGCGTCACGGCGCGACGGCGGCACGGACGACGACGGATCACGGCGACGGTGGGCCTGCTCGGCCTCCTCGGCATCGGGCTCGGCGTCGGCGCGGCCGTCGCGACGACGGCCGCGTGGACCGACCAGGTCTGGGCGACGGGGACGGTTGAGACCGGCACCGCGGACCTGCAGGGCAGCGTCGACCTGTTCAACTGGGTCGACTCGAGCGACGCCGGGCAGATCGAGCTCGTCCTGCCGGCCATGCCGGACCTGCGACCCGGTGGCTTCTACATCGCACCGATCCATCTGCGCAACACGGGCACGCTCGACGCCGCGCTGATCGGCGAGGTCGCGACGAGCGGCGCGCTCTTCGCGGGATCGGCGCCCGCGACTGCCGTTCTGTCGTCCGTCCCGGCGACGCTCGCGGCGGGCGAGGCCGCCTCGGCGCTGCTCACGGTGACGGCACCGGAGTGGACCGGGCAGGACTACATGGGCTCCTCCGGCTCGGTCATCGTGACGGTGACGGGCGCCGTGCCGTGATCCGCGCGCTGCGCGTCGCCGCGACGATCGGGCTCTGGGCGCTCGCGACCGCAGGCCTGCTCGGCGCGACGCTCTGGGTGCTCGCGCAGCTCGGCATCGCGCAGCCGCTCGTCGTCGTCTCGGAGTCGATGCGGCCCGCGCTGCGCACGGGCGACGTCGTCCTCGCGGTGCGGGTGCCCGTCGCCGAGCTCGTGCCCGGGGACGTCGTGAGCGTCGCGCGAGACCGCGAGTCCCGCTTCGTGACGCACCGGCTCGTCGAGGCGGTGCCCGGGCCGGGCGATGACTGGTCCCTCGTGCTGCAGGGCGACGCGAACCCGGTCGCCGACCCGACGCCCTATCGCGTCGGCGGACACGCGCTCAAGGTCGTCTGGCGGTCGCCGGTGCGACTGCCGGTCGCTGCGGCCGCCGCGCTCGGCCGGGCGGAGTCGGCCTGGACGGATGTCGTCCGCGCGCGAGTCGACGTTGCGACCCCGGTGCCGGGCCCGGTCCCCTTCGCGATCGCGACGAGCACCGAGTGGAACCGGCTCGTCGGCACGAGCGGCGCCGCCTGCCGCGAGTCGGCGACGATCGAGCACGACTGGTCGCCGTCGGGGGCCTGGACGTCGCTCGCCGGCGGCGGGGACAGCGCGGTGCTCGACGCGACCTTCACGTGGGATCAGCAGGTCACGCTGCGCACTCGGGCGCGCTGCCACGAGGACGGCCGCGCGTCGGACTGGGTCTCGGCGTCGAACGACGGGGTGTCGCACGGCGTCCGATGGCCGTACCTATCGGGCCTCTCCGGCTACACGGATGCGCCGAGCCGGCGCTTCGAGATGCACGTCGCCTGCCCGGCGGGCACGACGTCCGCGACGACGTTCCTCGGCGTGCGCCGGAGCGGCAGCTCGCCGACGACCGCGCTGTGGAGCGCATCCGGCAGCCACCTCGTCGCCCACTGGAGCGGGACGATGGGCAACGGCTCGGTGTGGATGGCGACCGACTGCGCGGGCCCGTGGGGCGTCGCCCGCGTCGAGGACGTGCACCGCTTCGGCCCCGGCTGCGTGCCGACGATCACCGTCGCGATCTGCACCGACTACTTCCGCGGGTGAGACGGGCGCCGTGCGCCGTGCCGGTCAGCGCCGCCGTCGGTCGACGGCGCGGACGAGGAGCCACGCGGCGGGGACGAGGAGTGACTTGGTCACGGCAAGCACAGCCCGATACCGCTGCTCTGACACGCTCAACTCCCGCATACTCGGGAGTGGCACCCACCAACCGAAACACGCGTTACCCATCAACCGGCAACGTGTTCCCCATCACCCGAACGCCAAACGGCACCAATCAGGCGAAGTAATACATTCAAGTTGTAGCTCGGGCGGGGCTCGATCCCGCGACCTCACGATTATGAGTCGTGCGCTCTAACCAGCTGAGCTACCGAGCCTTGCATGCCGTAGGCGAGCCCCGCATTCGGGGATCATCTGCGTCACGAGCCCCCTGTGGGAATCGGACCCACTACCTCTTCCTTACCAAGGAAGCGCTCTACCAATGAGCTAAGGGGGCGCTCACGGCTCGCGCCGTTTTGCACCAGGAGAGCCTACCGCACGGCGACTCGCGCCGCCGACGCGATCTCGTCACATGCGGGCAGTACGCTCCTGCCCATGTCGACCCCGCCGAGCGCGGCCCCCGGCGCCGAGTGGTGGCGCACGGCGGTCATCTACCAGATCTATCCGCGCTCCTTCGCGGACTCCGATGGCGACGGCGTCGGCGACCTCCGCGGCGTCGTCGAGCGGCTGCCCGCGCTCGCCGAGCTGGGGATCGACGCGGTCTGGCTCTCGCCGTGCTTCGCCTCGCCGCAGCGCGACGCCGGCTACGACGTGAGCGACTACACGCGCATCGATCCGCTCTTCGGCACCCTCGAGGACTTCGACCGGCTCGTCGCCGCCGCGCACGGCCTCGGAATCCGCGTCATCGCGGACATGGTGCCGAATCACACGTCCGCGGACCACGAGTGGTTCCGCGAGGCGGTCGCGGCGGGGCCCGGTGCGCCCGAGCGGGAGCACTACATCTTCCGCGACGGCCGCGGCCCCGACGGCGACGAGCCGCCGAACAACTGGCGCTCGGTCTTCGGGGGCCCGATGTGGGACCGCCTCGCACTGCCGGACGGCACGCCGGAGCAGTGGTACCTCCACATCTTCGACTCCAGCCAGCCCGACCTCAACTGGGAGCACCCGTGGGTAAGGGAGCGGTTCGAGGAAATCCTCCGCTTCTGGCTCGACCGCGGGGTCGACGGCTTCCGCGTCGACGTCGCCCACGGCATGATCAAGCGCGCCGGCCTGCCCGACTACACGCCGCCGGTCGGCGGCGCCTCGATGGGCGGAGACGCGTCCGAGGACGAGGGCGAGCCGTACTGGGGCCAGCCCGAGGTGCACGAGATCTGGCGCGAGTGGCGGGCGGTCGTCGACGAGTACGACGGCGACCGCGTCCTCTGCGCGGAGGCCTGGGTGGGGCCCCTCTCGAAGATGGCGCTCTGGGTCCGACCCGACGAGATGCACCAGGCCTTCAACTTCGACCACATGTTCGCCGACTGGGATGCACTCGCCCAGCGCCGCGTCATCGACGAATCGCTTGCCGCATTCGGCGCGGTCGGCGCACCCGCGACATGGGTGCTCTCGAACCACGACGTCATCCGGCACGCCTCCCGCCTCGCGCTCGGCGCGGACTCGCCGCAGGGCGACGGCATCGGGCCGAACTCCCCCGGACGCCCTGACCCCGTCGTCGGGCTGCGCCGGGCGCGCGCCGCGAGCGCGCTCATGCTCGCGCTCCCTGGCGGCGCGTACCTCTACCAGGGCGAGGAGCTCGGGCTGCCTGAGGCGATCGACCTGCCCGACGAGGCGCGGCAGGACCCGACCTGGCATCGCACCGGCGGCAAGCGCTACGGCCGTGACGGGTGCCGCGTCCCCATCCCGTGGGAGGCCGACGCCCCCGCGTTCGGCTTCAGCCCGACGGGCGCGAGCTGGCTCCCGCAGCCGGCCGAGTGGGCGCAGCTCGCCCGCGACCGGCAGCGCGGCGTCCCCGGCTCGACGCTCGAGCTCTACCGCGCCGCCCTCCGACTGCGCCGCGCTCGCGGGCTCGGCGCGGGGTCGCTGCGCTGGCTGCCGACCTGGTCCCGGTCGCGGGTCGTCGTCGCATTCGAGAATGCCGGGGTCACCGTCATCGCGAACCTCGGGAGGCGACCGGTCACCCTCCCCGACGGCGAGATCCTGCTCGAGAGCGCAGCGACGCACATCGGCGCGAACGGTCGCCCGATGCTCCCGCCCGACGCGACCGTCTGGCTCGGCTGACGCGCGGCGCGGCCCGGCGGTCGGCTCAGCGAGCGTTGAGCGTGAGCCACTCGTAGGGGTTGACGGGCTCGCCCTCGAGGTGGATCTCGAGGTGGAGGTGCGGGCCCGTGGAGAAGCCCGTGTTGCCGGTGTCGCCGATGAGCGCACCGACCTTGACCTCGAGGCCCGGGTAGAGGCCGTACGCCGCGGACGAGTCGTCGACGAGGTGCGCGTAGAGCGAATCGACCCGGACGCCGTCGATGACGTGCGCGATCGTCACGTAGTAGCCGAAGTTCGTCCGGTCGCGGCCGACCCAGGTGACGACGCCGTCTGCGATCGCGCCGACCGGCGTGCCGTAGCCGGGGACGAAGTCGGTGCCCGCGTGATAGCCGATGTCCCGCTCGCCGAAGCCGCTCGAGATCTCGACCGAGACGGGGAACGGCCAGCGCACCGAACCCGTCGTCGGGATGAAGCCCGGCTCGAACGGCCGACCCGCCGAGAGGTAGAGGGCGCGGAGCACCTCCGCCTTCGACTCGCTCGCGAACGTCGCCTCCGCGCGGGTCCCAGAGACCGCGCTCCGGAGGTCCATGGCGACCGGCTGCCCGAAGTCGAAGCTCACGGACTGCGCGGGCGGCTGCGCGATGACGGCCGCCGGCACCGTCGTCGCGGCGATCGACTCGGTCGCCGACTCGAGTGGCGCCGGGGCCCCGAAGGTCGCGGCGGCGGGCACCGAGAGCCCGACCGCGAGGCCGACGACCGAGAGCATCGCGCCGCCGCTCAGCACGACCCGGGTCAGCGTCGCGCCGCGGCGCCGCGGAGCGGGCGACGGTCGCGACGCCGCACGGCCCGCGGCGACGTGCCGTGCGGGGACCGGGGCCAGCAGGAATGCGGGCATCGCGGCGTGCTCGAAGTCGCGCTCGACGTCGTGCGCGCTGGACGATTCGGCTGCCCGATCGATGACCTCGGGGATCTCGGCGGCGACGAGCGCCTCAGCGGCGCGCTCGGCCTCGCGGCGCGCGCGTCGCGTGGCGTGCACTGGCGCGAGGAGCTCCGGCTCGGTCAACCTCGAACTCACACTCCATTGCCGGTCCGGCGCGCACGGGGGTCATCGCCGATGGCTCCCTCGCGGTGCACGAAGGCGCCAGCGCCCCCACGAGTGGCCACTCTACTCGGGCGGGCGGCCGGGTGCCAGACCGGAATCCGCACGTCGGACGGGTCCGCGAGCGCGGGCGCTCAGAGGCCGACGCGGCCGAGCGCCGCGGCGAAGTCCGCGGCGATCCCCGGCGCGACGGCCGTGACCAGTCGCCGCCCGTCCCGCACGTCGCCCGCCTCGACGACGGCGCCGGCCTCGGCGGCGATGAGCGCGCCGGCGGCGAAGTCCCAGGGCCACAGCCCGCGCTCCGCGTACGCGTCGAGCCGGCCGGCGGCGACCCCGCACAGGTCGATGCTCGCC
>CAKUJB010000034.1 GCA_934661165.1 uncultured Microbacteriaceae bacterium | reverse complement strand
CCTCGAGGCCGCCCGGCGCCACGGCACGCGCCTCCACCACATCTCGACCGACGAGGTCTACGGCGACCTCGAGCTCGACGACCCGGCGCGCTTCACCGAGACGACGCCGTACCAGCCGTCCTCGCCGTACTCCTCGACGAAGGCCGGCAGCGACCTGCTCGTGCGGGCGTGGGTGCGGTCGTTCGGCGTCCAGGCGACGATCTCGAACTGCTCGAACAACTACGGGCCGTATCAGCACGTCGAGAAGTTCATCCCACGACAGATCACGAATGTGCTGCGCGGCGAGCGACCGAAGCTCTACGGCAGCGGTCAGAACGTCCGCGACTGGATCCACGCCGACGACCACTCGCGGGCAGTCCTCGACATCCTCGAGCGCGGTCGCATCGGCGAGACGTACCTCATCGGCGCTGACGGGGAGCGGAATAACCAGGACGTCGTCGAGCAGATCCTCGAGGCGATGGGGCAGCCGCGCGACGCCTACGACCACGTCGCCGACCGGCCGGGTCACGACCTCCGGTACGCGATCGACTGGACGAAGCTGCGGGAGGAGCTCGGCTGGGAGCCGGTCTACCGCGACTTCGCCGCGGGCCTGCGGGCGACGATCGACTGGTACCGCGAGCACGAGGACTGGTGGGGCCCGCAGAAGGACGCTACCGAGGCGAAGTACCGGGCGCAGGGCCAGTGAGCGGGTCGATCGCCGTCGTCGGCGCCGGCGGGATGCTCGGCACCGACCTCGTCGCGGCGCTCGGCGCGCGGGCGACGCCGCTCACCCGCGCCGAGCTCGACATCACCGACGCCGACGCGGCGCTCGAGGTCCTCGAGGGGTTCGACGTCATCGTCAACTGCGCGGCGTGGACTCGGGTCGACGACGTCGAGACCTCCAAGCAGGTCGCGAGCCTCGCGCACGAGGTCAACGCGCTCGGCGCCGAGCACCTCGCGACGGCCGCTCGGGCGCACCGGGCGCGGTTCATCCAGCTCTCGACCGACTACGTCTTCTCCGGCAACGAGGTGCGCCCGTACCGCGAGGAGCACCCGCGGAACCCGAAGACGGCGTACGGCATGACGAAGGCCTCCGGGGAGGATCGCGCGATCGGCGCCTACCGGGACGGGACCGCGATCGTCCGGACGGCCTGGCTGTACGGCGAGCACGGGCCGTCCTTCCCCCGGACGATGCTGTCGCTGGCCGCGGGGCGGGAGACGGTGAGCGTCGTGACCGACCAGCTCGGGCAGCCGACGTGGACGGCCGACCTCGCCGCGCAGCTCGTCGCGCTCATCGACGCGGGCGTGCCCGCCGGGATCTACCACGGGACGAATGCGGGCGAGGTGAGCTGGTACGGCTTCGCCCGGCGGGTCTTCGAGCTCGCGGGCCTCGACCCCGAGCGGGTGCGGCCGACGGACTCGGCGTCGTTCCAGCGGCCGGCGCCGCGGCCCGCGTACTCGGTGCTCGGGCACGACGCCTGGGGCCGCATCGACCTGACGCCCATGCGGGACTGGGACGCGGCGATCACGGCGGCGTTCGCCGCCGGCGCCTTCGCCTGAGCCGCGCGGCGCGAACTCAGGAGATTCCTGGGCCATGTCCGCGTATGGCGGCGATCAACCCGGAATCTCCTGAGTTCGCGCCGCCCCGCGGGCTACGGCGCGGGCGTCGGGGTCGACGTCGGGTCGACGACGGGCTCCGCGACCGAGGCGACGAGCTCGTGGATGTACACGAAGTCCGGGTACTCGGGGTCGACCCCGTTGTCCGGCACGAGGTTGAGCTTGACGATCTCGTGATCCCGCGCCTTGTTCGCGAGCTCGACGAAGGTGCCGAGCATCGCCTGCGGGATGTCCGTGCGCACGAGCTGGATGCCGGCCGCGGCGATCTCCTGGAAGCTCGCGAGCAGCCGCTCGGGCGTGAACTGCCGGAGCAGCGCCTCCTGCACCTGCCGCTGACGCTCCATCCGGTCGTAGTCGCTCGTCGCGTGCCGGGACCGGGCGTACCAGAGCGCGTAGTACCCGTTCATCTCGACGACGCCGGGGCCGATGTACTCGAGGACCGTCGTGAAGGTCTCGTCGGCGAAGATCGGCACCTCCTGCTCGACGTTGATCGTCACGCCGCCGAGCGCGTTGATCATGTCCTCGAAGCCGTGCATGTCGACGAGCACGAAGTGCTGCATCGTCAGGCCGGTCACGCCCTCGGCGGCATCGATGACCGCCTCGATACCGGGCGAGGAGCCGTTCGCCTCGGCATCCGGGTACAGCTCGGCGCGGAAGAGCTCGACCTCGGAGTAGATCGAGTTGAACTGGCAGACGTCGACCAGGCAGCCGCCGACGCCGTAGCCGTCCGGGTAGAGCGCCCGCATGGGGCTGCCCTCGGCGAACGGCGCGTCGTACATGTTGCGCGGGATGCCGATCATCGCGGCCTCGCCCGTCGTCGCGTTGACGCTGACGACCGCGACGCTGTCGGTGCGCAGGCCGTCCCGGTCCTCGCCCGCGTCCGCGCCGATGACGAGGAAGTTGTACCGCCCGTCGATCGGCGGCTCGACCGGTCCCGCGGCAGCGAAGATCTCGTCGACCGTCTCCCGGGTCACCCCGAGCGCCGTGACGGCATATGCGCCGCTCGCGGTGAATGCGGTGAGCAGCACGAGCGCGGCGGCCGGCACCCCGAGCCGCGCCGCCGGCGGGATCCACCGCAGCCGCACGAGGCGGAGCGTGTCGAGGGTGAGCACGATCCACAGCGCGAGGTACGCGACCGCGAGGATCTGCACCACCGTCAGCACGACGGGGTGGGTGAAGAACGTCACCGCGCCGGCGCGGTTCGTCAGGACGAAGACGATCGTCGCGACGACGAGGAGCCAGCCGATGAGCGTCGCGGCGAGGCCGACGCGACCGAGCCGGCGGTTGCCCGCGAGCGACTGCGCCGAGCCCGGGATGAGGACGTTGAGCGCGATGAGCCACCACGCCCGGCGCGTCATCGACGAGGTGTCGTCGGTGTCCGGGTGGCGGATGGGCTGGGCCGCGAGGGCGCTGGAGGGGCGGCTCGCGCCGGACCTCGGCGCCGCCGGCCGCGCCGAGCCGTTCGACCCGCCGCTCGCCGGCCGCTCCCCGGTCGGTCGCGACGCACGCGGCGCGACGCCGCTCGTGCCCGCCCCGGAGCCCCCGGATCCCGAACCGCCGGACCCGGCCCCGCCGGGTCGCCGCGGCGGCGACTGCCAGCTCACGCGGGGTCCTGCCCCGGTCCCGCAGCGCCCGCCGCATCCCCGCCCTCGGCGGCCCCCGTCGCCGCGATCCGCGCCCGGAGCGCCCGGTCCTTCTCCTCGACGAGGGCGGCGAGATCCGTCGCGTGATCGTCGAGCCGTGCCCGGAGCGCGTCATCGCTCGTCGCGAGGATGCGCGCCGCGAGCAGTCCCGCATTCCTCGCGCCGCCGATCGCGACGGTCGCGACGGGGATCCCAGCCGGCATCTGCACGATCGACAGCAGCGAGTCGAGGCCGTCGAGCGTCTTGAGCGGGACCGGCACGCCGATGACCGGCAGGCTCGTGACGCTCGCGAGCATGCCGGGCAGATGGGCCGCGCCGCCGGCGCCCGCGATGATGACGCGGTACCCGCGGCCGACCGCGCCCTTGCCGAAGGCCATGAGCTTGTCCGGCGTGCGATGCGCCGACACGATCTCGACGTGGTGCGCGACGCCGAGGTCGGCGAGCGCCTCCGCGGCGGCCGACATGACGGGCCAGTCGGAGTCCGAGCCCATGACGACGGCGACGAGCGGCGGTCCCGCGGGCGTCGCGGTCGTCGCTGCTGGGGTCGCGCCGGTCACGCGACGACCCTAGGCGCGCAGCCCGCGAATCCCCTGGAGGCGCGCAGCCCGCCCCCGAATCCCTCGATGCATATGTTTGCGCTCCGTGCACATGAAAAAACGTATGCACGCGGCGAAAACGTATGCATCGAACGGCACGGGACGGCTGCGGGGCGGGCGGGGCGGGCAGGGCGCAAGGCGCAGGGCGCGCGGGAGGAATGCGCGGGGCGCGGCTCAGGCGAAGGCCTCGGCCGCCGCGCGGGCCCGGTACGCGACGTCGTCGAGGTCCGCGCCCGTGACGGTGACGTGGCCGAGCTTGCGGCCGGGGCGCACCGACTTGCCGTAGAGGTGGACGGCGGCACCGGGCTGCCCCGCGAGCGCGAGGCGCCGCGCGCGGTCGAGGTCGCCGTCGGCGGGCCCGCCGAGGATGTTCACCATGACCGTCCACGGCTCGCGCGCATCGGCGGTCCCGAGCGGCAGGTCGGCGACGGCGCGCAGGTGCTGCTCGAACTGCGAGGTCACCGCGCCCTCGATCGACCAGTGGCCGGAGTTGTGCGGGCGCATCGCGAGCTCGTTGACGAGGATCCGGCCGTCGTCGGTCTCGAAGAGCTCGACGGCGAGCATCCCCGTCACGTCGAGCGCCTCGGCGATGCCGGTCGCGACGCGCGCCGCGGCCTGCGCGACCCGGCCGGCGTGCGGGGCCGGTGCGATGACCTCGGCGCACACGCCGTCGCGCTGCACCGACTCGACGAGCGGGTAGACGGCGATCTCGCCGCCGGGGCGCCGCGCGACCTGCTGCGCGAGCTCGCGGGTGAAGGCGACGGCCTCCTCGACGAGCAGCGGCGGTCCGCCGGCCGCGGCGGCCTCGAGCCAGTCGGCGGCCTCGGCGCCGGAGCGCACGACGCGCACCCCCTTGCCGTCGTAGCCGCCGCGCGCGGTCTTGAGCACCGCGACGCCGCCGTGCGCCGCGAGGAATGCGTCGAGCTCGCCCGCCGTCGCCACCGGCGCCCACTCGGGCACCGGGAAGCCGAGGGCCTCGAGCCGCTGCCGCATCCGGATCTTGTCCTGCGCGTGGAGCAGCGCCTCCGGGCCGGGCCGGACGGCGACGCCCGCGTCGACGAGCGCGGCGAGCACGGGCTGCGGGACGTGCTCGTGGTCGAAGGTGAGGACGTCGACGCGGCGGCCGAACTCGAGCACGGTGTCGAGGTCGAGCGTGTCCCCGACGGCGGTCGCCGCGAGCCGCGCGGAGGCGTCCGCCGTCTCGGCGAGCACCTCGAGCTCGAGGCCGAGCTGGATCGCGGCGGGGATCATCATCCGGGCGAGCTGCCCGCCGCCGACGACCCCGATCCTCACCCGGGCAAGTCTAGATACACTCAGGCGTTCGCCGTCCACAGCAGAGGAGCGCGGTGCGAGAGGTCGTCAGCCAGTTCACGCGCTTCGTCGTCGTGGGCCTCGGCGGACTCATCGTCGACGTCGCCGTCTTCAACATCCTCCGCGTCACGATCCTCGCCCCGGATCGGGTCGAGCACGGGCCGCTCTGGGCGACCGTCATCTCGACGGGGCTCGCGATCCTCGTCAACTGGATCGGCAACCGCTACTGGACGTTCCGCGTCGAGCGACGCCGCGAGGCTCTCGCCGAGATGCTCGAGTTCTTCGTCGTCTCGATCGCCGGGTCACTCATCGCGCTCGGCTGCCTGTGGCTGTCGCACTACGTCCTCGGCTTCACGAGCCTGCTCGCCGACAACATCGCGAAGAACGTCGTCGGCCTCGCCCTCGGCACCGCGTTCCGCTTCGTGTTCTACCGCGTCTGGGTCTTCCGCCGCGATCGCGGCACGGCGGTCGTCGAGCCGACGCGGTCCCACCGCGAGGGCGGCCCCGTCGCGCCGTCGTCGACGCTCGTCGTCATCCCGACGTACAACGAGGTCGAGTCGCTGCCGCGGCAGGTCGCCGCAGTGCTCGAGGCCGCGCCCGAGGTCGGCGTGCTCGTCGTCGACGACGGCAGCCCGGACGGCACGGGCGCGATCGCCGATGCGCTCGCCGCGGCCGACCACCGGGTCCGCGTCCTGCACCGCCACCGCAAGGAGGGGCTCGGCCGGGCGTACCTCGCGGGCTTCGACGTCGGGCTCGAGGGCGGCGCGACCGTCCTCGTCGAGATGGACGCGGACGGCTCGCACCCCGCGAGCGCGCTGCCCGTCATGCTCGACCGGCTCGCGGCCGACCCCGGGGTCGGCCTCGTCGTCGGCTCCCGCTGGGTCGAGGGCGGCTCGGTCGTGAACTGGCCGTGGCGGCGCCTCGCGCTGAGCCGGGCGGCGAATGCGTACGCCCGCTTCATGCTTGGCGTCCCCGTCCGCGACGTCACGGCCGGGTACCGGGCCTACCGGGCCGAGGTGCTGCGCGAGCTGGGGCCGGACGTGCGGTCGCGGGGCTACGCATTCCAGATCGATCTCGCGCTGCGCACGCACGACGCGGGCTGGCGGATCGCCGAGGTGCCGATCGAGTTCCGCGAGCGCACCGCCGGTCGGTCGAAGATGTCGTCCGGGGTCGTCCTCGAGGCGATGGCCCTCGTGACGCGCTGGGGCCTCGCCCGGCTCCTCACCGGCCGCTGAGCGTCGTCAGCGGGGGTGGCCGGTGTCGCCCGTGGAGCGGCGGCCAGCCTCGACCCGCTGCGCCTCGACGAGGTCGGTGAGCGCCTCCTGGACGAGGCGCGGACTGCGCACGCCCCGGAGCACCGCGCGCCCGCCCTGACCGAGGTCGAGGATGACGTGCCCGCTGCCGGCGAGCGCCTGGCCGGGGTGGCGCTCGAGGCGGACCTCGACGACCTTCGCGTGGAGGATCTCCCGCCGCGAGCGCCGCACGAGCCCGTCGCGGATGATCGTGCGCCGGGTCGTCACCGTGTAGCGGCGCGCGAGCCAGGCAGCCAGCGGCAGCACGAAGCCGACGAGCACGACGAATGCGGCGGTCCCGATCGCGGTCCAGCGCTGCCACTCCTCGGGCAGGCGGAAGTAGACGAAGCCGAGCGCCGCCGCGACGACGAGCAGGAGGAGGCTCGGGATCGCGAGCACGAGCGCGTTCGAGCGGAGGTCGGCGACCTTCGCCTCCGGGTCGCGTTCACCGAGCGTCACGGCTCATTGATATCGCACTCCGGCGGGCGCCTCGCGGCCCCCCGCCGCGCCGACGCCGACTCAGGCGTGGCGCAGGTGCGTCACGTCGCCGGCGAACACCTCGGCGGGCGTGCCGCCGTCCGGCGTCGCGATGAGCAGCGAGCCGTCGGCGCCGATGCCGATCGCCTGGCCGCGGACGTCCTCGCCGTTCGGCAGCTCGACCCGGACCGACTCGCCGAGCGTGCCGCAGACCGCCTCGAGCTGGTCGCGCAGGCCCGCGAGGTCGATGTCGCCGCGCGCCGCCTCGAACCGGGCGACGAGCCCGGCGAGCGCGGCGAGGAACTCGGTCACGACGTCGTCGGCGAGCCGGCACGCGTCGCGGCCGTGCGTCGCGCCCGACGCGATCGCGATCGACGTCGCGGTCGGGACCGGGAGCTGCTCCGTCGTCATCGCCGTGTTCATGCCGACGCCGAGGATGACCGCGCCGGACTCGGGCACGAGCTGCGCGAGCACCCCGGCGACCTTGCGGCCGCCGATGAGCACGTCGTTCGGCCACTTGAGCGAGACGTCCGCGCCGGGCAGCTGCGTCGCGATCGCCTCCCGGGCCGCGAGCCCGCCGAGCAGCGTGAGGAGCCCCCACTTCGCCTGCGGCACGGCCTCGGGACGGATGACGACCGAGATCGCGACCGAGGAGCCGGGCGCGGCGGTCCAGGTGCGGCCGAGGCGGCCGCGACCCGCGGTCTGCTCGAGCGTCACGAGCGAGGCGAAGTGCGGCTGCGGGGCGAGGCGCTCGCGGCGGGCGAGCTCCGCATTCGTCGAATCGATGCGGTCGACCACCTCGAGACCGGGCGTCAGCGCGCGCGCGAGCGGGAAGCTCGCGTACGCAGTGTCGATCGCCATCATCGTCATCGGGAGGCTTTCCGGGTCGGGGCCGATTTCGCCGTATGAGAGAGTACCGCCGACCGTCGACGTCCGACAGCACAACATGAGGAAAACTCGCGATCACCCCTCCAACTGGGGGTGCCCGGAGTTGTCGGGCCCCACAGCCCTGCGAAACCGCGCGGCCTCGTTAGGCTTCCGGGTGTGACGGACGCAGCGCAGCCAGACCTCATGACGACCGCGGGTCGCATCGCCGACCTCAAGCGCAGGTACGACGAGGCGGTGACCGCGAGCGGCGAGGCCGCGATCGCGAAGCAGCACGCGAAGGGGAAGATGACGGCCCGCGAGCGCATCGCGGGGCTCCTCGACCACGGCTCGTTCGTCGAGCTCGACGAGTTCGTGCGCCACCGCACGACGGCGTTCGGCATGGATCGCTCCCGCCCGTACGGCGACGCGGTCATCACGGGCACCGGCACGATCCACGGCCGACAGGTCGCCGTGTACTCACAGGACTTCACCGTCTTCGGCGGCTCGCTCGGCGAGGTCGCCGGCGAGAAGATCGTCAAGGTCATGGAGCACGCGATGAAGGTCGGGGTGCCGGTCATCGGCATCCTCGACTCCGGCGGGGCGCGCATCCAGGAGGGCGTCGTCGCGCTCGGCAAGTACGGCGAGATCTTCCGGCGCAACACGGCGGCCTCGGGCGTCATCCCGCAGATCTCCGTCGTCATGGGCCCCGCCGCCGGGGGCGCCGTCTACTCCCCGGCGATCACCGACTTCGTCATCATGGTCGACAAGATCTCGCAGATGTTCGTCACCGGCCCCGACGTCATCAAGACGGTGACCGGCGAGGACGTCGGCATGGAGGAGCTCGGCGGCGCGCTCACGCACAACACGACCTCCGGCGTCGCGCACTACCTCGCCGCCGACGAGCTCGACGCGCTCGACTACGTCCGGGCCCTCATCGGCTTCCTCCCCGACAACAACATGTCGGACGCCCCCGTCTACGCGACGGAGACGGAGCTCGAGATCACCGACGCCGACCGACGGCTCAACGCGATCATCCCCGATTCGCCGAACCAGCCGTACGACATCCTCACCGTCATCGAGCACATCGTCGACGGCGGCGACTTCCTCGAGGTCCAGCCGCTCTTCGCGCCGAACATCGTCATCGGCTTCGGCCGCGTCGAGGGCCGCACGATCGGCGTCATCGCGAACCAGCCGAACGTCATGGCCGGCACGCTCAACATCGACGCCGGGGAGAAGGCGGCCCGCTTCCTGCGCTTCTGCGACGCCTTCGACATCCCGATCCTCACGCTCGTCGACACCCCCGGCTACCTGCCGGGCACCGACCAGGAGTGGACGGGCGTCATCCGCCGCGGCGCGAAGCTCCTCTACGCGTACGCCGAGGCGACGATCCCGCTCGTCACCGTCATCACGCGGAAGGCGTACGGCGGCGCCTACATCGTCATGGGCTCGAAGCAGATGGGCGCCGACCTCAACTACGCGTGGCCGACCGCGGAGATCGCGGTCATGGGCGGCCAGGGCGCGGTGAACATCCTCTACCGCGGCGAACTCAAGCGCGCCGAGGAGAACGGCGAGGACGTCGGCGCCGTGCGCACGAAGCTCGCGAACGAGTACACGTACTCCGTCGCCTCGCCGTTCCTCGCGGCCGAGCGCGGCGAGATCGACGGCGTGCTCGAGCCGGCCGCGACGCGCGTCGCGGTCGTCAAGGCGTTCCGCGCACTGCGGACGAAGCGCGCCTCGCAGCCGCCGAAGAAGCACGGGAACATCCCGCTGTGAACGCCATGCCGGCAATGGGCCCTTCGTCTCGCCTTCGGCTCGCTCAGGGACCGGGTCGGTCGTGAGCGAGCGGAGCGAGGCGACGCCCGAGCGCGAGCCGGCGAGCGACATCGTCGTCCGCACCCGCGGGCTCACCGACGAGGAGGTCGCCGCCGTCGTCTCGGTCGTGCGCGCGAGCCTCGAGGAGGAGCTCGACGCACAGGACTGCGGGCCCGACCTCGTCGCGGCCGCCGCCCGTCGCTGGCGGCACGCGATGCACGAGGTGCCGAGCGGTCGACGCGAGTGGCGCTGAGGTTCCGGCCGCGGAAATCCGTGGCTCGGCGCCCGAGGCGCGTCCGCTAGCATTGCCGATGCTGTTACGGCGCCAAGGCTACCTCTGCCCGTTCGACTCGGTCGAGCTGCTGGCATTGGGGGCGGTTCAGGCTGATATTCGGGTTGTCGGTCTGAACCGGACGGGAAGGCCGGGGGGGGCTCTCCCCCGGCCTTCTCCCGTGCGGCCGGGCACGCCGCCGCCAATGCACCGGGCAGCCCGCGCGCAGGCCTCCGGACAGCCCCTTTCGGGCCCGACGCGAAATGCCTACTCTGAACGCGACGGCCCTGACGACGCTGCGGCCGAGCGGAGACGGAGGCGCGGTGTCGGAGCTCGTCGCAGGGACGACCGTCCCCCAGCCGACCCATGCGCCCATCGGCCTCCGGCGCCTGCGTGCCGGTCACGCGCTCCTGCGCCTGCTGTCCCGCGCGCGCATCGTCGAGGCCGAGATCCGCGGGCTCGACGACCTCGTGCCCGCCGGTGGCGCGGTCCTCGACGTGGGCGCCTCGCTCGGGCTCTACACGATCCCACTCGCCCACCTCGTCGGGGCGGCGGGCCGGGTCGACTCGTTCGAGCCGCAGCCGCGCGGCTACCGCGCGATCCGCACGCTGCGCCGACTCACGGGCGCGCACCGCGGCAGCCTGCACCGCGTCGCGGTCGGCGCGGCCCCCGGCCACGGCGCGATCGCCGTGCCGCTGGCTCGCGGCCTCGTCCCCGTCTTCGGCCACGGCCACCTCACGGACGGCGCGGCCGAGCCGGACGGCGCCCGGCTGCGGCGCACCGAGACCGAGATCATCACGCTCGACGCCTGGGTGACGAGCGAGGGGATCGACCGCGTCGCATTCATCAAGATGGACGTCGAGGGCTTCGAGCCCGCCGTCATCGAGGGCGCCGCACGGACGATCGCGCGTGACCTGCCGACGATGCTCCTGGAGATCGAGGACCGCCACCTCGCGCGCTACGGGACCGACGCGGCGACGTTCACCGCCTCGATCCTCGCGCGCTGGCCCGAGTACCGGATGCTGCGGTGGGACGGCCGGCGCTGGGTGCGCGCCGCCGCGGTCGACACCCGGGGCAACAACTACCTCTTCGCGACGCTCGACGCGCTCCCGGGGTGAGCGCCGCGTGGCTTCTCGCCCCTCCCGGGCGGCTGTCCGGCGTCTGGCAGTCACCGAGTGGCGGGGATTTCGCCGAGTGGCGGGCCTGAGCGCCCGCAGACCCGCCGCCGAGTGAATGACCCGCCACTGGCGGACCTGCTCGGGGGGATCGGCTCCGGAGGAATACGCGAGGCGCGCCCCCGGGCGACGGCCAGCTCAGGCCGGGATGAAGGTCGCGACCGCCTCGACGTGGTGCGTGTGCGGGAAGAGGTCGAATGCGCGCAGCCGGCTGAGCCGGTAGCCGCCGGCCTCGAGCGTCGCCGCGTCCCGCGCGAGGGCGACGGGGTCGCAGGCGACGTAGACGAGCTGCGCGGCGCCGAGCCCGAGGAGCGCCCGCGTCACCTCGCCGCCCGCGCCCGAGCGCGGCGGGTCGAGCACGATCGTCGCGCCGGCGAGGTCCCGCCCCTCCCGGACGGCCGCGGCCAGCCAGCGGTCGACGCGGGCCGTCACCGCGCTCGCGCCAGGGAACTCGACGAGGTTCGTCGCGGCGTGCCCCGTCGCGCGGCCCGCCGACTCGACCGAGGTCACGCGGGTCGAGGCCCCGCCGAGCTCGAGCATCGCGGCGGCGAGGAGGCCGACGCCGCCGTACAGGTCGAGGTTGTCCGCCGCGGGGTCGAAGCGGTCGAGGTCGATCGCCGCGCGGGTCTCGGCGGCGAGCACGGCGGGCGCCTCGCGGTGCACCTGCCAGAAGCCCGTGTCGTCGACCTGGAACTCCCGCAGGCCGTCCGCGAAGGCGACCCGCTCGACGATGACCGTGGGCTGCTGGCGGCCGATGATGAGGCGGATGCCCTCGCCGACGCGACCCGCTGCGGGGTCGGGGGACGGGGCGATGGCGGCCACGGATTCCTCCCCAGGGAATCGCTCCGCGAGCAGGCCGCTCGCCTGGATCCGCGGATCGGCGAGCGGGAGCGCGTCGACGGGGATGACGCGGTGCGAGCGTGCGGCGAATGGGCCGAGGCGGCCCGCACCGTCGACCTGGAGTCGCACGCGGCTGCGCCACCCGAGGCCCCCGGCCGCGTCGTCGCCTGCCACGGCCTCGACGACGACTCCCGCTTTCAGGTCGGTCGAGCCGGGTGCAGGCGCGGCGCGGGTCTCGGGCGCCGATTCGGCCCCGTCGCGGCGGTCGGCACCGGAGAAGCGCAGGAGCGCCTCACGCAGGACGCGGGCCTTGAGCTCGCGCTGATGCGGCAGCGCGATGTGGCCGAACTCCGCGCCGCCGGCCCGGTCCGCCGGGTCCCGGTCGAGGTCGGCCTCGCGCCAGACGTGCGGCACGCGATGCGGCGACGACTCGAGGACGCGCAGCGCGTCGGCGCGGGCGAAGGACTTCTTCACCTCGGCGACGCGCGCGACGACGCGCTCGCCCGGGATCGCGTCGGCGACGAAGACGACCCGGCCGTCCGCCGCGCGCCCGACCGCCGTCCCGCCGTGGGCGATGCCCGTGAGCTCGAGCTCGATCTCATCCCCGACCACCGTCACCCACCCAGCCTACGAGCCCCGACGGCGACTCGTAGGCTGGGCGGGTGCGCCTCGTCCTCGCGTCCGCCTCGCCGTCCCGGCTCCGGCTGCTGCGCATCGCGGGCATCGAGCCCGAGGTCCGCGTCTCCCACGTCGACGAGGACGCCCTCGCCGCGGCCGAGCGCCCCGGCACGCCCGCCGAATACGTCCAGCTCCTCGCGACCGCGAAGGCGCGCGCCGTCGCCGCCGCGATCGCCGCGGAGACGGGGACGAATGCGCGACCCGCGCCCGGCGGAGACGCCACGAATGCGCACCCCGCCCCCGGCGCCCCGCTCGTCCTCGGCTGCGACTCCGCCTTCGAGCTCGACGGCGTCATCCACGGCAAGCCGCACCGCCCCGAGATCGCCGCCGAGCGGTGGCGCGCGATGCGCGGCCGAACGGGCGTACTCCACACGGGCCACACGCTCATCGACACCGCGACCGGCGAGGCGCGCCACGCCGTGCAGTCGACGTCGCTCGACTTCGCCGACGTGAGCGACGCCGAGATCGACTGGTACGTCGCGAGCGGCGAGCCGCTGCCCGTGGCGGGGGCGTTCACGCTCGACGGGCTGGCGAGCGCATTCATCACGAGGATCGACGGCGACCCGCACGCGGTCGTCGGGCTGTCGATCGCGGCGCTCCGCGAGCTCGCCCGCGACCTCGGCCACGCCTGGCCGGCGCTCGTTGCCGCGGGGCACGACGCGCACGGGCACCCGTACTCCGCGACCGCCCGTAGTCAGTGATGCACAGGACACGCGGGTTCGATTTGTGAGCGCCCTCCAATGCCAGCGCCCCGCCGCTCGCTAGCCTGGACACCTATGGCTGGAATCACGAAGGTGCTCATCGCCAACCGGGGCGAGATCGCCGTCCGCGTGATCCGGGCGGCGCGCGACGCCGGCATCGGCACGGTGGCGGTCTACGCAGATCAGGACCGCGACGCGCGGCACGTCAAGCTCGCCGACGAGGCGTACGCGCTCGACGGCCAGACGAGCGCCGAGACGTACCTCGTCATCGACAAGCTCCTCGCCATCGCCCGCCGCTCCGGCGCGGACGCCGTGCACCCCGGCTACGGCTTCCTCGCCGAGAACGCCGACTTCGCCCAGGCCGTCATCGACGCGGGACTCACCTGGATCGGCCCGAGTCCCGCGGCGATCGTCGCGCTCGGCGACAAGGTCTCGGCCCGCCACATCGCCGAGAAGGTCGGCGCGCCGCTCGCGCCCGGGACGCTCAATCCCGTCTCGACCGCCGACGAGGTCCTCGCCTTCGCCGACGAGCACGGACTGCCCGTCGCGATCAAGGCCGCGTTCGGCGGCGGCGGCCGCGGCCTCAAGGTCGCCCGCACCCGCGAGGAGGTCCCCGAGCTCTTCGAGTCGGCGGTGCGCGAGGCGACCGCCGCATTCGGCCGCGGGGAGTGCTTCGTCGAGAAGTACCTCGACCGGCCGCGCCACGTCGAGACGCAGTGCCTCGCCGACGCGGCGGGCAAGGTCGTCGTCATCTCGACCCGCGACTGCTCGCTCCAGCGCCGACACCAGAAGCTCGTCGAGGAGGCGCCCGCGCCGTTCCTCACCGAGGCGCAGCGCACCGCGCTCTACGAGAGCAGCAAGGCGATCCTCAAGGAGGTCGGCTACCTCGGCGCGGGCACGTGCGAGTTCCTCATCGGCGCCGACGGCACGGTGAGCTTCCTCGAGGTGAACACGCGGCTCCAGGTCGAGCACCCCGTCTCCGAGGAGATCACCGGCATCGACCTCGTCCGCGAGCAGTTCCGGCTCGCCGAGGGCGGCCTGCTCGACTACCCGGACCCCGAGCCGCAGGGGCACTCGATCGAGTTCCGCATCAACGGCGAGGACCCCGGGCTCGGCTTCATGCCGATGCCGGGTCCCGTGCACGCGCTGCGCTTCCCCGGCGGCCCCGGCATCCGCGTCGACTCCGGTGTGACGACCGGGGATGTCATCTCCGGCGCATTCGACTCCCTGCTCGCGAAGGTCATCGTGACGGGCGCGACCCGCTCCGACGCGATCGAGCGGGCGCGGCGCGCGCTCGACGAGTTCGAGGTCGCGGGGCTGCCGACCGTCCTCCCGTTCCACCGCGCGGTCGTCCGCGACGAGGCGTTCGCGTCCGAGCCGTTCCGCGTCTACACGAGCTGGATCGAGACCGAGTTCGTCAACGACCTCGAGCCGTGGTCCGGCGAGCTGCAGGAGCAGGGCCCGGCCCCCAAGCGGCAGCGCGTCGTCGTCGAGGTCGCCGGCCGGCGGGTCGAGGTCTCCCTCCCCGCGAAGCTCGTCGGCGCCGCCGCGTCCGGCGCGAGCCTCACCCCGCCGCCCCGTCGGCGTCGCGGCGGCTCGGTCGACACCGCGACGAGCGACAGCATCAAGGCGCCCATGCAGGCGACGATCGTCAAGGTCGCCGTCGAAGAGGGCCAGCAGGTCGTCAAGGGCGAGACGGTGCTCGTCCTCGAGGCGATGAAGATGGAGCAGCCGATCGCGGCGCACAAGGACGGCACGGTGACCGCGCTGACCGCGGCCGCCGGCACGACGGTGAGCGCCGGGACCGTCCTCCTCGCGATCGTCTGAGCCGCGCGCACCCGCGCGCAGCCGCGCCCACCTCGCGCCGGCCGCGCGACCGCCTGCCGGTGGCGAAGCCGACCGCCCCCAACGCGACCGCCTGCCCGACTGACTCAGACCGGCTGCAGCCAGATGCTGGCGATCCCGAAGCCGATCCGGCAGGCCGTGGAGATCTCGATCGACGCATTCGTCGCCCGCTGCTGACCGCCGTCGGCAGCGGTGACGACGATGCCGCCGCGACCGGAGACATCGGTCGCGATGACGCCGGCCGCACTCGGCACGAGGA
>CAKUJB010000033.1 GCA_934661165.1 uncultured Microbacteriaceae bacterium | reverse complement strand
TGCTGCAGGTGCGTGCGGCCGGGCATGACGGCGTCGAGGTGGGTCTCCGCCTGGCGCGCGAGCGCCTCGACGAGCTCGAGGAGCTTTGCGCCGATCGTGCTCGCGTGGTCGCGGAGGAACATCCGGATGAGCGTCGCGATCTGGTCGTTGCGGCTGCGCCCGGCGCGGAGCTTGCCGCCGAGGTCGGCGCCGACGACGTCGATGAGGGCGGCCTCGAGCGCGCCGTGCACGTCCTCGTCCTCGTCGCGGGCGACGAGCTCCCCCGCCTCGATGCGGCGCGCGACCTCGTCGATGCCGGCGTGCATCGCGGCGAGCTCGTCGGCGTCGAGATAGCCCGCGCGGCCGAGCGCGTTCGCGTGGGCGTGCGAGCCCGCGAGGTCGTACGGCCAGAGGCGCCAGTCGAAGTGGGTCGACTTCGAGAGGCGGGCGAGCTCGGGCGACGGGCTGTCGGCGAAGCGGGCGCCCCAGAGGGAGCCCTCGTTCGTGCCCGCGGCGGGAGTGTCGGGAGATGTCACTTCGTCTCGCTCCGCTCGCTCAGTGATCGGGAGCGCTCGAGGAGCCAGATGAGCAGCGCCTTCTGGGCGTGGAGGCGGTTCTCCGCCTCGTCCCAGATGACCGACTGCGGGCCGTCGATGACCTCGGGGTCGACCTCGTAGCCGCGGTCGGCGGGGAGGCAGTGGATGAAGATCGCGTCGGGCTTCGCGAGCGACATCGTCTCGGTCGTCACCTTGTACGAGCCGAGGTCGCGGATCCGCTGCAGCTTCTCCTCCTCCTTGCCCATCGACACCCAGGTGTCGGTGACGATGACGTCGGCGCCGGCGGCCGCCTCGACCGGGTCGGTGTACAGCGTCACCGAGCCGCCGGTCGCCGCCGCGATCCGGTCGGCGTCCGCGACGACGTCCTCCCGCGGCGCGTACGAGGCCGGCGAGGCGACGCGCACGTGCATGCCCGCGGTCGCGCCCGCGAGCAGGTACGAATGCGCCATGTTCGACGCACCGTCGCCGAAGAACGTCATGGTGAGGCCCGCGAGCTCCCCCTTGTGCTCCCGGATCGTGAGCAGGTCGGCGAGCAGCTGGCACGGGTGGAAGTCGTCGGACAGCGCGTTGACGACCGGCACGGCCGTGCCGCGGGCCATCTCCTCGAGGCCCGCCTGCGCGTACGTCCGCCACACGATCGCGGCGACCTGGCGCTCGAGGACCCGCGCGGTGTCGGCGGGCGTCTCCTTGCCGCCGAGCTGCGAGGACGCCGTCGTGATGACGAGCGGCACGCCGCCGAGGTCGGCGATGCCGACCGCGAAGGACACGCGCGTACGCGTCGAGGACTTGTCGAAGATGACGGCGACCGTCTCGGGCCCCGCGAGCGGCTTGCGCGCCCAACGGTCGGCCTTCACGGCCGCGGCGAGCTCGAGGATCTCGGCCTGCTCGGCGGGGCTGATGTCGTCGTCCCGGAGGAAATGCCGGATGGTCATGCGTCACCCTCTTCGATCACGGCCTCAACAGTACGCAGTGCCTCGGCGAACCGTTCGCCGAACTCGGCGACCTCCGCGTCGCCGATGTTGAGCGGCGGCACGAGCCGGACGGTCTCGGGGTTCGCCGCGTTGACGATGAGCCCCTCGCCGAGCGCCGCCGTCACGACCGCCGAGGCGACGGGGTGCGCGAGCGCGACGCCGAGCAGGAGCCCCTGGCCCCGGACGCCGGTCACGAGGTCGGAGCTGAGGCCGAGAATGACGTCGGCGAGGTGGCGGCCGCGGCGCTCCGCATTCGTCACGAGGTCCGCGCGCTCGATCTCGGCGAGCACCGCGTCGGCGACGGCGGTCGCGAGCGGGTTGCCGCCGAACGTCGAGCCGTGGTGCCCGGCCTGCATGAGCTCGGCGGCCGGGCCGAAGGCGACCATCGCGCCGATCGGCATGCCGCCGCCGATGCCCTTCGCGAGGGTGATCGCATCGGGCACGATCCCGGCGTGCTGGTAGGCGAACCAGGCGCCCGTGCGACCCGCGCCCGTCTGGATCTCGTCGAGGACGAGCAGCGCGCCGTGACGGGCGGTGAGCTCGCGCGCTGCCACGAGATAGCCATCGGGCAGCGGCAGCACGCCCGCCTCCCCCTTGATCGGCTCGGCGATGAGGGCCGCGACGTCGTCGCCGAGCGCGGCCTCGAGCGCCTCGACCGTCGAGTCGAGGAACTCGACGCCCGGCAGCAGCGGCTCGAAGGGCGCGCGGAGCGAGTCCTTCCCGGTCACCGAGAGCGCGCCGAGCGTGCGCCCGTGGAACGAGTTCGTCAGGGCGAGGATGCGCGGACGGCCGGTGAGGCGGGCGAGCTTGAGCGCCGCCTCGTTCGCCTCCGTGCCGGAGTTGCCGAAGTACACGCGCCCGCCGTGCGCGTCCGCGCCGGTGAGCCGCAGCAGCCGGTCCGCGAGCGCGAGCTGCGGCGGCGTGCTGAAGTAGTTCGAGACGTGCGCGAGCGTCGCGGCCTGCCGGTGCACCGCCTCGACGAAGACGGGGTGCGCGTAGCCGAGCGAGTTGACGGCGATGCCGGCGAGGAAGTCGAGGTAGCGGCGGCCGTCGGCGTCCCACACGTGGGCGCCCTCGCCGCGCACGAGCTGCGCGAGGGGCTCCCCGAAGATCCGCATCATGCGGGTCGCGTACGCATCCCGCCATTCGGTGCCGCTCATGCTGCGCCTCCTTCGCGCTCGTCGTCCGCGAGGACGACCTCGGTGCCGACGCCCTGGTCGGTGAAGATCTCGAGCAGCACGGAGTGCGGCTGCCGGCCGTCGATGATCGCCGCCTTCGGCACCCCGCTGACGACGGCGTCGAGGCAGGCGGTCATCTTCGGGATCATCCCCGACTCGAGCCCGGGCAGCAGCTCACGGAGCCGCGCGCTGTCGAGGTGGGAGATGAGCGAGTCGCGGTTCGGCCAGTCCGCATAGAGGCCCGCGACGTCGGTGAGGACGATGAGCTTCTGCGCCTCGAGCGCGACGGCGACGGCCGCCGCCGCGGCGTCGGCGTTGACGTTGAGGACGTCGCCCTGCGAATTCGTCGCGAGGGTCGAGATGACGGGGATGAATCCGCGGTGCAGCACCGCCGTGATGCCCGCGGCGTCGACCGCGGTCACCTCCCCGACCTCGCCGAGGTCGACCTCGTGGCCGTCGACGACGGCGCCGCGGCGCTCGCCCGTCAACAGGCCGTCGACGTCGCCCGGCAGGGCCCGGCCGAGGCCGCCGAGGCGCGCGACGAGGCCCGCCGCGACATCGTCGACGAGCGCGGCACGCACGACGGGGATCGCCTCCGGGCTCGTCACCCGGTAGCCGCCGCGGAACTCACTCGCGATGCCCGCGGCCTTGAGCGCCGCCGAGATCTGCGGCCCGCCGCCGTGCACGACGACCGGCCGGAGTCCCGCGTAGCGGAGGAACGACATGTCCTCGGCGAAGGTGCGGCTCAGCCCCGGGTCGACCATCGCGTTGCCACCGAACTTCACGACGATGACGGCGCCCTGGAAGCGCCGGATCCACGGCAGCGCCTCGACGAGGACCTGTGCCTTCGCCGCGGCCTCCTCGGGTGTCGTGACCGTCCGGATGCCATCGGTGTCGGTATGGGCGGTCACGAGCTGTACGCCGAATTCTCGTGGACGTAGTCGTGCGTGAGGTCGTTCGTGTAGATCGTCGCACTCGCCTCGCCGACCCGGAGGTCGATGACGAGGTCGAGGCGCCGCGGGGCGAGGTCGACCTCCTCGCGCGGCCGGTCGGGGCCGCCGGCGTGGCAGACCCGGACGCCGTTCATCGACACGTCGACGTCGTACGGATCGAACTCGGCACTCGTCGTGCCGATCGCCGCGAGGACGCGGCCCCAGTTCGGATCGTTGCCGAAGACGGCGGCCTTGAAGAGGTTGTTGCGGGCGACCGAGCGGCCGACCTCGACAGCGTCGTCCTCGCTCGCGGCGCCGCGGACCTCGATGACGATCTCGTGGCTCGCGCCCTCGGCGTCGGCCATGAGCTGGACGGCGAGGCTCGTGCACAGCTCGACGAGCGCCGCGCGGAAGGCGTCGGGGTCCGGGGCGATGCCGCTCGCGCCGCTCGCCATGAGCGTCACCTGGTCGTTCGTCGACGTGCAGCCGTCGGAGTCGAGCCGGTCGAAGCTCACGCGGGTCGCCGCACGCAGGTGGGCGTCGAGCTCCGCGGCGGTGAGCACCGCGTCGGTCGTGATGACGACGAGCATCGTCGCGAGCGCGGGCGCGAGCATGCCGGCGCCCTTCGCCATGCCGCCGATCATCCAGCCGTCGCCGCGGACCTCCGCGAGCTTCGGCACGGTGTCGGTCGTCATGATCGCCTCGGCCGCGGCGCGGCCGCCATCGGCGTCAAGCGCGGGGACCGCGGCGCGCAGTCCGTCGAGGACCTTCGCGCGGAAGACCTCGTCACCGGTGCCGATGAGGCCCGTCGAGCAGACGAGCACGTCACCCGCGCCGCCGCCGAGCAGCTCCGCGGCGAGTTCGGCGGTCTGGTGCGTCGTCTGGAAGCCGAACGACCCCGTGAAGCAGTTCGCGCCGCCGGAGTTGAGCACGACGGCGAACGCCCGGCCGTCCCGGATGACCTGCTCGGACCAGAGGATCGGGTTCGCCTTCGCGCGATTGCTCGTGAAAACGGCCGCGGCGGCGTCGAGCGGCCCGCGGTTGACGACGAGCGCCAGGTCGGGCTTGCCCGTCGACTTCAGCCCGGCGACGACGCCCGCCGCCTCGAAGCCGGCGGCGGCGGCGACGCTCACGGCGCGACCCCGTCGATCGGCAGGCCGGCGGTCTCGTCGAGGCCGAGGGCGAGGTTGAGCGACTGGACCGCCGCGCCGGCGGTGCCCTTGCCGAGGTTGTCGAGCACGCTCGTCGCGACGAGCCGACCGGCGCGCGCATCGACGGCGAGGCCGATGAGGCAGGTGTTCGCCCCCGTCGTGTCGATGACCCGCGGCTGCTGCCCGTCCGGGAGCACGTGGAGGAACGGCTCGTCCCCGTAGGCCTGCTCGTAGGCGGCGGTGATGTCGGCGAGCGTCACCCCGGGCGCGAGCCGCGCGGTCGACGTCGCGTGGATCCCCCGGGCGAAGGGCACGAGGACCGGCGTGAACGAGATCGTCGTCCCCGGCGCCCCCGCCGCCGCGAAGTTCTGTCGGATCTCCGGGTTGTGCCGGTGCCCGCCGCCGACCGCGTACGCGTGGGCGGAGCCGAGCATCTCGGCCGCGAGGAGATCGGTGCGCATCGACTTGCCGGCGCCCGACGGGCCGACCGCGAGGACGCTCACGAGGTCCTCCCGCTCGACAAGGCCCGCCGCGAGCGCGGGCGCGAGCCCGAAGGTGATCGCCGAGACATTGCAGCCGGGCACGGCGATCCGCTTCGTGCCGCGCAGCGCCTCCCGCTGCTTCGTGCCGTCGGCGAGCGGGAGCTCCGGCATGCCGTACGTCCACGAGCCGTGGTAGTCGCCGCCGTAGTAGTCGGCCCAGTCCTGGGCGCTCGTGAGCCGGTGGTCGGCGCCGGCGTCGACGACGAGCACGTCCGGCCCGAGCTGCTCGGCGATCGCCCCCGACTTGCCGTGCGGCAGCGCGAGCACGACGACGTCGTGCCCCGCGAGGTGCTCGACGTCGGTCGGCTGCAGCGTGAGGTGCGCGAGCGAGCGCAGGTGCGGCTGGTGCCGGATGAGCGGGTCCCCCGCGCTCGAGTGCGCGGTGACGGTGCGGACCTCGAGGTCCGGGTGGGCGGTGAGGAGCCGGAGGACCTCGCCCCCGGCGTACCCGCTGGCGCCGGCGACGGCGACGGTGAAGGACATGGTGACCACCTTAGTTTTGTGCGCGACGGACTCGATGCGGTGGCGACGTGCGGTGGCGCGGCAACGCATTCATGGACGAATGCGCGGGGCGCGAAGCGGCACGCCGCCTAGCGTCGGCGGTCGCGACGGCGCAGCGCGGAGCCGGGCAGAGCGCGCTCGACGAAGGCTGCGGTCGTGGTCACCCGCCCATTCTAGAGCACCGCCGCGACGATGTCCGTCTGTGAGAAGTCCGTCCCCTTGTAGACGAGCGGTGCGCCGAGCGATTTCGCGGTCGCGTAGCTGCAGCAGTCGCCGAGGTTGAGCGCCGCGGGATGCCGTCCGCGCCCGTAGCGGCGCCACGCGTCGGCGGCGAGGCGAGCATGCTCGGCGTCGAACCCGATGGTGCGGACGCCCAGCGCGGCGAGCACTCCGCGGAGGTCGGCGAGCGCGGCCGCGCCCTGCCGGCTCTCCACCACGATCTCCGCCTCGACGAGCGTCGGCGCTCCGATGCAGACCTCGTCGTCGTACGTCGCGAGCATGCGGCTGAACATCTCGCCGTCCGGCTCCCCGAAGACGATCGCGGCGAGCGAGGAGGTGTCGATGACGATCGTCACGCGAACCCGCCGTGCTCGTCGTAGCCGAGCAGCTCATCCTCGGGCCGAGCGTCGAGGATCGGCCGCGCGCGACCACGCTCAACGACCCCGTCGAGGAACGCGAGCGTCGCCGCCGAACGTCGCCGCCGCAGGCGGGCGAGCCGCTCCTCGAGCGCGGTGCGGATCGCCTCCGTCATGGTCTCCCCCGTGAGCGCGGCGACCTCGCGCGCGACCCGGTCGGTCGCGGGATCCTTAATACTCAGCGCCATGTCTAGATTCTACGCCTCCTGTCTAGATATCGGCATGGCGAACGCCGCTGAGAGTCGAGCCTGGGCAGCCCCATTCATTCGTGCTCGACGGGATGGACCGGGCCCGGCCGACGACGTAGCGTGGACGCACCTCACTCGAAGGGAGCCCCGACATGGCCGGCCTCGACGACCTCCTCGGCGGCGGCGTGGGCGACTTGCTCGGCGGTGGTCGCCGCTAGCTCGCAGGCGCTCGTCGGTCCCAACCAGCCGTCGAATGTGCACATTTCTGCCGAGGGTGCACGAATATACGTGCTCGCTCGGCGCATTCATGCACACTCGGCGAGGTTGGCGTCCGGCTGGGGGCCGAGTGTGGGGGAATCCGGCGAGCGGGGGTCAGATCGGGACCGCTCTCGCCGAAAACACCGACACTCGGCAACACCCGGTGCCCTCGGGAGGAATGCGCCGAGCGCGCCCCCGGTACGATTGGGCCTCGTGTCCAAGGTCCTCACATCCCTCCCCGTCGGCCAGAAGGTCGGCATCGCGTTCTCCGGCGGGCTCGACACCGCGACGGCCGTCGCCTGGATGCGCGACAAGGGCGCGATCCCCTGCACGTACACCGCGGACATCGGCCAGCCCGACGAGCCCGACATCGCCGGCATCCCGGACCGGGCGCTCGAGTACGGCGCCGAGATCGCGCGGCTCGTCGACATCCGCCGCCAGCTCGTCGAGGAGGGCTTCGCGGCGCTCGCCTGCGGCGCATTCCACATCCGCACCGGCGGCAAGACGTACTTCAACACGACTCCCCTCGGCCGGGCCGTGACGGGCACGATGCTCGTCCGGGCGATGCACGAGGACGACGTCGAGATCTGGGGCGACGGGTCGACCTACAAGGGCAACGACATCGAGCGCTTCTACCGCTACGGCCTGCTCGCGAACCCGAACCTGCGCATCTACAAGCCGTGGCTTGACAGCGCATTCGTCACCGAGCTCGGCGGCCGCACGGAGATGAGCCAGTGGCTCGTCGCGCACGGCTACCCCTACCGGGCGTCGGCGGAGAAGGCGTACTCGACCGACGCGAACATCTGGGGCGCGACGCACGAGGCGAAGGACCTCGAGGAGCTGTCCGCGGGCCTCGACCTCGTCGAGCCGATCATGGGCGTCGCGCACTGGCGCGAGGACGTCGCGATCGCGAGCGAGGAGGTCACCGTCGAGTACGCGCAGGGCCGACCCGTCGCGATCAACGGGAACGACTTCGGCGGCGACCCCGTCGCGCTCGTCCTCGAGGCGAACGCGATCGGCGGCCGCCACGGCCTCGGCGTGTCCGACCAGATCGAGAACCGCATCATCGAGGCGAAGTCGCGCGGCATCTATGAGGCGCCCGGCATGGCGCTCCTCCACATCACGTACGAGCGGCTGCTCACGGCGATCCACAACGAGGACACGTTCGCGAACTACCAGCTCGAAGGCCGCCGCCTCGGCCGACTCATGTACGAGGGCCGCTGGCTCGACCCGCAGTCCCTCATGCTCCGCGAGTCGCTCCAGAAGTGGGTCGGCTCCGCGATCACCGGGCAGGTGACGTTGCGTCTGCGCCGCGGCGACGACTACACGATCGTCGACACCCGCGGCCCGGCGCTCTCGTACGCCCCGGAGAAGCTGTCGATGGAGCGGGTCGCGGATGCCGCATTCGGCCCGGAGGACCGGATCGGCCAGCTCACGATGCGCAACCTCGACATCGCCGACTCCCGGGCCCGCCTCGAGCAGTACGCGGGCCTCGGGCTCATCGGCGGCCAGACCGCCGCGCTCGTCGCCGACATCGTCGCGCCCGAGCTCGAGGGCTGAGCCCTATCCGGGAGGAGTGCGCCCGGTCGCCGAAGTCGGCGGCATGGACCAGAATCATGCAGTGACGCGTAACGGCCTGCTCCTCCTCCTCGGTCTCGGCGTCGTCTGGGGCATCCCCTACGCACTCATCAAGATCGCCGTCGGCGAGCTGACGCCCGAGATGCTCGTGCTGCTGCGCTGCGCCGTCGGCGCCGCCGTGCTGCTGCCCGTCGCGATCCACCGGAAGGCGATCCTGCCGGTGCTGCGGCGCTGGCGGCCGCTGCTCGCCTTCACGCTCGCCGAGCTCATCCTGCCCTGGTACTTCCTCAGCGCCGCGCAGACGCGACTGCCGTCCTCGACCGCCGGACTCCTGCTCGCGGCGATCCCGCTCGTCGCGCTCGGCATCGCCTTCCTCATGGGCCGCAAGGAGCCGCTGAGCTGGTTCAACTGGCTCGGGCTCGCCGTCGGGATGGGCGGCGTCGCGGTCATCGTCGGACTCGACGTCGCGGGCTCCGACCTCATCGGCGTCGCGCTGCTGTGCGTCGTCGTCGTCGGCTACGCGCTCGGCCCGGCGATCCTCGCGCGGTGGCTGCCCGACCTGCCGTCGGTCGGCGTCTTCGCGCTCTCGCTCGGCATCGCCGCGCTCGTCTACCTGCCCATCGTCGGCGCGACGGGCGGCTGGCCCACCGCGCCGCTCTCGCCCGAGGTGATCATCTCGGTGCTCGTGCTCGGCGCGATCTGCAGCGCCCTCGCATTCCTCATGATGTTCCGCCTCGTCGCCGAGGTCGGGCCGGTGCGCATGACGGCGATCACGTACATCAACCCGGCCGTCGCGGTGCTCACCGGCTGGCTCCTGCTCGGCGAGCAGATCACGGTGTGGACGATCGTCGGCTTCGTGCTCGTCCTCGCCGGGTCCTACCTCGTCGCGCGGCGGCACCTGCCGCGGATCATCGCGGGCGGCGACTCAGATGACGCCGAGGGCGAGCATGGCGTCGGCGACGCGGGTGAAGCCGGCGATGTTCGCCCCGACGACGTAATCGCCAGGTGAGCCGAACTCGTCCGCGGTCTCGAGGCAGCGGTCGTGGATGCCGCGCATGATGTCCGCGAGGCGCTCCTCGGTGTGCTCGAACGTCCAGTTGTCGCGCGAGGCGTTCTGCTGCATCTCGAGCGCGCTCGTCGCGACGCCGCCGGCGTTCACCGCCTTGCCGGGGGCGAAGGTCACACCCGCCTGGGCGAATGCGCGGCTCGCCGCCGGCGTCGTCGGCATGTTCGCGCCTTCGGCGACGATGCGCACGCCGCCGCGGATGAGGGCGGCGGCGCCGTCCTCGTCGAGCTCGTTCTGCGTCGCGCACGGCAGCGCGATCTCCGCGGGGACGTCCCAGATGGAGCCGCCGGCGACATAGCTCGCGTGGGGACGGGCGTCGAGGTACTCCGAGATGCGCCCGCGGCGCACCTCCTTGATGTCCTTGACGAGGTCGAGGTCGATCCCGTTCTCGTCGACGATGTAGCCAGCGGAGTCGGAGCAGGCCACCACCAGGCCGCCGAGCTCCTGCACCTTCTCGATCGCGTAGATCGCGACGTTGCCGGAGCCCGAGACGATGACGCGCTTGCCGACGTAGTCCTGGCCCGTGGCCTTGAGGATCTCGTCGACGAAGAACACCGTGCCGTAGCCCGTGGCCTCGGTGCGCACCTGCGAGCCGCCCCAGGTGAGGCCCTTGCCGGTGAGCACGCTCGACTCGTAGCGGTTCGTGATCCGCTTGTACTGCCCGAAGAGGTAGCCGATCTCGCGGCCGCCGACGCCGATGTCGCCGGCCGGCACGTCCGTGTACTCGCCGATGTGCCGGTAGAGCTCCGTCATGAACGACTGGCAGAAGCGCATGATCTCCGCCTCGGAGCGACCCTTCGGGTCGAAGTCCGAGCCGCCCTTCGCGCCGCCGATCGGCATGCCGGTGAGGGAGTTCTTGAAGATCTGCTCGAAGCCGAGGAACTTGATGATGCCGAGGTAGACGCTCGGGTGGAATCGCAGGCCGCCCTTGTAGGGCCCGAGCGCCGAGTTGAACTCGACGCGGAAGCCGCGGTTGAGCTGGACGCGGCCCTGGTCGTCGGTCCACGGCACGCGGAAGATGATCTGCCGCTCCGGCTCGCACAGTCGCCGGATGATCTCGGACTGGGCGTATTCGGGATGCTTGGAGATGACCGGCCCGAGCGTCTCGAGCACCTCGCTCACCGCCTGGTGGAACTCGGCCTCACCCGGATTGCGACGGATGACCTCGTCGAAGACCGGGACGAGCCGTTCATGCAGCACGACGGACAAGCGGGCTCCATTCATCGATGGGAAGCGGTGCGCTGGCATCGGCAGCAGGAGCGTGCACCAGTTGTCAGCGTGACGGAGATTCCGAGTCTACCGAGTCGGAGGCCCCCGGCCGAACCACGGCCCCCTGGGCCCGACCACGGGTCGCCGCGCCGCGCCGCGCGAGTGGACGGCGCCGGGCACCCGTGCTTGGCTGGAGGCATGGCTCGTTTCGCGCAGTACGCCGAACTCGGCGGTCCCGAGGTCATCTCCGTCGTCGAGGGCGAGGTGCCGACGCCGGGCGCCGACCGCGTCCTCATCGAGGTGCGGGCGCATGGGGTCAACCCGTTCGACACGAAGATCCGCAGGGGCGTGCGCGCCTCCGAGCCGCTCAAGTCCCCGCGCGGGGTCGGCTACGACGGTGCGGGCGTCATCGCCGCCGTCGGCGCCGAGGTCACCGGCTGGGCAGTCGGCGACGAGGTCATCTTCGGCGGGACGCAGGGCGCCGCCGCGACGCACGCCGTCGCGCGGCCGGCCAATCTCACCCGCAAGCGCCCGGAGCTGAGCTGGGAGGTCGCCGCCGCGCTGCCCATCCCGATCGGCACCGCCTATCAGGCCCTCCGATCGCTCGGCGTCGGGCCGGGCGACCGCGTGCTCATCCACGCGGGCTCCGGTGCCGTCGGCCAGGCCGCGATCCAGTTCGCCCGGCGCTTCGGCGCGGCCGAAGTCGTCGCGACCGGCTCCGCCCGCAGCTTCGACCGGATCCGCGAGCTCGGCGCGACGCCCGTCGCGTACGGCGAGGGCCTGCTCGACCGGCTGCGGGAGGCGCATCCTGCCGGCTTCACCGTCATCCTCGACCTCGCCGGCACCGACGAGGCCTTCGACTCGATCGAGCTCATCGCCGACCGCTCCCGCTTCGCGACGATCGTCGCTGGGGCGAAGGCCGACGCGCTCGGCCTCACCGCCTACAGCGGCGGCTCCTCGGTCCCCCTCACGGACGAGCAGCAGGCGCTGCGCGCGGAGGCGATCGAGGTCGTCCAGCCGCTCATCGTGCACGAGGACTTCTCGGTGGAGATCGGCGCGGTGCTCCCGCTCGACGAGGTCGTCGAGGCGCACCGCAGGAGCGAGGCGCACGCCGTCCGCGGCAAGATCATCCTCGTGCCCTGACCCCCACGCGTCGCCCCGAAACCCGACCGAACACGCTGCGGGTGGCGGGGTTCTCCCCGAATGGCGGGCACGGGGTCGCGCACACCCGCCATTCGGCGAAGCGCCCGCCACTCACGCAAGGACCGCGTCGCGGTCGCTGGCTGGCCCCAAGAGGCTGGAGCGTGTGGCGGGTCAGTCGCGGAGGGCGGCGCCGAACCGGCCGGCGACCGCGGCGACGCCCGCGAGCTTCGCCTCGGTGGCCTCGGCCTGCGTGAGGGTGCGGTCGGGCGCGCGGAAGCGCAGCGCGAAGGTGAGCGACTTCGACCCGTCCGGCACGCCCTGGCCGCGATAGTCATCGACGAGCCGCGCGTGCTCGAGGAGCTCCCCCGCGCCCGCCGTGAACGCCGCGAGCAGCTCGCCCACGACCGTCTCGACCGGGACGACGAGCGAGACGTCCTGGGTCGCCGCCGGATACGCCGGGATCGGCGCCGTCTCGACGACGCCCGTCGCCGCGATGAGCGCATCGAGGTCGAGCTCGAGCACCGCGACGACGCGCGGCAGGTCGAGCTCGCCGGCCAGGGCCGGGAGCAGCTCGCCCGCGAGCCCGATCGGCTGGCCGTCGATCGCGAGGAGTGCGGTGCGGCCAGGATGGAGGGAGGAATGCGCGCCCTGCGAGACCTCGAGACGCACCCCGAGCGCCGCCGCGAGATGGCGCGCCGCCGACACGGCGTCAGCGATGCCGCTCGGCACCGCCGTCGCGCCCGGCTGCTTGACCACGGCGTCGCCGAGGAAGAGCGCGCCGAGGTGCCACGGCTGGGGCGGGACGGAGTCGTAGAGGGCCGCGAGCGTCGCGTCGTCCGGCCGGGCGTCGCCGACCGGGAGCGCCGATGACCCGTACTCGCGCCCGGGCTCGGGGAGGTAGACCCGGCCGACCTCGAAGAGCGCGAGCTCGGTGAGACCGCGACTCAGATTGCGGCGTGCCGCCTGGATGAGCCCGGGCCACAGGCTCGTGCGCAGGTACGGCAGCGCGCCGTCGAGCGGATTGGCGAGCCGGACCGCCGGCGAGCCGGGCGTCCACCGCTCCGCGTCGGCCTCGCCCGTGAACGGATAGCTGAGCACCTCGACCAGACCGGAGCCGGCGAGCGACGCCGCGACGGCGCGGCGCAGCCGCTGGGACTCGGTGAGCCCTCGGCCCGGTGGCGCGACGGGCAGCGTCGCGGGAATCCGGTCGTAGCCGACGATGCGCGCGACCTCCTCGACGAGGTCCGCCCGACCGCGGAGGTCGGGGCGCCACGACGGCGGGGTGACGCGCAGCCGATCGGCCTCGCCGCGCTCGACCGCGCAGCCGATCGCCTCGAGCGTGTCGATGACCTCGGCATCGGTGTACGCGACCCCGACGAGGTGCTCGACGGCGCCGGTGCGGAAGTCGATCGCGGTGCGCGGCGCCACGTCGGCGAGCCAGCCGCCGTACTCGCGGTCCTCGGTGCCGCCGGCGTACTCGACGAGCAGGTCGACGACACGCTGCGCCGCCGCGGCGCCCACGAGCGGATCGACCCCGCGCTCGTAGCGCTTCGAGGCCTCGGAGACGAGGCGGTGCCGGCGGGCGGAGCGACCGATCGTCACGGGGTCGAAGTGCGCGGCTTCGATGAGGACGTCGACGGTGTCGTCGGTCACCTCGGTCTTGAGGCCGCCCATGACGCCCGCCATGCCGATGGGACCGGAGTCGTCGGTGATGAGCAGGTCCTCGGGGTGGAGCCGGCGCTCCTGGCCGTCGAGCGTGACCAGGCTCTCCCCCGGAGTCGCCCGCCGCACCGTGATGCCGCCCGTGAGCGTGCCGAGGTCGTAGGCGTGGATCGGCTGGCCGAGCTCGAGCATGACGTAGTTCGTGATGTCGACGGGCAGCGAGATCGAGCGGACGCCCGCGAGGCGCAGCCGCGCGACGAGCCACGAGGGGCTCGGGCGCCGCACCTCGATGCCGCGCACCACCCTCGCGATGAAGGAATCACAGCCGTTGCGGCCGCGGATCGGCGCCGCGTCCTCGACCGCGAGCGGGAACCCGCTGACCCCCGCGGCCGCCTCCGCCCGCGCCGCGACGAGCGAGGCGGGATCGGTGTAGCGGGCACCGGTGGCATGCGCATACTCGCGTCCGACGCCGCGCAGCGACATCGCGTAGCCCCGGTCCGGGGTGACGTTGATCTCGACCGCGGCATCGTCCAGGCCGAGGATCGGCATGAGATCGGTGCCGGGCGGCACGTCGATCCCCCGGCGGGTGAGCACGATGATGCCGTCGTGGTCGTCGCCGAGCCCGAGCTCGCGCTCCGAGGCGATCATGCCGTCCGAGACGTGCCCGTACGTCTTGCGCGCGGCGATGAGGAAGGGCTCCTCGGGGGTCGGTCCCGGCAGCACGGCACCGGGCAGGCAGACGGCCACGAGGTCGCCGGGCTCGAAGTTGTGGGCGCCGCAGACGATGCCGCGGGGCTCGGGCTCACCGATGTCGACGAGGCACCAGTTGATCGTCTTGCCGTTCTTCTGCGGCTCGGGCGTGCGCTCGAGGACCCGACCCGCGACGAGCGGACCGGTCACGCCGAAGCCGTGGACCGATTCCTCCTCGAATCCGACGCGCACGAGCGCCTCGTGCAGGTGCTCGAGGGTGACGTCGTCGGGGAGGTCGACGACCTCGCCGAGCCAGCTCACGGGGACGCGCACTCAGATCACCTGCCCGAACTGCCTGGAGAAGCGGATGTCGCCCTCGACCATGTCGCGCATGTCGTTGAGGCCGTGGCCGAACTGCAGCGTGCGCTCGATGCCCATGCCGAAGGCGAAGCCCTGGTACTCGTCCGGGTCGATGCCCGCCGCGAGCAGGACGTTCGGGTTCACCATGCCGCAGCCGCCCCACTCGACCCAGCGCGCGCCGCCCTTCGCGTTCGGCTGCCAGACGTCCATCTCGGCGCTCGGCTCGGTGAACGGGAAGAAATTCGCGCGGAGGCGGATCTGCGCGCCCTCGCCGAACATCGCGCGCGCGAGGTGCTCGAGCGTGCCGCGCAGGTGCGCCATCGTGAGCCCGCGGTCGATGGCGATGCCCTCGATCTGGTGGAAGACGGGGGTGTGGGTCGCGTCGAGGTCGTCGGTGCGGAAGACGCGGCCGGGCGAGACGACGTAGACCGGCAGCTCGCGGGACAGCAGGGAGCGGATCTGCACGGGGCTCGTCTGCGTCCGCAGCACGAGGTGTCGATCGACGGGGTCGACCCAGAACGTGTCCTGCTCGCTGCGGGCGGGGTGGTCGGCGTCGACGTTGAGCGCGTCGAAGTTGAACCACTCGTTCTCGAGCTCCGGCCCCTCGGCGACCTCCCAGCCCATGCCGACGAAGACGTCGCTCATGCGCTCCATGAGCATGCTGAGCGGGTGGCGCGCGCCGTGGCGCTGGCGGTCCGGCAGCGCGGTGACGTCGACCGCCTCCGCGGCCAGCCGCGCGCGCTCCTCGGCGACGACGACGATCGCCTCGCGCTCCTGCAGCGCCGCGGCGACCTCGCCACGGGCCTGCCC
>CAKUJB010000032.1 GCA_934661165.1 uncultured Microbacteriaceae bacterium | reverse complement strand
AGGGTCGACAGCGCGTGGGTCAGGCTCGGGCTCCGATCGGCGAGTTCGAGGAGGGTCGCGTCCTCGGGCGCCGAGCCGCCCGCGGGGGCGACCGGGAAGCGCTGCACGCGGTCCTTCAGGCCCGGGATCGCCTGTGCGGCGGCGAAAGGCGCGGACACGGTGCCGCGCTCGTATCCGACGAAGACGACTCTCGTCGATCCGGTCCTCGCGAGCTGATCCAGGTGGCCGCTGACCTGCTGCGCTTCGAACAGCAGGAGGTCGGTGTACGCGTTCGGTCCGGCGCTGAGCGCTCCGGGCGTCTGCGTCGAGGGTGCGAGGGCGCCGGTGCGGCCGGCATCCGGCTCCCCCCACAGCGCCAGGCCCCCGCGACTGTGCGCCCCGACGGCGAAATGCGGGGCTGCGACGGGCGTCAGGCATTCGTCGGGCACGGCAGGATTCACCGGAGGGTGCGCGTCGCCGGTGGCCGTGACGACCCGGTGGATGTCGGTGAGGAGCCCCGGGAGAGCAGACGTCGCCGCTCGGTTGTGCGAGCGGTTCGCCGGCACCGGCACGGTCAGGATCGCGTTGCGCCCGCTCGCGACGAGCGCCTTCTCCAGCCCCTTCGCGAGGATGTACTCGCCGGGCACCGCGAAGTGGTCGAGCGCCCGAGCGCGCTTCTCCAGGTGTCCGCCGTCGTCGTGCGTGCCCGCTCCGAGCATCACGGCCCCGTACTCCCGGAGCGGGCGTGCCTTGACGAGCTCGTCGCTCAGCGAGAGCGGCGCGCCGTGGTTCTGGCTGGGACCGAAGAACGCGAGCACGTCGGTGGCCGCCGCGCCGCGGCAGGACTCGGGCGTCGCGACGATCCAGAAGCGCGGAAGGATGCCGTCGGTGCGCGCCAGGATCCGCGGCGACGACGCGAGGCCTCCTCCGCCAGCGCGGGGCGCCAGGTGCTCCATGAGATCCAGGAACGAGGGGATGAGTCCGGTGACGTCGACCAGCGGCACGCGGACGAGGATCGTCACCGCATCGCTCCACCCGCCGAAGACCCCCGCCAGGAGGGGATGCAGACCCGGGACCCGCATGCGCTTCTTCGCCGCCCCGACCTGCAGCTCATACGCGACGGGTTCGAAGACGCTGCGGGGCGTGACCAGGTTCGTCCCGCTCAGGAGCTGGTCGATCCGGAGCACCTCGGCCGACGGCTGCACGAGATTCGACGTGAACGTCAGCGTGAGTCGCAGCGACGCGGTGCCGTCGGGCACCTCGACCGCCGCCTCGGCGTCGGAGACGCGCGTGGCCAATGCCACGTCGTCCGCGACGGCCGTCAGCGCGCCGCCGAGCAGCAGCGGCTCTCCCGTCCGCCACCGCAGCGTCACGAGCCGGCCGCTCACACGACCTCCTCGGGCTCTCGATCGGCGCCGAGCGGGGCGCCCGGCGTGCCGAGGACCGCGGCCAGCGACTGGGCGCGCGTCGCGAAGACGACGGCAGGATCGGGCTGAGGCGCCGGCGGACGATCGAGCACCGCCGCGACATCCATGAGCGGACCGGGATCGCCGTCGGCGAGGATCGCCGCGACGAGATCGTCGGGCGACGCCGTGAACCACAGCGCGGGTGCGGTCGGGGCCGGCGGCGACACCGCCAGGCGCAGCCAGCCGGGAGTCTCCGGCAGGGTCAGCAGCTCGCCCGGGACGGGCGGGTGGTCGCTCAGCAGCGAGTACGCGTCCGGGTCGCCGACGAACGCGGCGGCGAGCGCCTGCTCGGTGTCGCCGGCGCGGACGGTGTAGGTGCCGAGCGGATTCCAGCCGACCGGGGGGCCGGGCTCGGGCAGCGGCGGCACCGGCCCGGCGTCGGGGTCGACGAACACCGATGCCGCGCTCCCTCCGCTCGACTGGACCGCGAGGGTGACGGCGCCGTCGGGATCGATCGCGAGCCGCAGGCCGCGTCCCTCGACTCTGACGGTGCCGGCGAGCGGCGCGACGAGCCGTGCCGTCAGGCGCGCACGGGTGGCGACGACGAGCTCGAGGTCGTCGCCGGGCTGCACGGCCACGGGCGACGGCGCCGCGGGCGTCACGACCGACGCCGTGGGTGGCAGCGCGGGCGGCGGCCATGGCCGGTCGAGGAGGTCGCCGACGGCGGCGAACGCGGAGCCCGGATCGATGTCGATCCGCCCGCCGGCGGTCAGGGCGACCGAGGCTCGGCCGGCAGCATCCGTCGTCACGAGCTCGATGATGTCGGCGGTCGTCACGCTGAAGTCGAGCCCCGCGAGCGGCGAGCCGTACTCGTCGGTCACCCGGACCGTGGTCGGCGTTCCCGCCGGCTGCTCGCGCGCCGCCTGCAACTCGTCGAGGCGGCGCACCGTGGCGGGGCCGACGTCGTCGATGATCTGCCCAGCCGGCACGCGCAGCTCGTCGCGCTTGAACCGGGCGACCACGCCCGCCGTCTCGTCGCCGTACGAGCCGTCGGCTCCGTGGAGCGGGAGGCATCCGGGATCCCAGCCGAGCAGGGCCTCCTGAATGCGCCGCACAGCGTCGCCGGGGGTGTTGCGGATGCGGGAGATGCGGTCGCGGTCCTGCGCGATCGACAGCAGCACCGGGTCGCCGGCGAACAGCTGCGACTTCAGGATGCCGGTGGGCGGCGCGGGCACGGGAGGCACGATCGGGCCGGACGCGGCATCCGGCACCGGGGTGGGCGCATCCCAGTCGACGCCCGTCCGCGTCGACGTCATCCGCAGCCGGCCGTCCGCGCCCACGGCGAAGAGGAGGACGCCGAGGTCCGGTGAGGTCACCGCGACCGCGCCGCCGAGCTCGCTGAAGCGGATGCCGCCGGGGACGACGACGGTCGGCGTCCACGCGCCGCCCGCGGCGGGCCGGCGGGCGGACCGCAGACCGCCTTCCGTGTCGATCCCGGCGACGATCAGGAAGTCGCCGCCCTCGGTCGTGAGGCGGGCCACTGCGAGCGGCCCTACCGTCGAGAACGCGGCGCCCGTGTCGACGACGACGGGCGGGCCGAACGCCGCCGGAACGGCTCCCCGGGACGGGTCGAGCTCGACGACGTGGAGCCAGCCCTGCACGCCGACGGCCGCCACGACGACCCGGCCGCCCACCGCGAGCGCCGCCTGGCCGGCGCCGGGGACGAACGACGTGAACGTCGGCTCGACCACCGGACCCGACCACGACGTCGCCAGCGGCGCGGTGCCGTGGAACCACAGCAGGGCGCCGTGATCGGCGACCGCGACGAGCTCGGCCGTCGCAGGTGCGACGCTCGCGAGCGACGGCCGGGGGCTGCGCCGGAACTGCGCGAGATCGTCGAGCAGACGCGGGCCGCTGAATCCGTCGTCCAGCGGAGCGCCGGTCAGGACGACGACGCCCGCCTCGGCGTCGATCCCGGCGATCACGAGCGTTCCGTCGACCAGGAGCGCGTCGGGCGTGGTGCCAGGGGCGACCGTGTCGCCGGACGACGTGGAGATCGCGTCGAAGCCTCCTTCGCCGGCGCGGGAGTCCCACCAGAAGCGCAGCACGCCGCCTTCGCCGCCGACGAGCAGCAGATGCGTGCGCACGCCCGGCGCGGTGGGGTCGTCCCACACGACCGCCGTCGGCTGCGCGGGCCACACCTCCGCGGTCGGGGCGACCACACGGAGGGGCGTGCGCCATCCGCGGAAGAACGAGAGCTCCCGCCGTACCACGCGGTCTTCGTCGTCGAGCTGCACCACGACCGCGCCGTCCGCGCCCACCGCCTGGGCCGCCACGGGCAGCACGCGCGGCCAGCGCTGGGATCTCGCGATCCGTCGCAGGTCCGGCATGGCGCCGACACCGGAGGTTCCGGGCACGACGGGTGTGCCGAGAGTGCGGTCCCGCAGCAGGGACCGCACGACGTGCGGGAGTAGCGGCCGGCCGGCGGCGGCGACGGCCATCCCCTGAATGGATGCTGCGACGCCGGCGACGACGGCGGTCGCGCACGACGTACCCATGAACGACTGGTAGTCGGACGCGCCCGGCCCCGAGGGCGCGGCGGTTCCGCTCGCGACGGCGAAGCAGTCCACGCGGCTGCCGAACGACGTCAATCCGCGGCCCGCCCTGCGCCACCCCGCGGGGTCGATGTTCGGCTCGCCGCCGCCGACGATCACCGCGCCGGAGGGCGACGTCTTGGGCAGCGCGAGGTCCAGCCCGGCGACGGCCGCCGCCGGATCGTCGAGGTCGGCGCCGTCGTTCCCGGCCGGCTCGACCACGACCGCGCCGATCGCCGAGCTCGTGACGAACGCGATCGCGGCGTGGATCGCCGGATTGCACTCCGCAGGGACGTCGGGCGTGGGTGCGGCGGGCGTGAGGGAGGCGGCGTGCTCGATGAGCACGATCCCGCCGCGTCCGACGGCATGGCCCGCGGCCACGATGGCCTTCGCGAGGCTCGACTCGGCCGCGCCGCGCCGGCGGGTGAGCAGGAGCAGCTCGGCGTCGGGCGCGACGCCGACCGTCCCTCGGCCGTTGTCGGCGGCGACGACGATGCCGGCGGCGCTCGTGCCGTGCTTGACCGCGGCGACCGGCGGTGAATCCAGCGGGAAGACGGAGTGCGCGGTGATCCGCGCGGTCAGCAGCTCCTCGTGGCCGAGGGCCCACGCGTCGTCGATCAGCGCGACGCGGACGCCCATCCCCGTCCCGCCGTCGACGCGCCACGCGTGAAGCGCGTCGACCCCTGCCGGCGCGCGCCGGATCGGGCTGTGCCGCGCTCGCGGGTTGGTGCCCCACGACACCGGCCCGTCGCGCAGCGAGGCCGGCACGAAGACGGGTCGCGGCTCGGCCCACTCGACGAGCGGCAGAGCCGCGGCGAGCGGGGCGACCGCGTCGGCGACGTCGTCGGGACACTCGACCGCGAACCACCGCAGGAGGTCGGGTGCGGCATCCCCGATCATCCTGGCGGCGTCGACGAGATCGGCGATCACGTCGACCTCGAGCCCGTCGGCGCCCGCGAACAGCGGCTCGAGCGTCGCGCCGGGAACGATCGCGCGCACCGCGGCCCAGGCATCGCCGAAGCCCGGGATCGCATCGACGAGGTGGGTCTCCACGCCGGGCACCGGCGGGAGGGCGAATCCTTCGGCGAAGCGGAGATCCACGCCACTCATGGGCTCGCCTCCGTCCGGGCCGCCTCGACCATCACGTCCCAGCGCAGATGGGACGTCGGAGGACCGGCTATCGGCAGCACGACGCGCTCCACCCAGAGCACGGGGCAGCCGTCGGTGTCCCTGGCGAGCCGGGCCCGTCGCTGCAGCCGCACGCCGGAGCTCGGCACGGCGGTCGGGGCGATCTCGTGCCCGCGTCCGATGCCCGTACCGGACGGGCCGCCGATCAGACGCGAGATCGGCCCGGGTCGGGGCTGCGGGATGGGCTGATTGAGGTCGGCCAGCACGGCCTGGCGCCACCGGACGCCGCGGGTGTACGGATGCCAATGCTCGGGGAGCGTGGTCATCGGCTGGTACCGGAACGCTCGCGTGCCGGTGCGCGTCGTCTCGGCGACGGCGGCGTCCGTCGAGGCGTCGGCGAGCACCTCGTGGCCGTCGGCGCGGAGCTCGGCGGCCCAGGCCAGGTTCGCATCCTCGTCGATGCCGAGGAGCACGTCGTCGAGCAGCGGTCCGGCATGCGGCGCGACGGCGACCGGCCACACGACGAGGTCGGTGGGCTCGAGGCCCGGCACGGCGTAGAGCGACCACGCTCCGGGACCCTCCGCGGGCGGCGGACGGAGGGGGTACTCGATCCCGAACGCGTCCCGCACGGTGACCGTCCCGCCGATCCGGGCGAGCACGCCGGAAGTCGGCGGCGACTGCTCCGGGGAGCTCGGGATGCCTTCGGGGACCGGGAAGACGAACCAGTCCTCGGCGTTCGCCACCGCGAGGTCGGACAGCAGCATCGTGCCCAGGTGCGACCGGTCGGGCGCGAAAGCGCCCAGATCCACCGCGGCGTCCTCGATCTGCCACCAGCGCGGGTGGGGAGCGCCCGGGAAGGTCAGACGGCCCGGGATCACCTCGCACGCGGTCGGCGGCTCGACCTCTGCGGCGGGGGCCGCACGCGGATCGCCGACATCCACGCTGAACCAGTCGAGGTCGCCGCCGCGGTGGTCGCGCACATCCAGCGCGATGCCTCCGGCCGAGAAGCCCGCTTCGTACGCGAGCGTCGACGTGGAGAAGCGATCGGGCGGCGGCGACGGCACGTTCTCGTCCTCCCACAGCCGGTCTCCGGCGAGGATCCCGTTCAGGAACACCGCGCGACCGTCGATCTCGCCCGCGAGGGCTTCGTACGGCACCGGCAGCGCGCCGAAGCGGTACCGATCGAGTGTGAGCGGGTCCAGCAGCGGCAGTGCCGCCCGCCCGAGCCGCACGCGGCGGCCCATCGTCCACCAGTCGCCGGGCTCCGCCTCGACGAGCGGCTCGGCGGGGATCACGGTGGGGTCGAGGTGCGGACGATCGGGATCGTACGCGAGGGGCACCTGCTCGGGCGTGAGCGCGACCGCGACGGGGGACCCGGCATCCTCGCCCTGGAATTCCCCCAGCTCCCATTGCCGTGCCAGGAACCAGACCGGGTCGGCCACCTCGGCACGCAGCCCCGGCTCGGGGTCGGTGCGTCCCGGCTCCAGCCAGCCCCGCGGTATCGAGGTCATGACCGCCACCCCGCACGGAAGTCCACCGGATCCTGGAGCTGGACGACCGGAGACGGGGTCGCCCAGGGAAGTCCTTCGCGGTGCGTCGGCCTGGCTGCGCGCGCGAGGGCGAGCGCACGCGTCTGGACCACGACGCGGAGGAGCCCCTCGCCGTCGAGCGGCTGCTGCGGGTCGGGCGGGACCGCGATCAGCACGGCCTGGGGCGCGCGCGTCTTCGGGGCGTTGAATCCGAAGGCGGCCTCGGTCACGTGCCTTCGCGAGGGGATGGAGTCCACCCAGCCGTCGAGCAGCGCCACCGCGACGTCGCTCTCGCCGTCGGTCAGACCCGACCCGTACGCGACGATCACCCGACCGGACGCCGCCCAGGGATCGTCGGCCGGCGCCTGCAGTGCCGACGGCCAGGGCGCCGGGTCGGTCAGCTGACGGGCCTCGATGGGTGCGAGCCGCGGTCGTACGGCGGCGACGATCTCGAGCCACGAGCGATCCAGCGCTCCGGTCGCCTGAGTGCGCCAATCCGGCAGGGTCGCCCGCGGAACGACCGCGAGCACCGGCAGATCCGGCCGGCCCACGAGATCGCGGATCGCGCGCTGGTGGCCGAGCAGGTCGGTCGGATCCGCCTCGCTCGCCGCCGCCGTGCGCGCGGCGAGCGCGGCGACGGCCTCGCCTCGGCGATCCTCCGCCGTCCAGCCGTCGCGCGGTGGCGTCAGCGCGAGGCGCCATCGCAGGCTGAGACGATCGATGTCGGCGGGTGTCGCGGGTCCGCGGGCCTCGTCGAGCGCCGCGGTCGCGGCGGCCACGAGACGCTGCCACCGGTCGGCGAGGTCGGCGACCATCGCGGATACGACCTCCGGATGACTGCCGGCGTCCGCGTCGCCGGCATCCGCGCCGCCGACGATCCGCGCGGCGCGCACGACCTCCGGGTCGGCGGGGTCATCGATCCTGTCCGTGCCCACGAGCGCCGCGAAAGCCGGGTCGGCGAGGGCGGCGGGACCGGCCTCGCCGACCCCGCCGGCGGGCAGGACGAGCCAGCATTCGACCGGCACCGTCGTCGCGGCCCTCGGCGTGCGGATCCCCCAGAGGCCCGCGGGGGAGCCGAGCCCGCTCGCCGCCTCCATGGCGGCTCCTGCCGCCTCCGGGCTCCTCGTCACGAGGCCGTGGACGCCGTCCACGAGGAGCAGGTCGGCGTATGTGTCCAGCACGTCGTCGAGCGGCCCGAGCCGTGCGGCGAGCTCCGGCGGCACGCCGGGGGGAAGGGCGCCCGCGCGCGCGGCTTCGAGCACGGCGAGGCCGTCGCACACGCGCCGGCGGGGGTCGTTCGGCGCCGCCCCCCCGGGAGCGGCGGCGTCGTCGGGCGCGGTGGGGAAGGCGACGCGGAGGATGCGGACGACGTCCGGGTCGCCGGCGATCGCCTCGACCTCCAGCCCGAGCGCCTCGAAGGGGTGCAGCCCGAGGCGGACGCGCTCGCCGAGCGCCACCGCCCGCCGGACCCGGTCCGAGGTCAGCGTCACGCTCCACCGGCCATCGGCCGAATCGTGCACGGCCGCATCGCGCAGGACCGCGGCGACCTGCGCCTGCGCGTGCGAGGGCGCATGCAGCAGACCCGCCTCGGTCGGCCCGGGGGGCAGCACACCCGGCACTCCGGGCCGCCACGGCCGCGGCATGTCCACCCAGCCGTACGCGCCGAGAAGGAAGGGCACCCCGTCCTGCGCCAGATTCGCGGCGCGCCGGGCCGCGATCCCCGTGAGCCACGGATCCACTCGGAACGAAGCGGCATCGAGCGCCGCCTTGACCTCGCGCAGCAGGCCGACGTTGTCCACTCGGCACACCTCGATCAGCGTCGAGAGGTCTCTCATGACGAGTCGGAACCGGGTGGCGACCCTGCGGCCGGCATCCCCTGCCGACTCCACGACCTCGACATCGTGCTGCTCGCTGCGCATCACGGCGGTCGGGAAGTCGTCGTCCAGCGGAATGCGGCGCCAGAGGTCCACTTCGCGACCCGTGGCCACGTCCTCGCGCGCGATGCCGATCGTCGCCCGCGCGAGGATGATCGACTCGCGCAGCAGATGGCCGAACAGGCCGAGATTCTCCCAGCGGCCGTAGTACAGCGTCTCGGGCGGCGCGCCCAGCATCGCGTCGAGCTGATCGAAGTCCTCGTCGAGGTCGAACGGCGGGCTCGGGAGGTGGAGGCGGGCGCCGCTGGCCGCGATCGGGGCGAAGGGGAACCTGTTGCCGTGGAACGCGACGGCCGCGACCGCGTCGTACGCGGTCGCCCGGCTGAGAGGAAGGTTCGCCGCGAACTGCTGCGCCTGCAGAGTGGGAAGGTCCGCGACGGGACGCAGTCGCCAGTGGATGCTGGGCGCGTGCCTTCCGAAGAGCGCGAGGAGCTGCTCCGTGCTCGCGCCGAGCGCGGGGGAGGCGCCGAAGACCGCGGCGGAGCGAGCCGCGGCATCCGCTGCCCCATCCCGCCAGGGGACCGCCCAGCTGAGGATCGTCCGCTCGATGCGCGCATCGTCCGGAGTGTCGGCGGGGTCGTCGACCCACCGCAGGTCGGGCCCGGCCGCCGGGACGCTGCCGCTCGCGCCGAAGTCCGAGACGGGCAGCAGTCCGTAAGGCTGATCTCCGACCCGGATCGCCGACCACGGACCCTGCACGGCGAGGTCGGAGCGCGCCCATCGCGCGACGTCGTGCTCCGCCGGCCCGCCGGACACCGTCCCGACGATGTCGCGGATCGTGCGACCCCACAGCACCGGCCAGAGGCCGCCGACCACGATTCCGCTCAGCGCGGCGTGCACGCCCGCGCCGCCGGGGACGGGGAGGTGCTCGGCGTGTCGCGCCGCGGGCGCCCCGAACGCCGTCAGGATGCCTCTCGTCGTGTGCTGGCTCTCGGCCGTCGTCGCCAGGAGCGGCTCCCAGGTCGCCGGATCATCGCCGAGCGGCGTCGTCGGCTCGCCGTCCACCGTGTTCGTCGGCGTGCCCTGGGCGAGCGCGCCGAGCCGGCCAGAGCGCGCGTGGGCGTCGAAGAGGTCGACGGCCGGCGTCTGACCCGCGCCGGTGACGTAGAGGGCCGCGATGCCCTCCGCGTCCGCAGCGGTAACCGCGAACTCGGCGGCCAGGCCCACTTCGGCGGCGCGATCGAAGTCGAGCCACCACAGCCGCGGGAGCGTCCGTCCGGCCGGCGCCAGGGCATCCGCTGCGAGATCCGCGCGGATCGCGTCATGATTCGGATGCAGCGTCGCGGCCAGCCGGTGCCCTCCGGCGATCTCGAGCCAGACGTCGAGCGCGTCTGGGAGGCCGGTCGGGGTGACGGGGGTGCGCGCGGGCGGCGACTCGTCGCGCCGGTCGACCGTCCGGCGCGCGCTCCCGTCCGCGCCGATCTCGACCGCGGTCGCGGTGCGCCACAGGAGCCATGCCCTTGGCGCGCCGAGCGCGGCCGCGGCGGACCGGAAGGCGGCGAGCTCGGCGGCAGCCGGGTCGGGGGCGTCCGGCGGGATCGCGTCCAGAGCGGCTTCCAGGATGTCGAGCTCGTCCTTCGTGGGGGCCGACGCGGGTCGCGCCGACGTGACGTCGTCGGGATAGACGCGCAGTCGCAGTACCCAATCCCCTGCTCCGTCCGGGAGGAACCGGGTCTCCAGGCGCAGGGGCGCGAGCACCTCGACGCGCGTCATGCGAGTGGTCCCAGCAGGACGCGGACCGGGAGGGCGAACCGCCGGTGCGCGAAGTCGCCGGAGTGGTCCTCGGCGGCGGCGACGGATGGCGACGGGGCGGCGGCGAAGCGATAGCCGGCGGGCGGCTCCTCGAGCACGACCCAGTGATCGGCGAGCGCGGCGGCGGGCACCGGGAATCCGAAGAACGTCACGGTCGGGCCGATGGTGCCGGTGAACGTGGGGTCGACGCGCTTGGGCTTGGCGAGCGCGACTCCTGGACCGGGCGGCGAGTCCCAGTCCGGTGCGGCGCCCGCCGTCGGCCGCGCGTCGTACAGATACACCACGGTCGTCGGGTAGCGCCGGAAGATCGGCGACTTGAACACCACGACGGCCTCGCTCGCGCGACCCGCGGGCACGAGCGTCGCGTCGCCGAGGCGGGCGGCGGCCGGCCAGTGGCGCACGGGCCGGATGTCGAACGCATCGTCGAGCGAGCCGGTGGGCGGCGCGCCCGCCGCGCGCTGCCAGAAGCGACGCAGGGGGGAGCTGCGCGGCACGAGCGGGATGTTCCGCCAGCGCAGCTCCGCGGCGGCCTGCCGGTTGGCGCCGACCAGGAGCGCCTGCACGAACAGCGGGTTCGTCTCGACGCCGATGACCTCGTGCTCGCGAAGGTCGCCCACGCCGGGAAGCATCCAGTCCGGCGACGCGCTCGAAAGGAAGCTCCACAGGGGGATGTCGAGCTCGGGCTCGACTTCGAGAGGCCTCATGGAGCGGATGCCGGGGAGCATCGCGAACACGCGACGGGCCGCGGGAGGCTCGGCGACGGTGGGATCGATCGCGGCCGCGACGGCGGAGCCGAATCCGCGCATGCCGATCTCGGAGCACCCAGGCGCGTGCGGGTCGGGCTCGCGGCCCTCGCCGTGCTCGGGGAGGGGCGGGTGGTCGCGGGTGTCGAGCGCGCGCTGCACGGCGTCCCGATCGGTCTCGCCGTCGCGTCCGGGCCGCAGCGCGGCCAGCACGGCGGCCAGCCGCGCCGGATCGACCGGCCGCCGCTCGAGCAGGGCGGCGATCGCGGTCTCGGCGAGCTCGGCGTCGTCCGTCGCGTCGTAGACCGCGTCGCGGACGGCCGCTTCGTCGTCGCGATCCCGCTCGGGGCGGACGCGGGCCAGCACGTCCCGGGATTCGGCGGGATCGGGGCAGCGGGATGCCGCGTCGATGAGCTTCGACAGGTCGGCGGCGCCGGGCGCGGCCAGGGAGCTGCGGGCCGCGCCGGGTCGCACGGCGCGCCGTGCAGCCGAGGAGAAGAGGGCGGGCGCGAGCTGCACCGGTCCGGACCCGCCGGCCGAATGCCGGGCGGCGAGCGCCGCGAGGGCGGTCGGATGCCCGCTGTCGGTGGGCAGCCGTCCGAGCGACGGGGCGAGGAGCGCGAGGGCGCGGACCGGATCGGCGGGCACCCGGCGGCGCCACATGGAGCGGCTCGCCGCGACGCCCAGCGCGAGGGCGCGGATCATCCCGGCGGCGATCGCGGTGTCGCCGAGGACGACGGCGGCGGCCTCGGCGATCCGGTCCTGCCATGCGATCGCGGTCCAGGCTCCGAGCCCCGCAGCGCCGCGCACCCGGGGATCGCCGGTGAGCTGGGCGGCCCACCCGGTTCCCGCGCCGGTGTCGGTGCCGAGCGGGAGGAACGCGCCCGGGTAGTCGGGGGCGGTGATGACGTCCCTGCCGTCGGGGACGACGAGCGGTGTGCGCAGCGCGGCGACATCGGCGGTCACGAGCGGCGGCGGGGGCGCGTCGGCCGGATCGGGCGAAACCTTGGCGGGGACGCGGAGCGCACCGGCCGCCGGCAGGGTGACGACGACGTCCGTCCCGCGCACGCGGTAGGCGAGGTCGGCACGCCCGAACGGACGCCCGCCGCGCAGGGCTAGATCCGCGAGGTCGGCCTTCCTGAGCTGTCGCGCGAGGCTCGGGAAGTCGCCCTGCGGTCCGGTGCGGAACTCCCACGCGTCGTAGCAGGCGACGATCGCCGGGGCCGCGCTGGTCCAGGAGTACGCGCCGGTCGCGGTGAACGTCGGAACGAGGGCTGCGACGTAGCCCGTGTCGGGCTCGAGCTCGGCGGGACTGACGAGCCGTGACCGCTCGAAGCCGGGCACCCGGTGCACGTGCGCCCAGTCCCAGGAGTCGGCGAGGTCGTGCGCCGCCTGCACCGACGTGCTCAGGCGGACCGTGCCGTCCGGGCGCTTCGCGACCCCGCCGGCGCCGGGCACGCCCACGACGAGCACGAGCCAGGGCCGCAGCCGCTGGCCGCTGGGCAGCTGCGGCGTGTACCGCCACGGCAGGTCGGCGGCGGCGAACTCCACGAGCGCGAGCTTGGTCTCCTCCGCATCGCCGCTTCCCGGCGAGGGATGGCGCCGCAGGATCGCCCCGGGTGCGAGCGCCTTGACGTCACCGGGGCCCATCACGTGGAAGGCGGGGGAGGCGGTGCGGACGTTGCCCGGATCGGCGATGTCGGCGACGTCCACGGCGGCTTCCGCCATGAGTCGTCCGTCCGCCGCCGACTTCGCGTCGGCGCGCAGCGCGCGGTCGTAGCGGCTGAAGTACCAGCCCGTCGCCGCCATCGTCAGATCACCGCCGAGAGCGTGGCGGGCGCGATGAGGTCCGCGGCGGCGACAGCGGCCGATCGCTGGTCGCGGGCGTGCTCGTGCGCGGCGGTGGCGCTCGCGTACGTCGCTCCGGTGCGCACGTCGGTCCAGGTCTCGCGCACCGCCGTGACGACCGGGCTGCTGTCGGAGATCGCCGGTTCGGCCCTGGCCGCCTCGACCAGACGGGACGAGAACGCCTGGTCGAGCAGCAGGCCGCCGCCGAGGCGCACCGGGACCCCCGTACGGGTGTCGATCACGATCTGCTCGATCGTGCGCTCCTCTGTCGCGCTCGGGAAGCCGTCGAGAGCGGGATCGGCCGGCGTGAGCACCCGGCCGGCGGGGAGATCGTCGAACGGCGGGCGATTGACGAGCTCGGCATCCGTGAGGTTCAGGAAGGTGGCGGGAGCGAATCCGTCCAGGATGTCGGCACCCGATCCGGCGATCCGCACCCCCTGGCGCGACGGCAGCGGCACGCATTCGACGCGGTCGATCGGCAGCCCGAGAGGCGCTTTGCGCTGCTGGGCGATCAGCGCGCCGGTCGGCGGGACGAGGGCGACCCCTGGCGTCGCGGGGCGCGGATCGAGCACGACCTGAGGGTCGGCGCTCTGCGCCGCGCGGAGGCTCCCCGGCACGGCCAGCTCGTCGGCCACGACGTCGATGAGCGGCCGCGAGACGGGAAGCGAGTCCGGCGATCCGCCGCCCAGCGTGAACGTCTCGTCCCAGGAGAACTCGAACAGGAAGACGGAGATCGACAGCGAGCCGCGCACGACGACGGGACCGGGTCCGGTGATCTCGCCGGACAGATGCACCGACGCGAAATCGAACCCCTCGACCGAGACCGAGAATCCGGCGGCGATCCTGGCCTGGAACCGGAACGGCCGGAACTGGACGATCGCATCGACCTCGATGAATCCGTGCGCGGAGATCCCGAGTTCGAAACCCGCCTCGATCCGCCCGCCGAACTGGACGGTGTTCGACGTCGTCGCGAAGTAGCCCTCGACGCGCATCGTGAGCGGACCGCCCACGGATTGGGACATGCCTGCGCGCCGCAGGGCCGGGAGCCTGGCCGGCTTCGGATCGAATCCGGGGAAGAAGCCTCCGATCGACACGACGACGTACGACTGGCTGCCCCAGCTCATCCGCAGCGCGGCGTCGCCGTAGATCTGGAAGACGCCGAGGATGTGGCTGTCCACGAGGCTCGCGTCGATCGTGACGAGCTGCTCGACCGGATCGATCACGCCGAGCATGTCGAGCCGCAGCTGCAGCACCTGCGGGAGGCTCGGGATCGCCAGCTTCGCCACCCCGAGGATCGCGACCCGGCCCTCCGGCAGCTGCACGACGACGGCGAGGTCGACGGACACCAGACTCCCGGCCGGCCCGAACGACAGCCAGCTGATACGCAGCGAGGGCCCGAAGATGTGCGACCCCGTACGCCGGGGGAACATCGAGTCCAGGGCCACGGCGAAGCTCGCCGGGTCGGACGGCGGCCGCGCCTGGAAGAGCGCGTCGCCGCCGGCTCCGGTGCGCACCGCCGCCGTCAGGTGATCCGTGCTCATTCCGCGGTTGACGCCCACGATGCCGCCGACCCGGTCGAGCGAGAAGCCGAACGAGAGCTGGATCGGCGGGAGGAACTGGACGCCGAGCACGGCCAGGAAGCTCGGATCCGACCTGTCCACGTCGAGGATCGCGGAGGCCGTGACGAGCACGGGCGGAACCGGGATCGAAAGTCGTCCGCCCCAGCCCTTCTCGACCCCACCGGTCTTCGGAAGGCGCACAATCGACCCGCCGCCGGCCGTCGGCGAGCCGCCGCCCGTGCCGACGATGGCCGCCTCGACCGCGCCGACCCGGAACGGGCCGATCGCGACAGGAGGCAGATCCACGCCCGGGATGTCGGGCGGGTCGACGTACAGCACCGCCGTGCTGATCGCGAGGTGGACCGGACCGATGTCAACGTCGAGCTTCAGCCCCGTCCGCGCGAGCTCATCGGCATCCCCGATCTTCTCCTTGAGACCGGGGATCGCGGCGAGCTGCCCCAGCGTCGCGCGACCGAGCGCCGTGAGCACCGCCGAGCGAGCGGCATCCCATCCGGCGACCGCGTCGCGCCACTGCGCCTCGGTCACCAGGGCGGGGTCGGCGTCGAGCAGCGCGGCGATGCGGTTCGCGGACTGGACGAGCGCGTCGAGGTCGGGGACCGGGACGTCCACGTCCGCGAGCCGGGCGCGCAGATCCGTCGCGAAGAGCGTCAGTTCTGTCGAACTCATGGCGGAGCCCCATCCGTGGGGGCTTCCGCCCCGTTCGTCGTCAAGCGCCTACGCTCGTTTATACTCGCGATCAGCGGATGCGTGCAACCACCCCTCGCGGTCCGCAGGCCGGCATGTCCGAGCAGCCGCCGGGAAGCCCACGGATCAGCCCGGGCCGTCCGCATCGGGGTCTACCGGCGGGCGAGGGTCTTCATTGACCCGGGTGGAGTGCGCGGTTCCCTTCGCTCGGGACGCCCGAGTTGAACTGGACCGAATGGGACCCACGGGTTTGAGGTCGACCTCGTCGGCGCCAGATCGGACCGCCTAGTGCTGGCGACCGTGAAGTCGTTCTTCGGGTCCCGCGGCGTCGTCGCAGGTCACGCCCGCGGCCCCGTCCCGCGGGTCGCCGTCGGCGTCGAGTGCGGGTTCCCAGAAC
>CAKUJB010000031.1 GCA_934661165.1 uncultured Microbacteriaceae bacterium | reverse complement strand
GCGTCCAGCGCGGTGCCCTGCCGGTCGCCCTCGCGCATCCGCCGGCGGCCCGCTCGCCGCCCTGCTGGCCCTCGACGGGCTCGAGCCCCTCGACGTCCAGCTCGGTCCCCCGTCGACGTCCAGCTCGGTGCCCTGCCGGCCGCCCTGCTGCTCGCCCTGCCGGCGTCCAGCGCGGTGCCCTGCCGGTCGCCCTCGCGCATCCGCCGGCGGCCCGCTCGCCGCCCTGCTGGCCCTCGACGAGCTCGAGCCCGTCGACGTCGCGGCCCCCGACGCCCAGCTCGCCGCCCTCCCGACGTCGACCGCGGTGCCCTACCGATCGCCCTCGCGGATCCCGCCGACCGCCCAATCCGCGGCCGCAGCGTGGGATCGCGTGGGATCGCGACGAGTCTCAGCCGGGCGTGAGCGGTCATTAGGGGTACACTCAACCTGCCGGCTGATCAGGGGAAACCCTGAGAAGTCGGAGCAATCAAGGTAGGGCCTGGGCCGCTTCACACCGAAGAGGTCATCAGTTCGAGTCTGGTATCGCCCACCGCATCCTCCCCTCGGCCGCGCGCCGGATCCGGCGCGCGAGCCGCGTCGCATCCCGCACGCGCGCTCTCGCGATCGCGACAGCCGGATGAATGCGCGAGGGCAGGAGATATCCGCGGATTCGGTCCTGCTGCCGCGCATTCATCCTGCGCTCGTGCTCGGGTGGCACCGCGCGCAGCACCCGGCGCACGCGAAGGGCGCCGCCTCCCACGGGAGACGGCGCCCTCGCATCGCGGGCCGCGGGGACTCAGTCCTGCAGCGCGTACCCCGCCTCACCGTGCACCGCGACGTCGATGCCGGCGAGCTCGTCCTCGTTCTTCACCCGGAAGCCGATCGTCTTCTCGATGATCATGCCGATGACGAATGCGACGACGAAGGAGTAGATCGCCACGGCGAAGGCGCCGATCGCCTGCAGCGCGAGCTGCTCGAAGCCGCCGCCCATGAGGAGCCCGCGCTCCGCATTCGCGAAGAGGCCGAGCCACAGGGTGCCGAGGATGCCGGAGACGAGGTGGATGCCCACGACGTCGAGCGAGTCGTCGAAGCCCCACTTGAACTTGAGCTCGATCGCGAGGGCCGAGACGGCACCGGCGGCGAGGCCGAGGACGATCGCCCAGAGCGGGTCGAGGTCGAGTGCTGCCGGCGTGATCGCGACGAGGCCCGCGACCGCACCCGAGGCGGCGCCGACGGCGGTCGGCTTGCCATCCTTGATCTTCTCGACGATGAGCCACCCGATGATCGCGGCCGCCGGCGCGCCGATCGTGTTGATGAAGCTCAGGCCGAGGCTCGCCGTGTCGCCCGACAGGCCCGTGTTGAAGCCGAACCAGCCGAACCACAGGATCGCGGCGCCGAGCAGCACGAAGGGGACGTTGTGCGGCTGGTGCGCGCCCTTCGCGAAGCCGATGCGCTTGCCGAGGACGATCGCGAGGGCGAGGGCCGCGGCGCCCGCGTTGATGTGGACCGCGGTGCCGCCGGCGAGGTCGATGACGCTGTAGCCGCCGAAGTCGAGCGACTGGATCCAGCCGCCGCCCCACACCCAGCCCGCGACCGGGAAGTACACGAGCGCCGCCCAGAGGCCCGCGAAGACGAGCCAGGAGCCGAAGCGGGCGCGGTCGGCGATCGCGCCGGAGATGAGCGCGGTCGTGATGATCGCGAAGGTCGCCCCGAAGGCGACGTCGATGTAGTCGATGCCCTCGGGGAAGCCCGTGAACGGGTTTCCGGCGAAGCCGGGCACGAGGACCTTCGCGCCCTCGTAGTACGCGTCATCGCCGCCCGCCCCCGTGTAGACGTTGTAGCCGAAGAGGATCCACAGCACGCCGATGAGTGCGATGGCGCTGAAGTTGAGCATGAGCATGCTCACGACGCTCTTCGCCTTGACGAGGCCGCCGTAGAAGAACGCGAGACCTGGCGTCATGAAGAGCACGAGCGCCGCGCTGGTCACGATCCAGATGCTGGACGGGGTGAGTTCCATCGGTACCTCTCGAAATCCGCTGCCGCGGTCCCCGACCCCGGTGGAGTCGTGCTGTGGCGCCGCGCTGTGGCGGCAAGTCTCCGCCCGCCGTGTTTCGCGAGGCATGCTCGGAGCGTTTCGACGGTGTTACGTGCGCGGCGCGGGTGTGAACATCGCGTTTCGCGACGCGGCCCGCGCATTCGTCCTCAGTCGGCGGCGCCGATGCCGGTGAGCGCGACGAGGCGCGAGATGGCGCGGAGGTACTTCTTGCGGTAGCCGCCCGCGAGCATCTCCTCGGGGAAGACCTCGTCGAGCGCGGTCCCGCTCGCGACGACCCGGATCCGCGCGTCGTAGAGCCGGTCGACGAAGGCGACGAAGCGCAGCGCGTCGGTCTGGTTCGCGAACGGGTGGACGCCCGTGAGCCCGATCGCGTCGAGCCCCTCGACGAGCGCGACGTAGTACGCGGGGTGGATCTGCGCGAGGTGGTCGAGGAGGCTGTCGAAGGGGTCGAGGGCGGTGCGGCCGGGGATCTGCTCGAGGACCGCGGCGACGTGCTCGGTGACGGTCGCGTGCTCCGCGGCGTCGCGACGACGGTAGTCGAGACCGTCGATCCGCACCGTCTCGAACCGGCTCGCGAGCGCGTCGATCTCGCGGAGGAAGTCCTGCGCGGCGAAGCGCCCCTCGCCGAGCGCCTGCGGCGGGGTGTTGCTCGTCGCGGCGATCCGCGTGCCGGCCGCGGCGAGCTCGCCGAGCACGCGATTCATGAGCCGCGTGTCGCCCGGGTCGTCGAGCTCGAACTCGTCGATGCACAGGAGCTTCGTGCCCTTGAGGACGTCGACCGCGGTCTGGAAGCCGAGGGCGCCGACGAGCGCGGTGTACTCGATGAAGGTCCCGAAGTACTTGCGGCCCTTCGTCCCGTGCCAGAGCGCGGCGAGCAGGTGCGTCTTGCCGACGCCGAAGCCGCCGTCGAGATAGATCCCGGGCTTGACGGGCTCGGCCTTCCGGCGGCTGAAGAGCCCGCCCGCGGCCTTCGGCCCCGCGAGGAATGCGCGGACGCGCTCGAGCGCCTCGGCCTGCGACGGGTACTCGGGATCCGGCCGGTAGTTGTCGAGCGATGCCGTCTCGAACTGCCGCGGGGGCACGAGGACCGCGAGGAGGTCCTCGCCGCTGAGTCGCGGGAAGCGCGAGCAGATGCTCTCGGCGGCTTCCACGGTCACCCGAGGAGCCTACCTGCGGTCGCCTGACCGGTCGCGCGCACCGGCGCCCGCGTCACCTCGCCGCGCGCGAGCCGCCGTCGATCGCGATCGTCTGGCCGGTGATCGACTTCGCGCTGTCGGAGGCGAGGAAGCGGCAGAGCGCGGCGATGTCGGCGGGGTCGACGAAGTGCTTGAGCGTCTGGTTGGCCATCGCGGCCGCCGTCTCCGCCTCGAGCGTCCGGCCGCTCGTCTCGGCGCGCGCCCGGAGCACGCTGCGGACCCGCTCGCCGTCGACGCCGCCCGGCGCGATCGCGTTGACCCGGATGCCGTACTCGCCGAGCTCGAGCGCGAGCGTGTCGGAGAACGCGAGGATGCCGCGCTTCGCCGTCGCGTACGGACTGCGCTCGGGGTAGCCGAAGCGGCCGGCGAGCGACGACATGAAGAGGACGACGCCCGCGGCCGACTCGCGCAGGTGCGGGATCGCGAGGCGGGTCACATTGAAGGTGCCGGTGAGGTTCACCGCGAGGACCCGCTCCCACTCGTCGGGGTCCATCGTCTCGACCGTCGCCGTCGGGCCGGAGACGCCCGCGTTGTTGATGAGCACGTCGATGCCGCCGAGCGTCGCCGCCGCCTCGGCGACGAACACCTCGACCGACGCACGGTCGCCGATGTCGCAGCGGGAGGCGGTGATCCCGGGGATCGCCGCCGCGGCGCTCAGGGCCGCCTCGTCGATGTCGCAGACGTGCACCCGGTCCCCCGCGGCGGCGAACGCCTGCGCGACGGCGAGGCCGATGCCGCCGGCTCCTGCGGTGATGACGACTCGACGTCCCGTCATGTGCTCCCCTGCCGCTCCGCGCATTCGTGTCATGCGCCCCGCCATGCTCTCAGCGGCAGCCCGGCCGCCGCAAACCGCCCCGCGGCATACTGGTGCGCATGCTCACCCGACTGCTCCCCGCGGGCGACGCGGACGCCATCGACCCGTTCGACGACGCGGGGCAGGCGCGGCTCCGGGAGCTGTACGCCCCGCCGGCGCGCGACTGGCTCCGGCTCAACTTCGTCTCGAGCGTCACCGGCAGCGTGCAGGGCCCCGACGGCACGAGCGAGTCGCTCACGAACCGCGTCGACCGGCGCATCCTCGGCGTCATCCGCGCGCACGCCGACGTCGTGCTCGTCGGCGCGCAGTCGGTCCGGGCCGAGGGCTATCGCGTCCCGCGCCGCGCCGCGCTCGCGATCGTCACCGGCAGCGGCCGACTCGACGGCCACCGGATCCAGGGCGACGTCGATCCGGAGCGGATCCTCGTACTGTGCCCCGCGTCGGCGCGCCCGGCCGCGGCCGCGAGCCTGCCGGGGGCGGGCATCCTCGTCGTGCCCGACCGGAAGGGCCGGCTCGACGTCGCCGACGTGCTCGGGGCCGTGCGCGAGCGCGGCTTCCGCAGCATCGTCTGCGAGGGCGGGCCGAGTCTCGCGAGCCAGCTCGCCGCGGCCGGACTCGTCGACGAGATCTGCCTGAGCACCTCGCCGCTCGCGACCGCCGCGACCCTCCCCGTGCTCGGCGAGGCGCCGTTCGACCCCGTCCCGTTGCGGCTCGAGACGCTGCTCATCGATGCCGACTCGTCGCTCTACGCGCGCTGGGTGCGCTCGAGCCACTCCCCGAGCACCGACTCGTAGCGCTCCTGGTAGCGGTTCCAGAGCCGCACATGCCCCGCGGAGGGGAACTCCTCGAGCGTCACGATATCGGGGCGCGCCGCGGCGAGCGCCCGCACGGCCTCGACGGGGGCGACGTCGTCGGCGCGCGAGTGGAGCACGAGGATCGGCACGTGCAGCTCCTGGGCGGCGGCGACACTGTCGAGCTGGTCGAGGTCGATCGGCTCGTCGAGGCCGATGAGCGCCGCGCCGCGCGACGTCGAGAGCATCGCGCGGAAGACCGGCTGGAGGAATGCGGGCACCCCACGTCGGTCGAGGATGAGCCGGATGACGGCGCGCCAGTCGACCGCGGGCGAGTCGAGGACGACGCGGTCGACGAGCCCGGCGAGGGGTGAGCGACGCAGCGTCTGGAGCACGATGCCGCCGCCCATCGACCAGCCCATCAGCGTGATCCGCATCGCCCCCGCGGCGCGCGCGTAGGCGATCGCCGCCTCGACGTCGTACCACTCGCGGTCGCCGAGGTGGTACTTGCCGTCGGGCGCCGCCGGTGCCCCTCGGTCGTTGCGGTAGCTGACGATGAGCGTCGTGAGGCCCGCCGCGCGGAACGTCGGGACCGCGCGGATGGTCTCCCACCTCGCGGCGTCGCGACCGTGCACGAGGATCGCCCAGTGCTCCCCCGACGCACCCTCCGGCGCCGAGACGCGCCACGCGGGCGCCGGGCCGAGCGGGGTGCGGATGAGGACGTCGTCGACGGGGACGCCGAGCTCGGCGGGCGAGCGGTAGTACGCCGCGCCCATGCGCACGACGAGGCCGGGGGCCCAGGGCTCGTCCTCGACGGCGATGAGCTCCCGGGTGACGCTGTGCGCGTCGGCGCGGAGCACCTCTCCGACCTTCGCGTAGCCGCGGTCGTCGTCGGTCCACATGCCGTAGCGGCCGGGCAGCGAGGTGTCCGCATTCCTCGTGAGCGTCACCTCGCCGTCGCCGATCGCGAGGAGCCGGCCGGAGCGCCACGGCGGCGGCGGCGTCACGAGGTCGCGCGCGCCCGCGGCGAGCCGGGCGATGCTCGCCCCGGCGGCGAGCGCGACGACGCCTAGCGTCGCGCCGAGCGCGACGAGTCCGATGCGGCGTGCCTGGTCCCCTGCCACGAGGCCTGATCGTAGTCTGAACGGGTGAACGACTGGAGCGCCGCGCTCGCCTCGATTCGCGCCGCGACGCCGCGGCGCGACCTCGAGCTGCACGAGATCGCCGCGCCCGAGGGACTCGCCCCGCACGCGTATGCGCTCGCGGCCGACGTCCATCCCGCCCAGCACGGCATCGACTCCGAGCTCGGCGTCGGGCGGTTCATCGTGCTCCACGATCCGGCGAGACCCGAGTCGTGGGACGGCGCGTACCGCGTCATCAGCTACGCGCAGGCGCCGCTCGACCGGGAGATCGGCGCCGACCCCGTGCTGCCCGAGGTCGCGTGGTCGTGGCTCGTCGACGCGCTCGCCGGGCGCGGCGCATCGCACCATGCGGCGAGCGGCACCGCGACGACCGTGCTCTCGACCGGCTTCGGGGGGCTCGCCGGCGAGGGCCAGGGCGCCCAGATCGAGCTCCGCGCCTCCTGGACGCCGGACGACGGCGAGCTCGGCGTCCATCTCGAGGCGTGGAGCGACTTCCTCTGCATGCTCGCGGGCCTCCCTCTCGAAGAGGGCGTCGCGAGCCTCGACACGCAACGGCTGGCGCATGGTCGCTGAGCAGGAGCGCGCGGTCGTCGAGGACCGGGCGGGATATCACGCCGTGCTCGACGCGCTCGGCGCGGGCGAGGGTCCGATCGCGATCGACGCGGAGCGCGCCTCGGGCTACCGGTATTCGCAGCGGGCCTACCTCATCCAGGTCTTCCGGCGCGGCGGCGGCTCGCACCTGCTGGACCCGCCGGCGCTCGGCGAGCTCGGCGAGCTGCACCACGAATTCGTCGACGAGGAATGGGTGCTGCACGCGGCGACGCAGGACCTCACCTGCCTCCGCGAGGTCGGCATCGACCCGCAGCGCATCTTCGACACCGAGCTCGCCGCCCGACTGCTCGGCATGCCGCGCGTCGGGCTCGGCTCCGTCGTGGAGGAGCTCCTCGGCATCCATCTCGCGAAGGCGCACTCCGCGGCGGACTGGTCGACCCGGCCGCTGCCGCAGTCGTGGCTCGACTATGCGGCGCTCGACGTCGAGCTGCTCGTCGACGTCCGCGACCGCCTCGCCGAGCAGCTCGAGGCGACCGGGAAGGCCCCCATCGCCGCAGAGGAGTTCCAGGCGGTGCTCGAGCGAGACCTCACACCAGTGCGAGCCGAACCGTGGCGTCGACTGAGCGGCCTGCACACCGTGCGCGGGTCGCGGGGGCTCGCGATCGCCCGCGAGCTCTGGCTCGCCCGTGACGCCTACGCGCGGGAGATCGACACCGCGCCGGGGCGACTCGTGCCCGACGCCTCGCTCATCGCAGCCGTCCGCGGGATGCCGGAGTCCAAGCGCGAGCTCGCTGCGATCAAGGAGTTCAACGGCCGCGCCTCGCGCAGCCAGCTCGACCGGTGGTGGGCGGCGATCGAGCTCGGGCGCACGACCGACGATCTGCCGTCGCCGCGCGCGCCAGGGGACTCGATCCCGCCGCCGCGGGCCTGGGCCGAGCGGCATCCGGAGGCCGCGGCGCGGCTGTCCGCGGCGAAGGCGGTCGTCGCCGAGATCGCCGAGCGGCTCGAAGTGCCAGTCGAGAACCTGTTGACCCCCGACTACCTGCGTCGCGTCGCCTGGGAGCCGCCGACCCCGGCGGATGCCGATGGCATCGCGGCCGCGCTCAGGTCACTCGGCGCACGCGAGTGGCAGATTACGGAGACCGCACAGTCGATCGCGGATTCCTTTGTCGAAGCAGCCCAAGCCCCCGGGACGCCTGCCGAGGCCGATTCGTAGGAACCGACAGCCGGATCGCGACCCCAGGCCGCCAGGCATAGCATCGAACACGGCGCTCGCTCGCGCCCGCCGCATTCATGAGCTTGGAGGCATCGTGGCCGAACGTACCGAAGTCGTCTTCGTCGATGGGGTCCGCACCCCGTTCGGACGCGCCGGCGAGAAGGGGCAGTACTGGGGCACCCGCGCCGACGACCTCGTCGTCAAGGCCATGGTCGGCCTCCTCGAGCGCCACCCGGACCTGCCGAAGGAGCTCATCGAGGACGTCGCCATCGCCGCGACGATCCAGGTCGGCGACCAGGCGCTCACGCTCGGGCGTTCCGCGGCGATCCTCGCCGGGCTGCCGAAGTCGGTGCCCGGCTACTCGATCGACCGCATGTGCGCCGGCGCGATGACCGCGGTCTCGACGGTCGCGGGCCACATCGCGTTCGGCGCGATCGACCTCGCGCTCGCCGGCGGCGTCGAGCACATGGGCCGTCACCCGCTCGACTTCGACTACGCGGACCCGAACCCGCGATTCATCAGCGAGGGACTCGTCTCCCCCGACGCGCTCAACATGGGCGCGACCGCCGAGCGGCTCCACGACCGCTTCCCGCAGCTGACGAAGGAGCGCGCGGATGCCTTCGCCGTCGCGTCGCAGCACAAGGCCGCGGCCGCGTACGAGGCGGGCAAGATCCAGCCGGACCTCATCCCCGTCGCGATCCAGTCGGAGGCCGGCTGGGGGCTCGCGACTCGTGACGAGACGATGCGGCCCGAGACGACCCTCGAGGGCATCCGGGACCTCAAGACCCCGTTCCGCCCCCACGGGCGCGTGACGGCCGCCACGTCCTCGCCGCTCACCGACGGCGCGACGATCTCGATGATCGCCTCGGCGGACAAGGCGCGCGAGCTCGGGCTACCGACGAAGATGCGGCTCGTCTCCTTCGCCTTCGCCGGCGTCGAGCCCGAGGTCATGGGCCTCGGCCCCGTGCCCTCGACCGAGAAGGCGCTGCGCAAGGCGGGCCTCACGATCGACGACATCGGCCTCTTCGAGCTCAACGAGGCGTTCGCCGTCCAGGTCCTCTCGCTGCTCGACCACTTCGGCATCGCCGATGACGACCCGCGGGTGAACCTCTGGGGCGGCGCGATCGCCGTCGGCCACCCGCTCGCCTCCTCCGGCGTCCGGCTCATGATCCAGCTCGCGCGGCAGTTCGAGGAGCACCCGGAGGTCCGCTACGGCCTCACCGCCATGTGCGTCGGGCTCGGCCAGGGCGGCTCCGTCATCTGGGAGAACCCGCACTACGACGGGCGAAAGGGCTGATCGTGGCGAAGGGCGAGCAGGTCTCCGCGCAGTACGACGGCATCGACTTCTCGGGCCTCCTCGGCCCCGAGGCGGAGGAGGTCGTCACGCATTCCTACGTGCGCGACGTCGCCCTCCCGAGCGGGCGGCGCCTCGCACTCATCACGCTCGACAACGGCCGAGACCACAACCGGCCGAACACGCTCGGACCGGTCACGCTCATCGAGCTCGAGGGCGTCCTCGACGCGCTCACGGGGCGGGCGGCGAACGGCGAGATCGACGCGATCGCCGTCACCGGAAAGCCGTTCCACCTCGCCGCGGGCGCCGACCTCTCCCAGATCGAGCACCTCGAGTCGAAGGAGCAGGCGCTGCGGATCGCGCAGCTCGGCCACCGGGTGTACGCGAAGCTCACCGAGACGGGGGTGCCGAGCTTCGCCTTCATCAACGGGCTCGCGCTCGGCGGCGGGCTCGAGATCGCGCTGAACTGCGACTACCGGACCGTCAACACGGCGATCCCCGCGGCAGCGCTGCCCGAGACCTTCCTCGGACTCGTCCCCGGCTGGGGCGGCGCGACGCTGCTGCCGCAGCTCATCGGCGTCGAGAACGCCCTCAACGTCATCCTCACGAACCCGCTGCGCCAGCGCACGCTGCGCGGCACGGATGTGCACCGCCTCGGGATCGCCGACGCGATCTTCGAGCCCGTCAACTTCCTCGAGGACTCGCTCAACTGGGCCGACGGCGTGCTCGGCGGCGACATCAAGGTGAAGCGGGAGCACGAGCCCGGGTTTGCGGAGCGCAACGTGAAGTGGCCGATCGCGATCGGCATCGCCCGCAAGACGCTCGAATCGAAGATCGGCAAGGTCGCCGAGGCGCCGTACCGGGCGCTCGAGCTCATCGAGAAGGCGCCGAAGCGCTCGAAGGCCGAGGGCTTCGCGGCCGAGGACGCCGCGCTGAGCGAGCTCATCGCGGGCGACCAGTTCGCCGCCTCGATCTACGCATTCAACCTCGTGCAGAAGCGCGGCAAGCGGCCCGCGGGCGCGCCGGACAAGTCCCTCGCGCGCCGCGTGCAGCTCGTCGGCATCATCGGCGCGGGCCTCATGGCGCAGCAGTTCGCGCTCCTCTTCGTCCGCCGCCTGCAGGTGCCGGTCATCATCACCGACCTCGACCAGGCGCGCATCGACAAGGCGATCGGCTACATCCACGGCGAACTCGACGCGCTCCACGCAAAGGGCCGACTCGACGGCGACGGTCTGAACCGGCTCAAGTCGCTCGTGCGCGGCACGACCGACAAAGCCGACTTCGCGAAGGCCGACTGGGTCATCGAGGCCGTCTTCGAGGAGACCGCGGTCAAGCAGCAGGTCTTCGCCGAGATCGAGCAGCACGTCTCACCCGAGACGATCCTTGCGACGAACACGTCCTCGCTCTCCGTCGACGAGATCGGCGCGAAGCTCGAACACCCCGAGCGACTCGTCGGCTTCCACTTCTTCAACCCCGTGGCGATCATGCCGCTCGTCGAGGTCGTGCGCGCGCCGAAGACCTCGGACGAGGCGCTCGCCACCGCGATGTCGGTCGCCGCGCAGCTGAAGAAGACCGCGGTCATCACGGGCGATGGCACGGGCTTCGTCGTGAACCGCCTGCTGACCCGGCTCTTCTCCGACGCGATGGAGGCGGTCGAGTCGGGCACCTCGTTCGACACCGTCGTCGAGGCGCAGCGGCCGTTCGGCTTCCCGATGGACCCCTTCGTGCTCCTCGATCTCGTCGGGCTCAAGGTCGGGCAGCACGTGCTCGACACGCACGCGCGAGCATTCCCCGACCGGTACCGCTCCTCCCCCGCGCTCGCCGAGCTCGCCGACACCGGCGCGCTCGTCGACAAGGACGACAAGGGCGAGGTGAAGGGCGTCTCGAAGCTCGCCAAGGAGATCGTCGCGAAGCACCGCATCCCCGGCTCGGAGCCGTTCACCGCGGAGGCGCTCCGGCGCAAGATCGAGGACGGCCTCGCCGACGAGGTGCAGCGCATCCTCGACGAGGGCATCGTCGGGGCCGTCGAGGACATCGACCTCGCGGTCATCACGGGCGCGGCGTGGCCGTTCCAGATGGGCGGCGTGACGCCGTACCTCGACCGCGTCGGCGCCTCCGAGCGGGTGACAGGGCGCACCTTCCACACACCTCCGATCCGCGGGATCGCGTAGCGGCACGGGCCGGCACGGCTGCTGCGCCGCTAGCGTGGAGCCATGAGCTCACCGAGAAGCGCGGCCCGGCCGATGGCCTTCACCGCTTGGGAGTTCATCCGGGGGGCGCTGCTGACCTGGGTGGTCTTCCTGCCGCTGACGATCATCCCGTTCCTGGTCATGTTCGCGGGCGGGATCCTGCATCCGGACAACATTCGCGGGTTCGTCGAGGATCCGGACGTGCTCCTCGGTGCGCTCTCACTGTGGGCGTTCATGCTGCTGCCCTCGGCGACGTGGGGCGCGGCCGCGCTCGTGCCGGCGGCACTCGTCGCGCTCGCGATCGGCCTCGCGCTCCGGCGCGACGCGCGCCGCAGTGCGCACCTCCTCGCCCACGCACTCTGGGGCTTCGCGGTCGGCATCGTCGTCTCGGGCCTTGTCATGGGCGCGTGGAGCTTCGGCGGCGCCGACCTCATCGGCCTCCTGCCGACGATGCTCGGCTACGGGATCGCGGTCGGTCTCGCCGCGGGCCTCGCCTGGTGGGCGACCGCATCGCTCGCGCTGCGGCGCGACGCCCGGACTGGCGTGCGCAACGAAGGAGAAACCGGCCACGTGACTGCATAGTGCGGCCAATGGCCCCGAATCTCCTTAGTTGCGCACGGTGGGAGCACTCGAGACCCGCGAGCCGTGTGTCGCTTCGGCTCAGGCCTCGGGCTGCGGCGCCGGGGCGACGACCGGGATGGTCGACGTGTCCTCGCCCGGCAGCGGCCGGGCGACCGGGAGCCGCTGGCCCAGCACCTGCGCCGTGATGTCGCGCGCGACCTTCTGCGCCGTGAGGCCCACCTGCTCGAGGATGAATGCGCGGGAGCCGTGCTCGAGGAACTCGTCCGGCAGTCCGAGCTCGTCGACGCCGGTGTCGACGCCCGCGGCTCGGAGGTCCTGCCGGATCCGCGTGCCGATGCCGCCGACGCGGACGCCATCCTCGAGGGACACCACGAGCCGGTGGTCGCGCGCGAAGTCGATGACGGACGGACGGGTCGGCACCACCCAGCGCGGATCGATGACCGTCGCGCCGATCCCCTGCTGCGCGAGCCGCTCCGCGACCTCGAGACCGAGCCCCGCGAAGGCGCCGACCGCGACGATGAGCACATCCTTGTGCCCCGCCTCCCGCAGGACGTCGACGCCGTCCTCGGTGCGGCGCACCGCGCGGATCTCCTGGATCGCGGCGCCCCTCGGGAATCGGATCACCGTCGGCGCGTCCTGCACGGCGACCGCCTCGCGCAGCTCCTCGCGCAGCGTGATCGCATCGCGCGGGGCGGCGATCCTGAGGCCCGGCACGATCTGGAGGACCGCGAGGTCCCACTGCCCGTGGTGCGACGGCCCGTCGGGGCCCGTCACGCCGGCCCGGTCGAGGACAAAGGTCACGCCCGCCCGGTGCAGCGCGACGTCCATGAGCACCTGGTCGAAGGCGCGGTTGACGAACGTCGAGTACAGCGCGACGACGGGGTGCAGCCCGCCGAATGCGAGGCCGGCCGCCGCGGTCGCCGCGTGCTGCTCGGCGATGCCGACGTCGATGACCCGGCCCGGCATCGCCTCCGCGAGAGGCTGGAGGCCGGTCGGCCCGAGCATCGCGGCGGTGACGCCGACGATGCGGTCGTCTTCGCGGGCGATCTCGACGAGCTCCTCCGCAAACACGCTCGTCCAGCCGGGCGTGCTCGCGCGCTCGCGCGCCTCCCCCGTCTCCGGGTCGATCTGGCCGACGGCGTGGAACTTCTCCGCCCGGTCCGCGATCGCCGGCTCGTAGCCGCGGCCCTTCTGCGTGATCGCGTGGACGATGACGGGCGCCCCGTACTCCTTCGCGCGCCGCAGCACGCGCATGAGCTCGCCGACATCGTGGCCGTCGACGGGCCCGAGGTACTTGATGTCGAGCGTCGAGTAGAGCGAGTCGTTGTTCGTCAGCCGCGAGAGGAAGCCGTGCGTCGCCCCGCGCATGCCGCGGTACAGGGCGCGGCCGGGCGCGCCGAAGGCGAAGAAGAAGCGCTTCGACGAGCTGTGCGCCCAGCGGTACGACCGCCGCGTGCGCACGTCGTTGAGGAACCGGGCCATGCCGCCGATCGTCGGCGCGTACGAGCGGCCGTTGTCGTTGACGACGATGACGAGGCCGCGGCGGTTGTCGTCGGAGATGTTGTTGAGCGCCTCCCACGTCATGCCGCCCGTGAGCGCGCCGTCGCCGACGACCGCGACGACGTGGCGGTCGCCCTGTCCCGTCATGCTGAATGCGCGGGAGATCCCGTCCGCCCAGCTCAGCGAGCTCGAGGCGTGAGAGGACTCGACGACGTCGTGCACGGACTCGCTGCGCTGCGGATAGCCCGCGAGGCCCCCCTCGATCCGCAGCCGGCTGAAGTCCTGCCGTCCCGTGAGGAGCTTGTGCACGTACGACTGGTGCCCGGTGTCGAAGACGATCGCGTCGCGCGGGCTGTCGAAGACCCGATGCATCGCGATCGTCAGCTCGACGACCCCGAGGTTCGGGCCGAGGTGGCCGCCCGTCCGCGCGACCTCGTTGACGAGGAATGCGCGGATCTCGGTCGCGAGGTCGTCGAGCTGCGCCTCGGTGAGCGCGTCGAGATCGCGCGGCCCGGTGATCGACGCGAGCAGGCTCGCGCGATCACCGGGATCCACGGACGAGGTGGACGTCAGGCTGCCCTCACGAGCGAGCGCAGCACGTACTGCAGGATGCCGCCGTTGCGGTAGTAGTCCGCCTCCCCAGGGGTGTCGATGCGCACGACCGCGTCGAACTCGACGACCGGCTTGCCCGGCGCCGAGAACTCGCTCGGTGCCGCCGTGACGCGCACGGTCTCCGGGGTGACGCCGTCGTTGAGCTGCTCGAGGCCCGTGATCGAGACGATCTCGGTGCCGTCCAGGCCCAGCGACTCCCAGGACTGACCCTCCGGGAACTGCAGCGGGACGACGCCCATGCCGATGAGGTTCGAGCGGTGAATGCGCTCGAAGCTCTCAGTGATGACCGCCTTGACGCCGAGCAGGCTCGTGCCCTTCGCCGCCCAGTCGCGCGACGAGCCGGAGCCGTACTCCTTGCCGCCGAAGACGACGAGTGGGGTGCCCTGCTCCTGGTAGTTCATGCACGCGTCGTAGATGTACGCCTGCGGGCCGCCCGGCTGGGTGAAGTCGCGCGTGTAGCCACCCTCGACGACATTGCCGCCGTTGACCGCGGCGACGAGCTGGTTCTTGAGTCGGATGTTCGCGAACGTGCCGCGGATCATCACCTCGTGGTTGCCACGGCGCGAGCCGAACGAGTTGTAGTCCTTGCGCTCGACACCGTGCGCCTCGAGGTACTGCGCGGCGGGCGTGCCCGCCTTGATGTTGCCGGCCGGGCTGATGTGGTCGGTGGTGACCGAGTCCCCGAGCGTCGCCATGACCCGCGCGCCCGAGATGTCGGACACCGGCGTGAGCTCAAGGGTCATCCCGTCGAAGTACGGGGGCTTGCGGACGTAGGTCGAGGTGTCCTCCCACTCGAAGATGGGGCCCTCGGGCGTCGGCAGGTTCCGCCAGCGGTCGTCGCCGTCGAAGACGGTGGCGTACTGCTTGATGAACTGCTCGCGAGAGATCGACGAGCTGATGACCGCCTGGACCTCCTCCGGCGACGGCCAGATGTCCTTGAGGAAGACGTCGGCGCCGTCCTGGTCCTGGCCGAGCGGGTCGGTCTCGAAGTCGAAGTGCATCGACCCGGCGAGCGCGTAGGCGACGACGAGCGGCGGCGACGCGAGGTAGTTCATCTTCACCTCGGGGCTGATCCGGCCCTCGAAGTTCCGGTTGCCGGAGAGCACCGCGGTGACGGCGAGATCGTTCTTGCTGACCGCCTCCGACACCTCGGTGATGAGCGGTCCCGAGTTGCCGATGCAGATCGTGCAGCCGTAGCCGACGGTGTAGAAGCCAAGCGCCTCGAGTGACTTGTCGAGCCCCGACTTCTCGTAGTAGTCGGTGACGACCTTCGACCCCGGGCCGAGCGTGGTCTTCACCCACGGCTTCGTCCCGAGCCCCTTCTCGACCGCCTTCTTCGCGAGGAGGCCCGCGGCCATCATGACCGAGGGGTTCGAGGTATTCGTGCACGAGGTGATCGCGGCCAGCGTGACCGCACCGTGGTCGAGCAGGTAGCGGGTGCCGTCGGGCGTCGTCACCTTGATCGGGTTCGACGCGGCAGCGGTGCATGCGCTCGCGATGTGCACCTCCCGCGTGTCGGGGTCCTCCTCGCCGGGGACCGGACCGGGGTCCGACGCGGGGAAGGAGTGCTTGCCCTGGAGGTCGGTGATGTCATCGGAGACCGTCTGCGTCGCGTACGAGAGGATGTCCGTCTCGAACTGCTCCTTCGCCTTGGACAGCAGAATGCGGTCCTGCGGACGCTTCGGGCCCGCGATCGATGGCACGACGGTGCCGAGGTCGAGCTCGAGGTACTCGCTGTAGTGGATGTCACGGCTCGGGTCGTGCCAGAGCTGCTGCTCCTTCGCGTACGCCTCGACGAGCGCTACCGCCTCCTCGTCCCGGCCTGTCAGGCGCAGGTAGTCGAGGGTCACGTCGTCGATGGGGAACATCGCGGCGGTCGAGCCGAACTCGGGCGACATGTTGCCGATCGTCGCGCGGTTCGCGAGCGGCACCGCGCCGACGCCGGCACCGTAGAACTCGACGAACTTCCCGACGAC
>CAKUJB010000030.1 GCA_934661165.1 uncultured Microbacteriaceae bacterium | reverse complement strand
GAGCAGGAGCGGCCCGTCGATCGGCACGGTCATGCCGTTCGGCAGCACGGCCTCCCAGCGCGCCGTCGCGTAGCCCGAGAACGTGATCGTCGGGCCCTCGTCCTCACCGTCGAGGAATGCGCCGGGCGGCACCGGCGGCGGCGCGAGCGTCGTCGACTGGGTCACCGGCGTCCCGCAGTACCCGCAGAAGCGCACGCTCGACGGCAGCTCGCGCCCACAGCTGCCGCAGATCACCGCGCCTCCTCGATCGGTTGGCGTTCACGATAACCCGGGGCGGCGACATCGGCGCCGCAGGGGCGCTACGGCACGATGTGCGCGGCGCGCGCGGCGTCCGTTATCGAGCCGGTGAGCGAGGGGTACACGCTGAAGGCGCCGGCGAGCTCGTCGACCGTGAGCCGCTGCTCGACCGCGAGCGAGATCGAGAGGATGAGCTCCGAGGCGTTCGGCGCGACGATGAGGCCGCCGAGGATCTGGCCGGTCGTCGTCGTCGTGATGAGCTTGACGAACCCGTCCTTGATGCCCTGCATCTTCGCCCGCGGGTTCGCCGCGAGCGGGACCTTGACGACGACGCCCTTCACCCGCCCGGACTTCACGTCCTGCTCCTGCCAGCCGACGTTCGCGATCTGCGGCTGCGTGAAGATGTTCGAGGTCACGTTGCGCAGCTCGGTGGGCTGCGCGAAGTCGCCGAGCGCGTGGAAGACCGCCGTGCGCCCCTGCATCGCGGCGACCGACGCGAGCGGCAGGAAGTCGGAGCAGTCGCCGGCCGCGTAGACGCCGTGCGCGGTCGTGTGCGCGACGCGGTTGACGCGGATGTGCCCGCTGCCGGTGCGCTCGACGCCGGCACGGTCGAGGCCGATGCCCACCGTGTTCGGGATCGAGCCGACCGCGAGCAGGCAGTGGGTGCCCTCGACGGTGCGGCCGTCGGCGAGGGTGACGAGCACCCCGTCGCCGGTGCGGACGACCGACTCCGCACGCGACTTTGAGAGGACCTCGAGGCCGCCGCGCTTGAAGACGCGCTCGAGGAGCACCGCGGCGTCGCGGTCCTCGCCAGGCAGGACGCGGTCGCGGCTCGAGACGAGCGTCACCCGCGAGCCGAGCGCCCGGTACGCCGACGCGAACTCGGCGCCCGTGACGCCCGAGCCGACGACGACGAGGTGCTCCGGCAGCGACTCGATCGAGTAGAGCTGCGTCCAGGTGAGAATGCGTTCGCCGTCCGGCTTCGCGGTCGGCAGCTGCCTGGGCGTCGCGCCCGTCGCGATGATGACGGTGTCGGCATCGAACTCGCCGATCGTGCGCTTGCGGCGCCCTTCGCGGACCTTGGCGACGACCCGTCGCTGCCCGTCGAGCTGCCCCTCGGCATCGAGGATGCGCACGCCCGCGCGATCCAGCTGGTCGCGCATGTCCGCGGACTGCGCGGCGGCGAGGCCGAGGAGCCGCCGGTTGACCGCGGCGAGGTCGATCGAGATGCGCGGCTTCGAGTAGGCCTTGCTCCCGAAGCGGACCCCGAGCTGGCCGGAGTCCCGGATCGCGGTCGCCGCCTCCGCCGTCGCGATGAGCGACTTCGAGGGGACGACGTCGGTGAGCACGGCGGAGCCGCCGACGCCCTGCCGCTCGATGAGGGTCACCTCGGCGCCGAGCTGCGCACCGGTCACCGCCGCCTCGTACCCGCCCGGGCCTCCGCCGATGATCGCGATCCGATGCCTGCCTGTGCCAGCCATGCGACCATTCTGCCCCGCGCGCCCGTCGGCCCCGTGCTCCCGCGCGCCGGGCCCGCCGCGGCTTCCTCCCCCTGCCCGCATTCACACCCTCGGTGCATACGTTTGCGCTCCGTGCACATGATGTGTCGTATGCACGGAGCGCAAACATATGCAGGGAGAGGATGGGTGGACATACCGCGGATGAATTGCGGTTGTAATACAAAAATAGCTACTTTTTGCGACTTTTGGTGTGTGGGTATCGTAGCCGAGCGCAGCGTTGAACGGATCATCCTGGAGGCCTCACCATGACGAACTCGGCAATCGCACCCCGACCCGCGCCGATCGACTCCGAGGCGTTTCGCGACGTCGCGGGGCGATTCGCGAGCGGCCTGACGATCCTGACCTCCGCATCCCCGGACGGGCCCTGCGGGACGACCGTCTCCGCGGTGTCCTCGCTCTCGCTCGAGCCGCCGATGATGCTCGTCTGTCTCAACCGGAACTCCTCGATCCACGACGCCGTGCTCGCCCGCGGCGCATTCGGCATCAACATCCTTGCGGCCGACCAGGCGGCGATCGCCAGGCAGTTCGCCAGGCGCGACAGCGACAAGTTCGCCGGCGTCGCCCACCGCCCGAGCAGGCACGGCGTCCCGTTGCTCGACGGGACCCTCGCGAGCATCGCGTGCGAGATCGAATCCACGGCCACCGGCGGCACGCACACCGTGCTGCTCGGCCGGGTCCTCGAGGCCGTGACCAGGGAGATCGAACCACTTGTTTATTACCGGGGCGGGTTCGGCGAGTTCGCCGCCACCTCCTGAGCCCTCCCCTGGGCCGGCCGGCCCCGCCACGTCAGCGGAGTCCCGGCCCTCAGCACTTCTCGATCGGGTCGGTGCCCGTCCCGGGGCGACGCATCGCGCCGCCCCGGGACCGCGGCTCACCAGCCCTGCGTGAAGTCGTGCCGGCTCAGGCGCTCGGCGCCGTCCTCGGTGATGAGGAAGGTGTAGCCGCAGCTGAACGACTCTCCGCCCACCTCGGTGATGGCCGCCGGGTGCATCGCGAAGGTCATCCCGGGACGCAGCTCGAACTCGACGTTGTCGGCGAGCCCCCAGCCGTCGTAGACGTCGAGCCCGATCGCATGGCCATGCGAGAACGGGTTGACCGCACCCGCCTCGGCGATCCGCGCGCGGAGCGCCTTCGACAGCTCGGACACCCGCATCCCCGGCCGCAGCATCGACTCGCCGAGCTCGAACCCGGCCTGCCAGGCCTCGGCGAGACGACGCATCGACGGGCTGAGCTCGTCGACCGGCAGCGTGAACGGCAGCTGCGCGTAGTAGCCGCCGTAGGCCGGCGTGATCTCCATCATGAGCGTGCCGCCACGCTCGAGAACGTCTCCGTGGGGGTACTGCTCGAAGTTCATGAACGGCCCGTGCGCGTCGATGACCTCGAGCGAGTACGGCGACTGGCGCTCGAAGAGGTATCGCTTCGCCGCCGCGTAGATCTCGTAGTCGCTGACGCCGGCGCGGATGAGCGGCCGGATCTCGTCGAGGCAGTCGTCCGCCATGACCGCCGAACGCCGCATGAGCGCGAGCTCGTTCTCACTCTTGATCGTGCGCAGCTGCCAGAAGATGTCGCTCGCGTCGACGAGCCGGTCACGGCCGACCGTGTCGATGAGCTGGTCGTGGACCGCGATGCCGATCGAGGCGCCGCCGACATAGCCGACCTTGCCCTGCACATTCATCGAGCGGATCTTGCCGACGGAGTCGTTGATGAGGCCGTAGGCGCCGTCGCCGAACGGCAGGACGTCGATGAAGTCGCTGATCGACCCGCCCTTGTGCAGCTTCGGCGAGTTCACCAGCGCGGGGTGCAGGTAGTAGGTGAGGTTGCCCTCGAGCGGCAGGACGATGTTGCCGCCGCGGCCGAGGTTCGAGATGTAGCGGATGTGCCCCCGGTTGAAGATGTCCTGGTGGCCCGCGACGAGCAGCACCTCGATCTCCCGCTCGCGCATCGCCTCGCGGATCCGAGCGATCCGGTCCTTGAGGTCCGCGACCGGGATCCAGCCCAGTTCCGCGACGTCGTTCGGTGTCATGCTTGCTCCTTCTCGTAGGGGTGGTTCGTTCAGCTGAAGTCGGTGATCACGGCCCGCGCACCGCGTGCTGGTGGCGTCGCGTAGGCGCGATTGATGTCGGCGAGGTCGATCTCCTCGGAGATGAGCTCGTCGAGCGGCAGGTGGCCGGTGCGGTAGCGCTCCGCGTAGCGCGGGAGGTCCCGGCCGGGGTTCGTGCCCCCCATGTACACGCCGCGGAGGCTGCGCTGATGGCCGATGACGTCGCGCATGGTGTCGAGCTCGACGAGGTCACCGGGCCTCGGGATGCCGATGAGGTAGGCACTGCCGCCGCGAGCGGTGCAGCGCAGCGCCGTGACGGGCATCCCCCTGACGCCGACCGCGTCGAAGGCGTGGTCGACGCCGAGCGGCACGATCGCCTCGAGCGCCTCCTCGATCGGCTCGCGTCCGGAGTGGATGGCGTGCGTCGCGCCGAAGCGCCGCGCGAGCTCGAGCTTCGCGTCGTCGATGTCGACCGCGACGATCGTCGCCGCACCGCTCATCGCCGCACCGGCGACGATGTTGAGCCCGACGCCCCCGAGCCCGAGCACCGCGACCGACTCACCTGGCGCGACGCGCGCGACGTTCCACGCCGCGCCGACCCCGGTGCTGACCCCGCAGCCGAGGAGGCTCGCGGGGGCGAACGGGATGTCCTGCGGGATGGCGACGAACTGGCGCTCGTCGGCGAGCGAGTACGTGGCGAATGCGGACACCCCGAGGGTGTGGATCCGCGCGCCGTCCTGCGTGATCCGCGGCGGCGCGGCGGGGTCGCGCTCGAGCGCATTCGGATCGAGACAGAGGGTGGGCCGGCCGGCGAGACACCGCAGGCACTCGCCGCACGCGCGCACCTCGGTCCCGACGACGTGATCGCCGACCCGCAGCCGACGGACGTCGGGACCGACCTCGACGACGACGCCGGCGAGCTCGTGCCCCGCGACGAGGGGCAGGGGCCGGCCGCGGTCGATGCTCGCCACGTTGAGATCGGAGTGGCACAGGCCCGCGGCGCGCACCTCGACGAGGACCTCGCGACCGCGCGGCGCGTCGAACTCGACGGCCTCGACACGGAACGTGCCGTCGAGGGCCCGGACGATCGCCGCCCTGCCCGCCCGCCGTGCTGTCATCTCGATCCTCCGTAACCGCGATTTCGCATTAGGTTGATGGCATGGAACATCAGCTCCAGGCACGACGTCTCCCGAAAGTGACGACGCGGCAGCTTTGGCACTTCGTCACGGCCGCCGAGTCGGGCAAGCTCGCGGCGGCGGGGCGGGTGCTGCACATGGCGCCGTCGGCGATCTCGAACTCGATCAGCGAGCTCGAGGCGACGCTCGGCGTGCAGCTCTGCGTGCGCCACAAGGCGAAGGGCATCGTGCTGACGCCGTCCGGGGAGACAGCCCTCGCGTTCGCCCGCAACCTGCTCGCCGACCTGCACGACTTCGAGCGGGTCTTCAACGGCGACGAGGACTCCGGTGCCGCGCCGCTCGTCGTCGGCTGCTACAGCCCGCTCGCGCCGCTCGTGCTGCCCATGACGCATGCCGAGTTCGCCGGGACGCATCCGAATGCGCGGGTCGAGTTCGTCGAGGAGAGCCACGAGCATCTGCAGGGCCGGCTGCTGGAGGGCGCGATCGACATGGCCTTCATGTACAACCTCGACCTCGACCACCGGCTGCAGCGCTTCCCGGTCGCGGTCACGACGGCGGCGGTGCTGCTGCCGGGCGGGCACCCGCTCAGCGCACCCGATGCGCCGCCGGTCGTGACGATGCAGCAGCTCGCGGACGAGCCGTTCGTCATGTTCGGCTCGTCCCCGATGTACGAGCACTACCTTCGCATCTTCGACGAGGAGGGCATCACGCCGAACATCGCGCACACCTGCCGCAATATCGGCACCGTCCGCGCATTCGTCGGCCGGAGCGCCGGCGTCGCGCTCTCCTACGAGAAGTACGACCTCCGGCTCTCCGTCGAGAACCTCTCGATCGTCTCGAAGCCGGTGCTGAGCCGTGCCGCGCAGCCCCTCGAGCTGTGCATCGTGCTCGCCCGCGGCGCGAAGCCGAGCGTCCTCACCCGGCAGTGGATCGAGTCGGCGAGGAAGGTGCTCGGCGAGCGATCGCACACCTGAGGATGGGACGCTCATGCGAAGGTGATCACCGAGCGGGCCGCCTCACCGGCACGGAGCCGGTCGAAGCCCGAGTTGACGTCGTCGAGCGGGATGCGGTTGGCCACGATCGGGTCGAGCAGCAACCGCCCCTGCAGGTAGAGCTGCGCGTACTCGGGGATGTGGACGTGCGGGACGGTCGATCCCATCGCGATCCCGCGCAGGCCCTTCTGCTCGAAGAAGTGACGGAACTCGATCCCGAGCACCTCGCTCGGCTGCTGGACGCCGACGAGGTAGAGCGTGCCGCCCTTGCCGAGGCAGTCGAGTCCCTGCTGCACCGTGGTCGGCCTGCCGATGACCTCGAATGCGTGGCTCGCGCCGAGCCCATTCGTGAGCTCGAGCACCGCGGCCGGCACCTCGGTGTCGAGCGGGTTGAGGGTGTCGGTCGCCCCGAGCAGTGCGGCGAGCTCGAGCGCCGCCGGGTTGGTGTCGACGGCGATGATCCGCAGCGCCCCGGCGAGGCGGGCTCCCTGGACGACATTGAGCCCGACCCCGCCGCACCCGATGACCACGACGGTGTCGCCGTGCCGGATCCGTGCGCTGTGCAGGGCGGCGCCGAGGCCGGTGGCGACCCCGCAGCCGAGCAGGCACGCGACGTCGTGCGGGACGTCGTGCGGCACCGGCACGGCGATGCGCTCGTGCATGACCGTGTGCGTCGCGAAGCCGCCGATGCCGAGGAACTGCGTCGCCTGCGCCTCGTCGAGCGTGACCCGTGGCCGCTCCCCCGGGCCGCGCTGCGTCGCCGCCCGGTCGAGGCACCGGAACGGCTGCCCGAGGCGGCAGTTCCGACACGCACCGCAATTGCTCACCGAGCAGGCGACCACCCGGTCGCCGACCTCGAGCGTCGTGACCTGCGCGCCCACCCGCTCGACGATGCCCGACACCTCGTGCCCGAGCACGAGCGGCACGGGGAAGCCGTGGAACGCGCTCGAGACCGTGAGGTCGCTCCGGCACACGCCGCTCGCCACGACACGGACCAGGACCTCGTGCGGCGCGAGCTCGTCGTAGCGGACCTCGGCGAGCTCGAGCGGCGCGCCGAACTCGTGCAGGACCGCCGCCGTCGCGGTGAAGCCGGCCATGACGCTCAGGCGCGCTCGAGCACGGGCGCGGGCATCCCGAGGCCGAGATGCTCACGCAGCGTCGTGCCCTCGTACTCCGTGCGGAAGTAGCCGCGCTCCTGCAGCTCCGGCACGAGCGTCCGGCACATGAGCTCCATGCCGCCGGGCATGAACGGCGCGTTGATGTTGAAGCCGTCGCACGCGCGGTGGTTGAACCAGTCGATCATGTGGTCGGCGACCTCGCCCGGCGTCCCGATGAACCAGCCGTGGCCGGTGCCCCGTGCCGACTCGATGATGAGCTGCCGGATCGTCGCACCCTCCTCGGCGCGGCGGATGAAGATCTTCGAGCGGCTCGTCGCGAGCTTCTCGGGGAAGCGGTCGAGCGGGATCCGGTCGTCGAGCTCGAGCCCCGTGAGGTCGAGCTTGTGGTCCGCGATGAGCTGGATGCGCCCGTACTCCATGTCGACCTGATCGGCGAGGTGCTGCGCGAGCTCCTCCGCCTCGGCCCTGGTCTCGCCGAGGATCGGCACGAGGCCAGGCAGGATCTTGACGTGATCGGGGTTGCGCCCCTTCTCGGCGAGGATCCGCTTGTAGTTGCGGTAGTACTCGATCGAGATGTCGCGGTCGGGTTGCGCCGTGTAGATGCCGTCGGCGTACGACGACCCGAGGTCGATGCCCTCACCGGAGGACCCGGCCTGGAAGAGCAGCGGACGGCCCTGCAGCGAGCGCCGCATGTTGAGCGGTCCCTGCACCTGGAAGAACTCGCCCTCGTGGTGGATCCGGTGGATGCGGTCGAGGTCGGCCCACTTGCCGCTCTCGCGGTCGGTGATGACGGCGTCCTCGTCCCAGCTGTCCCAGAGCTTCGTGACGACCTCGAGGAACTCCTGCGCCCGCCGGTAGCGGTCCACCGGGTCCGGCATCTCCTCGAGCCCGAAGTTCTGGTTGCCGCGGGAGCTCGTGACGATGTTCCACCCCGCCCGGCCGCCGCTCATGTGGTCGATCCCGAGGATCTGTCGCGCGACGTTGTACGGCTCCGAGAAGGTCGTCGAGACCGTGCCAATGAGCCCGATGCGACTCGTCCGCGCCGCGAGCGCGGAGAGCACCGAGATCGGCTCGTACAGGCCGTTCATCTTGATGTCGTTGCGGAGGATGGTGTCCGCCGTGACGATGTCGCCGAAGAAGACGGCGTCGAGCTTCGCCTCCTCCGCGATGAGCGTCAGCTCGGTGACGAACTCGAGGAAGCCGAGCTCCTCGGCGCGGCTGCCGGGCAGCCGCCAGCTGTCCTTGTGGTAGCCGGCGGGCAGCATGAAGGTGGTCAGCGCCATGTTCTCGTGGCGACGTTCCATGTCCGGGGTCCTTACTTGTCTCGCATGCAATGGGGGTGACGGCTCGGCTCAGTGCTGGAGCAGGCCGAGGATCTTCGACCGCGCCGCGCCGAACCGGGGGTCGGCCTTCGTCGCCGCCTGATCGCGGTGATCGCCGAACTCGGTGGGGATGATGTCGACGACCTTCGCGGGCTTGCCCGCGAGGACGACGACGCGATCGGACAGGTACAGTGCCTCGTCGATGTCGTGCGTGACGAGCAGCACGGTGAGCCCGAGCTCGACGCGGAGCTCCGCGACGAGGTCCTCGAGGTTGAACCGGGTCTGCGCGTCGACGGAGGCGAACGGCTCGTCCATGAGCATGATCTGCGCCTCGTACGCGAGCCCGCGGGCGATGGCGACGCGCTGCTGCATGCCGCCCGACATCTCCCAGGGGTACTTCGCACCCTGCCCGCCGAGGCCGACGCTCTCGAGCGCGAGCTCGGCACGCTGGCGCCGCTCCTGCTTGCCGAACCGCCCCTCGAGTGGGAAGGCGACATTCTCGAGCGTCGTCATCCACGGCAGCAGCGAGCGGCTGTAGTCCTGGAAGACGACGCCGACGGCGGGATGCGGCTGCCGGATCTCCTCCTCACCGACGAGGACGCGCCCGCCGGACGGCTCGATGAGGCCGGAGAGACAGCGCAGCAGCGTCGTCTTGCCGACGCCGGACGGGCCGACGATCGAGATGAACTCGCCCGCGGCGACCGTGAGCTCGAGCCCCTCGAGCACGTGATTGAAGGTGTCGCCCTCGCCGAACCACATCGACAGCCCCTCGACGCAGAGCGCCGGCTGGGTGTCGGTGGTGGTCGCCACGGCGGGCGTGGTGGTGTCCTGAGTCACTTGGTCGTCGCTCCAGAGTCGAAGTACCAGCGCAGCGGGATGCGCTCGATGCGGTTGAAGATGATCGAGATGAGATAGCCGATGACGCCCACGAAGAACGCGCCGGCCCAGGTCTCCGCGAGGTGGAAGGTGCTCGAGGAGTTGAGGATGTAGAAGCCGACGCCGCGATTCGCCGCGTACAGCTCGCTGACGACCATGACGGTGATGCCGATCGGCAGCGCCACCCGGATGCCCGCGAAGACCTGCGGCAGCGCCCCGGGCAGCACGACGCGCAGGAAGTACCGCACCGGCGGGATCCGGTAGACCTTCCCAAAGCGCCGGATCGTCGGCTCGATGCCGCGCACCCCGTCGATCGCGTTGAGCAGGATCGGGAAGACGCAGGCGAACGCGATCGTGTAGATCTTCGGTCCCGGTCCGAGCCCGAAGGTGCCGATGATGAGCGGCACGATCGCGACCTGCGGCACCGAACGCGCGAAGTCGATGAACGGTGACAGCGCCTCGCGGAGCCAGGTGATCTCGCCGATGAACAGCCCGAGCCCGATCCCGACGACGAGGGCGAACAACATGCCGACGGCGAGGTTGCCGAGGCTGAAGCCGAGGTACTCGAGGAGCAGGCCGCTCGCCAGGTCGCGCCACAGCGTCTCGAGGATCTGCGACAGCGGCGGGTAGAACACGTTCGTGCTCCCCGCCGAGGCGAACCACCAGATGAGCACGAGCAGGACGATGAGCCACGACTTCTCGAACGCGGTCTTGAGGAATGCGCGCATCACGCCTCCTGCCGATTCCAGCGCAGGGCGCGGCGCTCGGCGACCGCGATCCCCGAGTTGACGCCCCAGCCGACGAGGCCGACGAGGATGATGTACGCGAAGGCGACATCCCATCGGGACGCCTCCTGCGCGAGCGTGATCTGCCGCCCGATCCCGGGGGTCTGGCTCAGCACGCCGACGCCGACCGTGACGAGCAGGCCGATCGACAGCGCGATGCGAAGGCCCGTCGAGATCATGGGCATCGCGGCGGGCAGGGTGACCCGGCGGAAACGCCGCAGCGGCGAGATCCGGAAGACGTCGACCGTGTCGGAGACCGCCTGGTCCTGACGACGACTGCCGACGATCGACTGGATGAGGATCGGCCACAGGCAGGACAGGACCACCATGAAGATCTCCATGCGGGCGTTCACGCCGATGACGAGGACGACCATGGGCAGCAGCGCGACCATGGGGAAGGCTCGGCCGAACTCGACGAGGACGTCGACCGAGCGGGTGAAGAAGCCGCTCTGGCCGATGGCGACACCGAGGACGACACCGAGGACGGCCGCGATCGCCCAGCCGACAAGGGCGGCGAACACGGTCTGGCCCAGGGCGGTCCAGAACGCGCCGGACACGAGGACCGCGCCGAAGGCGACGGCGACCTGGACGACATCGGGCGCGACCTCCGGGAGCACGTGCGCGAGGTACGCGAGCTCCCAGACGCCGAGGAGCACGACGACGACACCGAGGCGGGTGAGCAGGAGCCGCACCCGGCGCGAGAGACCAGCTCTCGCGCCGGGGCGGGTGATCGGGATGGTGAAGGTCGACACGTCAGCGCCGTGCATTCACCTGGATCGTCCGGGGCTGCGTCATCGACGCGGTGCCTCGGACCAGAGGATGTCGTCGATGTTGACCGCCTTCGAGATGATCCCGAAGGTGTAGAAGCCATCGGCCTGAACGTTCGACTGCTTGAGGTCGAACGCGACCGACACCGGGATGAGCGAGTTGGCCGAGAGGTTTGCGCGGTCGACCTGCGAGATCTCGGCGGTGATGTCGAGGATCGCGTCGAGGTTCGCCGGGTCCTCATAGAAGGCCTGGGCCTTCTCCATCGCCCGGACGAATGCGCTGGCCGTGTCGGCGTTGTCCGCCAGCCAGTCGGTCGACACGACCCAGACGGTCACTGGGGTGCCGGCCATGTACTCGGTCGACGGGTTCGACACGAGGTGGACGTCGTCCCGCGCGAGGATCTGGTTGTACTGCGGCGCCGAGGCGAGGACGGCGTCGACCGTGCCCTCGACGAGTGCCGTCTCCATGCCGGCCGAGGCGATCTCGACGCGCTCGATCGAGAGCGGGTCGATGCCGTGGGCCTCCGCCGCGAGGAACAGCGGAATCTCCGAGCCCGTGTTGAGGCCCTGGATGCCGACGGTCCGGCCGGCGAGGTCGCCCGGCGTCTCGATGCCGCTCGACTTGAGCGCGAGAACGCCCGACGTCGCGTTGTCGGGGCTCGTGTAGCCGTTGCCGGCGATGCCGATGACCGGCACGCCCTGTGCGGCCGAGGTGACGAGCGTCCCGAGCGAGCCGGTCGTGATGTCGACCTCGCCGCTCACGGCGCGGGCGATGTTCGCCGTCGGCGCGCCACCGGGGATGATCTCGACCTCGAGGCCCTCTTCCGCGAAGAAGCCTTCACGGTCGGCGATGTACGCGGGCTCGAAGTGGATCGGGGCGACGACGACGGAGATCTTGGTGAGCTCCGCGGGCGCGCTCGACTCGGCGGGGCCGGTCGTCTCGGTCGGGCTGAGCGGGTCGCTCGCGCAGCCGGACATCGCGAGGGTCGCAATGGCCACGGCCCCGAGGGCTCCAAAAATGCGCTTCTTCACGCCTACCTCCTTGTAGTGCAGGTCCTGGTGTTGTTGGTTTTTTGGGGGATCCGCTGAGTCTGGTGATTCCCCCGGCGACGGACCTCAGCGGTGCCCGTGTCGGGTGCTTGGTGGGCGCTACGCGCCGAGGTCGATGACGACCGTTTTGAGCTCCGTGAACTGCTCGACACCCTCGATGCCGTTCTCCCGGCCGACGCCGGACCACTTCACCCCGCCGAAAGGGATGGCGGGGTCGATGCCGACCGCGCTGTTCACCCGGACGGTGCCGGACTCGAGCCCCTTCGCGAGCAGGAAGGCGCGACCGATATCGCGCGTCCACACCGAGGCCGAGAGCCCGTACTCGGTGTCGTTGGCGCGCCGCAGCAGCTCATCGAGACTCGTCGCGTCGTCGAACCGCTGCACCGCGAGCACGGGTCCGAAGATCTCCTCCCGGACCATCCGCATGTCCGAGCGTACGTCCGTGAGGATCGTCGGCTGCACGAAGAAGCCGTCGCCGGGCAGGTCGCCGCCCGTCACGAGCGTCGCGCCGTCGTCGATCCCGGAGCGGATGTAGCCCAGCACGCGCTCCTTCTGCACGTCCGAGACGAGCGGCCCGAGATCGGCGTCCTCACCCGGCCCTACGCGCAGCCGTGCAGCGAACTCGCGAAGGCCCGCCACGAATTCGTCATGAATCGCCGCGTGGACGAAGAGTCGCGAGCCGGCGGCGCAGACCTGGCCCGTGTTGCCGAAGATGCCCATCGCGACGGCCGGGACCGCGCGCTCGAGGTCCGCGTCGGGGAAGACGATGACGGGGGACTTGCCGCCGAGCTCGAGGGAGAAACGCTTCATCGAGCCGGCGCAGACCTTCGCGATCTCCGCACCGACACGCGTCGAGCCGGTGAATGCGATCTTCGCGACCCCGGGGTGCGCGACGAGCGCGGCGCCCGCCTCGCCGCCGAGACCGGGGACGACGTTGAGCACCCCCGCGGGGATCCCGGCCTCGAGTGCGAGCGCGCCGAGGCGCAGCGCGGTGATCGGGGTGAGCTCCGACGGCTTGAGCACGACCGTGCAGCCGGCGGCGAGCGCCGCCGTCACCTTGTTGACCGCCATCGGCAGCGGCGCGTTCCAGGGCACGATCGCGCCGACGACGCCGATCGGCTGCCGCAGCGTCATCGCCTGCCACTGTCCTGGCCGGGACATGTCCCGGGTCTCACCGTGCAGCCGGGTCGCCCAGCCCGCGTTCGCGATCGCGCCCTCGGCGGCATGGGCGACGTCGAAGGCGCGGGCCGTCGCGAGGGGCTTGCCGACGTTGACGGCCTCGAGCTGCGCGAGCTCCTCGGCATGCGCCTCGATGAGCTCACCGAGCCGGTGGATGAGTCGACCACGGCGCGCCGGGCTGAGCGCGAGCCAGCTCGAGGTGGCACGCGTCGCCGCGTCGACCGCGAGATCGACGTCCTCGGCCGAGGCCATCGAGGCGAACGCGAAGACCTGGCCGGTGGCCGGGGCGACGAGCTCACGCGGCGCCGCGCGCCCCGCCCGCCACTGACCGTCGATGAGCAGCGGGAGGAGCCCCTCGGCCAGCTGCGGCACCGCGAGGGGTGCCGTGAGGTCGAGCACGGGTCGGACGGTCGTCGACATGCTCACGGCAAGAGCTCGATCAGCTCGTCGACGCGGCCGAGCTCGTCGATGCGCATCGCGACGTCGACGAGGCGGTCGGCGGTCGCGCGGTCGGTCCGGCCGCCGAACTCCGCATTGAGATGGAACTTCTCGAGCACGGCCGCCTCGTCGAGCGGGCGGCGGTAGATGTCGCCGAGCACGCCGTCGACTCGCTGCCGGTGTCGAGCGCCCGACGTCGTCACGACGACGACCTCGGCTGTCTGATATTCGTGCGGCGGGAGGCTGTCGATGATGACGATCCGGTCGAGCAGGTCGCGAACCTCCGGACGGGTCATGTACTCGACGCCGAGGTGCTCGGGGCGCACCGTCCCCTCGATGAGGCCGACGGCCACGTTGAAGGGGATGCTGAACATGCCGTCGACCTCGGAGCGCGGCGAGGCGGAGAACGGCTGCGCCGTGAACCCGCGCTTCGTCGTCGGGGTGACGTGCACCTCGACGGTCTCGACGTCCGCGACGGTGAGGCCGTGCTCGCCGCGCAGGCGCAGCGTCGCGTCGAGTGCCGGGTGCGCGGCCCGGCACGACGACCACGGCTTGATGATCATGTCGGAGAAGTACTGCTCGCCGATCCCGGCGAGCAGCTGCTCGGGGCGTGGGTCGGGGCTGAACAGCCGGAAGAAGCCGAACGGCGCGCCGATCGCGTCGTCGAGCCCGGTGAAGCCGGCCTTCGCGAGGTCGGCGGCGACCACCGCATTCCTCGCGCCGAGCGACTGCGGGAGCTTGAAGGAGTCCGCCTTGTCGAAGAGGCTCTGCACGGTCCCGGCCATCTGGTTGAGCGCGTGACCGAATGCATCGCGGTATTGCCGCACGTCGAATCCCTCGAGCTTTCCGACGATCGCGGCGCCCCCCATGACGTTGACGGTGCCCGTGTTGTCCCCGCCACTCGCGGTATTGAAGCCGGAGGCCACGGCGAGCCGGGAGGCGAGATCCTCGCCGAGGATGATCGCCTCGAGCATCTCCTTGCCGGTGGCGCCGCGGCGCTCGGCGGCGGCGAGGCCGACCGCGACGGTCGTGCCGCTGATGTGGGCCGCGACCATGCTCGAGTCGGCGGCCTCGGCGCCGACCGCCTCGAAGTCGTAGGAGCGCATCGACATCGCGTTGAGGAGCGCCGCGTGCGGCGCAGGCACCTTCGCCCCGGCACCCACGACCGTCGACTCGGCGCTGCCGCCATAGCCGAGGAAGACCGATCGGGCCGCGGCGTTGCCGGTCGCGTCGACGCCCGCGAGGACGTTGCCGATGCTGTCGACGAGTCGCAGCTTCGCCCGCTCGATCTCACGAGCCGGGATGTCCCCGAGCTCGGCGCGAACGAGGTGGTTCGCGATCGCGCCCGCGTAGTCGGTCGATGTCGACGTCACAGCATCCGTCACGGAAACTCTCCTACCCCGGGCCTCGATGCCCGGTTCTGGCCGCGCGCATCTCGCCCGGCCCACGTCCAGCCTCTCAACGAAGCAAAGCCCTGTATAGGGCGCTGTTGTCGACTTGATACTCCAATTTTCTTGAGGTTCCCCAGGTCGCGCGAGCTCCACCCGGTGCCCATTGCATACGTTTGCGCCCGCTCGCCATGGTTGACCATGTGTACGCAGCACAAACATATGCAACGAAGCGGGGAGGGCGGGCCTCGGACTGATCGGACCGCACCGGCGGGCGTGGGAGCCCGCTCCTAGACTGACTGCCATGCCGCAGAACCCACTCGACGACCCGCAGGCCGACCCGAGGGCGATCGCCGCCGAGGCCGCCGACCAGCTCGCCGCGGCGACCGGCATCGCGCGCCACGACCTCGCGCTGACCCTCGGTAGCGGCTGGGCGAAGGCCGCCGACCTCCTCGGCGAGACGGTCGCAACGGTGCCGGCGACCGAGATCACGGGATTCAGCGCATCGGCAGTGCCCGGCCACGTCGGGACGCTCCGCTCCGTGCGCCTCTCCGACGGCCGGCACGCGCTCATCATCGGTGCCCGGACGCACTACTACGAGGGCCACGGCGTACGCCGGGTCGTCCACTCCGTGCGCACGGCGGCCGCCGCGGGCGCCCGCGTCATGGTCCTCACGAACGGCGCGGGCGGCCTCGACCCCGCCTGGTCCCCCGGCACGGTCGCGCTCATCACCGACCACATCAACCTCACCGCCGCGTCCCCGCTCGAGGGCGCGACATTCGTCGACCTCACCGACCTGTACGCGGCGCGGCTGCGCGCGATCGCGCGCGAGGTCGACCCGGACCTCGCCGAGGGCGTGTACGTGCAGTTCCGCGGCCCGCACTACGAGACGCCCGCCGAGGTCCGCATGGCCGGCGCGATCGGCGGTTCGATCGTCGGCATGTCGACCGCGCTCGAGGCGATCGCGGCGCGCGAGGCGGGCATGGAGATCCTCGGCCTCTCCCTCATCACGAATGCGGCGGCCGGTGTCTCCCCGACGCCGCTGTCCCACGAGGAGGTCATCGCTGCCGGCCGGGAGGCCGAGCAGCGCATCGGCCGCCTCCTCGCCGACATCGCGGTGCGGCTCTGATG